>JAGKVE010000032.1 GCA_021152555.1 Bacteroidia bacterium | reverse complement strand
CGTTTTGCGGCGGTACTTCGCGAGCACGGCAACGAAGTGCGCATCCTTACTACCGGCGAACCGGCCCCTGACAAGTTCGTCCTCAAGGAGTTCAAAGTGACCTCAATGCGTCGGTCTCCAAAGACATTATAGATTGCTTTTGCCTCATTGGTGTCTCCTACATGTGTCGATGTGGCATGTGCATTGATGTATCCGATTTCGTCAATTTTCACTCCTGCACGCTCAATCGCCATGCGCAGAGACTTACTTGGCCCCTCAACGTTTGGAGAGGATATATGATCGCCGTTCGCGGAGAAACCATATCCGAGAATTTCCGCAATAATGGGGGCTCCGCGTTTAACGGCATGCTCATATTCCTCAATGATAACTGTAGCTGCTCCTCCGGGAACCAGACCATCCCGGTCGCGGTCAAACGGACGTGATGCTTTTTCCGGCTCGTTCTCGCGAACAGAGAAAGCAGATATACCATCGAATGAGCCGACGGAGAAGGGGTTAACCTCTTGTGCTCCACCGCATACAACCATATCCTGAAGTCCTGTCTGGATCAGCAAAGCGCCCAATCCTATAGCGTGCGCCCCGCTTGCGCAAGCGCCGCTAACAGTCAGGTTGATACCACGCAAGCGGAATATCGTTCCGAGGTTCATTGTGACGGTGGAGTTCATGGACTGGAAGATTGCCCCTGAACCACAGAGAGTAGTGTCGTGCTTTTCGCGAATCGTATCTACCGCGCGGACCGCTGGATCAACGGTTGAGTCATTGCCATACATCAAGCCTACATCATGTTTGTCCAGATAGTCCTGGTCAATGCCCGCATTACGCAGTGCTTCTACGGTTGCACAGTATGCATATTTGGCTTGTTCCGGCATGTACGCGCGCTGGGAGCGGCTCAGTACACCTTTCAAATCAGGAATATCCACTTTTGCTGTCAGACCGGAACGGAACCCCATCTCTTTGCGCACCGGATCAAGAATGATACCCGACTTGCCGGTATAGAGAGAATCGCGCACCTCATCCAATGATTTTCCAAGGCATGACCAGATACCCATGCCCGTTATAACTACTCTTTTCATTGCAATGTATTTCGTAATAATTTAAATAAGTTCGTTCTTTTTTCTTCCAACTTGGTCATATCTTCCTTGTTAACCGCCAGGCGTTTTACGTTGCGCCATGTGGAAATCATCCATTCCCATTCGTAAAAAGCGAAAAGCGCTAATTAAAAAGGCACTCACGCCCAAATATTTGAGCGTGATATGCAACTCTGTTAGCGGTAAATCCGTACTTGAAATAGCTATATCAGAAATCGTCGTCAGATAAGTCGGTGTTCGATTTGCGTTCAGCTAATACGGCTTCTTGATAGGATTTGAGAAGGTCTGCTGCCATCTTTGCTTGATGTCCCTCTGCAATGTCATAGTCTTTAGCATCATTCTCTTTAAATACGATCCGCACCTTGATGATGGCGATACTGGCTTCCAATTTCTCAATGACTTCGGGAAGTGTTTCGTACTCGGTAATAGTCTCGAAATATGAGATAGTAGCGTTCCCGTTTTTTTTGCTATATTTGTTCTTCTGGGCTTCATCTCCAGCCAGACGGTTGAGTCTCATTGCCTTGCCGTCAGCAAAGCGGATTAGCATACGCGATGCGTCTGTAAACTCGTTGTAAGCGTTGGTGTTGACGGTTTTTACGAGTAGTGTGGTGACTTCTTTTCCATCCTTGTGGTCTTGGCAGAAAGCAATCTGCGGCTTGAGATTCTTGTTGACGGTGTTGTCCACGTGGATAAACTTGCCGCGTTGAGCAGCGTTAACACTCATTGTGAGCGCTACCATGATGGTTATAGCGCACAAAAAGAAACGATTTTTCATATTTTATTATTGTTTAAAATTGAGTTTTCTGTTAGCCGGTCTTACTCTGTATCCTGCCGAACGCAGTTGCTGCAAGAGTCCTTTTTCCCCCCCGAGATAATTGGCATTAAGCGTGATGAATGCACCTCCTTGACCGAGAATGGAGTGTAGTCTTTTAACCCACTGTTCATTACGCGCGCAATACACTTTGTAGTCTGAAAAAGAGATGGATGTGGTATTATCCGGTCCCTCAATTTGGAATGCCATGTCAGAAAGTCTTCCATCGCGGTACATATCTCGCAATACTCGTTCTTGTTTGACTTCATTCTCTGGATATTCTATCACTTTGAGCAACTCTTTGCACTGCCAGTGGAAAGGTTCGCGGTCAAAGAGCATATACATTGTTTCTCCGATGTTATCAAGCCCGATGACTGGCATGTCACGTTCGGACGCTACAACTTCAAAAAAGTTCTCCATTGAGTGTTGCTCGTCGTATTGCAACCATTGTTTCATGAGTTCCGAGCGGAACATTTCCGTAAGGTACGAAGGTTTCATACGGCATAATTTATCCAAACCCATGCCCAGATTGATACGCAAACTATTGTCTATGAGCGTGTATTCGGCTTCGGAGTAGAAATTGCTGAGTTTGACGGAGTCCGGCAGCAGTGCGGCTTTCCGCAAAGCGGCGAGTGCTTCATAGTCCTGCATGGCGAACTCGGTTACTACTTTGTTACACCTGCCGAAACATTTGAATACATTAGGAATAGTATCCAGAAACTGCATATGCACATAGCGGTTTGTCGCCAGAATATAGGACTTTTGCTTTGTCCCATTACCGCTTATTTCATAGAGTACTTGGGCGGAACAAGGCGCACAACGGATTACGAGAATGAATAGGAGAAGCAATCCTACAATCTCTTTGTACTGTTTGATTATTCCGTTCATTTTCATCTATTTAAACCGCGTAATCATGTTGTACGCTTGATAAATTCCTAATTCTCCGGCTTTTGAAAGGTCTGCCAGTCCTTTTTCATTTTCTCCAATGTAGATATATGTAAGTCCTCGATTGAAGTACGCTTCTGCAAAATCATGGTCTTGTTCGATAGACCTTGTATAATGATTGATTGCTTCTTTGTATTCCTTCTGTGCGCAAAGAATATTGGCTTTGTTGTATAAAGCGAAATCAAAATCAGGCAGTAGGCGCAGTACCTGGTCGTAGTCGAGTAGGATGAGTTCATAATCCACGTCCGTCAGGCGGTATCTCCAGTTGGCGCGGCAAAAGACGATAATGGCCGCAAAGTCCCGGTTGTAATCCGCTGCGAGAACAAAGGCTTTCGTGCAATCATCAATGGCGCTGGCGTAATCCTTGATGATAGCGAACTCTATTGCCCGTGCAAAATACAATTCAGCAGTAGGCATATCGCCCATTTGGCGTGTAATCCGAGCTATTTCAGAAAAATGAAAATCCACCATCTCGGCTGTAAGTGCCATTTCCTGGTTCGTGAACCGCAGAGCCGCAGGCAGCATTTCCTGCTTGTTTAGCAAATCTACAACCGGGTGGTAGTAGTTGGTGCGTCTCAGGCTTAAATCCTGGCTATAATAACTGAGTACAATATTCGGCTCATTGATGACGTCCTGGTATTTCTTTTGAATAGTTCCGCGTGTTTGCGAGTCATATTTCTGTTCTTCTTCAGGAATCTCCGTTTGGTTTTGTGCAGTAGAGGTAGAGAACTCTTTGCGATGATCTTTTTTCTGCGGTTGTGCGTCCGCGATGAGCATATCGGTATTGGGCTGGTTCTGCTGCGCTTGAATTAGCTCTTTTCGTTCTTCCAAGTCCTGCGCTTTCCTGCGGTATTGATATGCTGCCTTTGCGTTGCCTGATTTATCCTCTGCTTGAGCCGCCAGATAGTAACTTGGTAGGAAATAAGGGTATCGTGCGATGAGCGTGTCCAAATCAGAAACAGCGTCTCTCCATTGTTTTAGTTGCATCTCAACGAGCGCTCTTTGGTAGCGCATATGTGTTTGGTCTGGTTCTAAATCAATGGCTGTATTAAAATCCTCCAATGCGCGGTTATAATCGCCGACCTCCTGTCGCATCATACCGCGGTTGTAATAACTGTCAGCATCTCTCGGTGCAATTTTGACTGCTTGGTCAAAATCACTGAGTGCGCCTCGGTAATTATGCCGGTGATAATGAATAACCCCGCGGTTTATAAAATCTCCTGCCCATTTGGAGCCGAGATTGATGGCCTGTGTGAGTTGGACGTATGCGTCTTCTTCATGGTTGAGCATTAGGTTGGTAACACCGAGTGCTGACCAAACAGCGGGATTGGTCTTATCGTATATGGTTGCTTTTTCAAATGCGGTTAAGGCGGCTACAGTATCCTTTTTCGCAATGCATATACGCCCTTTTTCACTCCATATAGTGGCGGCCTGAGGTTCACGTTTCAGCATCTGCTCAATATCTTCGAGTGCCTCATCATAGTGCTCCATTTGCGCGCGTGTATCAGCGCGCAACAACATATAGGTGCGATTCTCCGGAGAAAAATGCAGTGCTTCCGAGTAGTCCGCTTCGGCTTTGTCAAGCATGTTCAATTGGCGGTAAACGTATCCTCGCGCATAGTAACACCCGGGAGAGAAAGGATTACGTTCGATAGCCGCATTGCAATCTTTAAGCGCCCCTTGATAGTCTTCCAACTGAATCTTTGCGATGGCGCGGTAAAAATACGGTTCGCTTAAGTAAGGCTTGAGGTGGATAACCTGATTGAAATACTGAATAGAGAGTACGTAATCCTCGAAATACAAGGCATTTCTGCCGATGGCAGTGATGCGGTCGGTGTTCAACTGTGCGGATAGAGGCGATAGGCACGCAGCAAATGGCGAAAGGCACAACGCCCCCAATACTATTAAATGCTTGATTCTCAAATTCCGATTCGTAATTATTTACATCCTTCGTTCGGGTCAAACCATGCCGGAACATGGAAGTTTTCGGTCGGACTATATCCTAACTCTTTATCTGCAAATACTTTTTGCAAATACAAAGCGCATATAGGCAGTGCCATAGATGCACCCTGTCCTTCTGCCATATTATCAAAATGTATGCCACGGTCTTCTCCTCCGACCCATGTGCCGCTGACCAACGAAGGTGTGAAACACATGAACCAGCCATCAGAGTTGTTATTTGTAGTGCCCGTTTTGCCACCCATAGGAGCCGTTATCCCATATTTGAACCGTACGCGCACACCCGTTCCGTGGTCAAGCACCGCGCGAAGCATATACAACATCTTATAGGCTGTCATTTCGCTGATTATTTCATGTGTCCGCGGGGTAAAAGTGCCGATAACATTTCCGTTGCTGTCTTCTATGCGTGTGACGTACAGCGGTTCGGTCCGGATACCGTTGTTGGCAAAAGTAGTGTAGGCGTCAACCATTTCTTCTACACTCACTTCGCAAGGGCCGAGACACAGGGAAATAACCGGGTCTAACTGGCCTTGAATGCCGAATGACTGCATCATTTTGACGAGTTGTTCCGGCGTGAATAGAGACATGAGATAAGCGGAAATCCAGTTGGACGAGTTCATTAGTCCCCATGTGAGGGTGACAGTATCTCCTCGGTATTTGTCATGTGTGTCTCGCGGACTCCATTCGCGTCCGTTTGCATCAAATAGGGTGATAGGTTCATTGACCGTTTTGTCGCATGGCCACATTCCCTCATCCATTGCCAACGTATAGAGGAACGGCTTGACAGTAGAACCAATCTGGCGCTTCCCTTTGGTTGTCATATCATATTGGAAATGCGCAAAGTTCGGGCCTCCGACATAAGCTTTGACATGCCCGGTGTGCGGATCCATAGACATGAAACCGCAACGGAGGAAACTTTTTTGCCACTTGATGGAGTCGTATGGCGAAAGAATGGTGTCAATAAGGCCCCTGTCGTATGTAAATACCTGCATCTCGCGCGGCGTCATAAAGGCGCTTTTAATGGAATCCTGGCTGACACCCGCTTTCTTCATTAAGCGGTATCGTTCGGTTTGACGCATGGAGCGGTTCATGATGCCGTCTATTTCATCCTGTGTGAGTTTCCATGAAAATGGCGCATTCCTCTTCTTCTTCAATTCTTTGAAGAAGGATTTTTGCTGCTCTTGCATATGTTCGTTGACAGCCTCTTCTGCATAGCGCTGCATACGGGAATCAATAGTGGTGTAAATCTTCAAACCGTCTTGATAGATATCGTATTTGCTGCCATCTGCTTTTTTGTTCTTTTCACAGAAACCGTACAAAGGATTATTTTCCCACTGCCACAAGTCAAGCTGGTACTGCTGTTTGTTCCACTCCGAGTAGTCGCTCTCTTTGGGTTCTTTGGCTGTCAGCACACCGCGCAGATATTCGCGGAAATAAGGAGCGAGGCCTTGTTTGTGGTCCACTGAACTGTAGTGCAAAGTCAGCGGTAGAGCGGAAAGGGAATCTCGTGTGGCTTCGTCTATGTAACCGTATTTTTCCATTTGGCTGAGGACGGTATTCCGGCGGTTGGTGGCGCGTACCGGATGCCGGACAGGGTTGTAGAGAGACGGATTTTTACACATGCCGACGAGCATTGCCGCTTCTTCCGGTTTGAGGTCAATCGGAGTTGTTGAAAAATAGACTTGCGAAGCGGATTGGATCCCCACTGCATTGTATAGAAAATCGAATTGGTTGAGATACATTAGCAAAATCTCATCCTTTGAGTACAGCCGTTCCAGTTTGGTAGCGATGACCCATTCTATTGGTTTTTGCATCGCGCGCTCAAAGATATTGTTTGCGCGCGGAGACCATAATTGTTTTGCCAACTGTTGTGTGAGCGTACTTCCTCCGCCGGCGCGACCGAGTTTGAGAATAGCGCGGAACATGGACTTGAAGTCCACGCCAGTGTGCTCATAAAAACGGACATCTTCAGTGGCGATTAGTGCATTAATCAGATTTGGCGAGAGGTCGGTGTATTGTACGCCGATACGGTTCTCATAGCGGTAATAACGCCCCAAAGACTGCATGTCGGACGAGATAATCTCACTCGCAAAAGTGTTCTTCGGGTTCTGTAATTCCTCCAACGGAGGCAAATATCCAAGTGCTCCTTTCGTTATCAACCATATGACGAGGAAGGCCGTCAATAAACCTCCTAAGAAAATGCCCCAAAACCACAAAAGGAAGGGTTTGTACCAGTTTTTTGTTTTCATATCATCAAATCTTCAATTATTCTGTTCAAAACATGAATCCCTTTTAGGGTTGCCACCACGCGACCGTCTTTCTCTTCTCTTAATAGCCCCGTTTTCGAGTAATTCCCGACGGTCAACCGACGGTCAACCGACGGTGAAAGCATACATCCTTTTGAGGTTCGTAGCCCTAACATGACACGTTCGTTATACAAATCGATCTCAGTCAGAACCTCTTGTCCGCGTTCCGGGGTCCCTCTTTTGATGCCATGGATATAGGCATTAAGATCGTTTATGTTCCAACTCCTCACAGGTGGCAGATAACTATGCGCACCTGCGCCTATACCTATGTATGGTGTGCCATCCCAATAGCTACTGTTGTGCTTTGACTCAAATCCCGGTAGGGCGAAATTGCTTACTTCGTAATGTTCAAAACCCGCTTTTTTGAGCCGATTGCATAAGTAATCGTACATTTCGTTTTCTATATCTTCGTCAATGGACTCAATCTCTCCTTTTTCCATCATGTGGGTGAGTGCAGTGCCCTCTTCATATATTAAGCCGTAACATGATATGTGCTGTATATCAAGGCTTAACGCAGTTTCAATATCTTCTTCCCATTGTCTCATTGTCTGCCCTGGAAGTGCGTAGATGAGGTCAATAGACAAGTTGTCGAATCCTGCTTTTTGCGCCATATGAACGGCCTCGATTGCTTCTTGTGCGTTATGCCTCCGCCCGATGGTTCGCAACAAATGGTCCTGAAACGACTGAATGCCGATAGAGAGCCTGTTGATACCGGCATTTTTTAGGTCTTGCAGGTAACCTGCAGTAGCATCACCGGGGTTGAGTTCCATTGTTATCTCTTCAGCCTCTTGCATTCCGATGGCTGCTAAAATGCGCGCTATGTCATTCGCAGGCAATGTACTTGGCGTCCCTCCGCCGAGGTAAATAGTACGTATTGGCTCGTCCGTTTCACTCTTGCGCTCGGTTATTTCCCGTAGTACGGCCTCTATATATTCCGCGCGGCGCTCCAGCAACGTTGTGGAGTAAAAATCGCAGTACAGGCAACGTTTCTTACAAAACGGAATATGTACGTATAATCCAGCCAATTCTCAATTTTCCTTTTCCCACAAGTGTTTCATCCATTCCGCCATTTTTTGTTCTTGTGCACTTCCTTGTGCCTGCCAGAATGTCGTTCCTTGTATCTCGTCGGGCATGAACTGCTGCTTGACAAAATGGTTAGGGTAGTCGTGCGCATATTTGTAGCCGTCTGAATATCCGAGTTCTTTCATCAGTTGTGTCGGCGCATTCCTCAGGTGTAACGGGACGGGCAGGTTTCCGGTCTCTTTGACCTTTCGCAGCGCTTCATCTATGGCTAATATCCCCGAATTGCTTTTGGGACTCGTGGCAAGATAAATGGTTGCCTCCGCGAGGGGAATCCGTCCTTCAGGCCAACCGATTTTTGTCAGCACGTCAAAACAAGCGTTTGCAATAAGCATGGCATTCGGGTTTGCCAGCCCAATGTCTTCGCTTGCCGATATAACTAAACGGCGAGCGATGAATTTCGGGTCCTCGCCCCCCTCAATCATGCGTGCCAACCAGTAAATGGCGGCATCAGGGTCACTGCCGCGGATGGATTTGATATAGGCGGAAATAATATCATAGTGCATCTCGCCGTCTTTGTCATACGCCACGGGGTTCTGCTGCAATTGTTTGGTAACGGTCTCGTTGTCGATGATTTTTTCGCCGCTGTTGCTCACTAACTCTATGATATTAAGCAGTTTGCGGGCATCTCCTCCACTGTATCGCAGAATTGATTCTGTTTCTTTTATTTCGAGCCCAAGCGAGCGGATATATTCATCTTTTGTGAGTGTGCGTTGCAATAACTCCAGCAAATCGGCTTTTTCTAAGGATTTCAGTACATATACTTGGCATCGGCTGAGAAGCGGAGTGATAACCTCAAAACTCGGGTTTTCTGTTGTAGCGCCAATGAGTGTGATTGTTCCTTCTTCCACAGCCCCTAAAAGACTGTCTTGCTGCGATTTGGAGAAACGGTGAATCTCATCAATGAAGAGAATAGGACTTCTACCGTCGGCGGGAGTGAATAAGCCGCTGTTCATCGCAGCTGTGCGTTTTGCTTTATCAATGACATCGCGCACTTCTTTCACACCACTGGTAACGGCGCTCAGCGTATAGAACGGCCGTTGCAACTGGTGAGCAATAATTCGCGCCAGAGTCGTTTTCCCGACACCCGGAGGTCCCCAAAGAATAAAACTGGCGATATTCCCGCTTTCAATCATCTGGCGAAGGATTGCCCCTTCGCCGACCAGATGTTTCTGGCCTATGTATTCATCCAGCGTCTTTGGACGCATTCGTTCTGCTAACGGCAGCATAATAGTTGTTTGGCATTTGCGACTGCCTCTTGTGAAGGATTATTTCCGCTCAACATAGAGGCTATTTCCATTATTCGCTCGTCGTCTGTCAGACGACTGATATGGGTTTCCGTACGGGTGGTTGTGTCGGCTTTATAAACTTTGTAATGGGTTTGTCCGAGTGCAGCAATCTGTGGCAGGTGGGTAATGGCTATGATTTGGCGTGTTGCAGCCATCTCACGCATGATTGCTGCCATCTGTGTGGCTATATTACCGCTTACACCTGTATCGATTTCATCAAAGATGATGGTTGGCAGTCCTTTGGTTGATGCTATGAGTGCTTTGACGCACAGCATCAATCTGCTAATCTCTCCTCCTGATGCCACTTCACTGACGGGGCGCAGACTCTGGTTGAGGTTGGCTGCAAATAGCATCTGTACTTCGTCACAGCCAGCAGGTGTGAAGTCTGGCGTAGCAGTAATAGGGATTTCTACTTTAGCATGTGCAACACCTAATCGTTTTAGCCCATCTGTCAGTCTTTCGCAAATCTGTGGTACAACGGCGTTCCTGCTTTTGGTCAGTACTTGGGCCGATTTGACGAGTATCTCTTTTTGAACATTTACTTCTTTTTGTGCTTGTTCAATATCAAAGTCAAAACTGTCAAGTCTGTTCACTTGTTCCGCCAACTCATCGCGCGTTGAAATCAGTTCGTCTATATTCTCCGCACTGAATTTATGCAGCAGCTCGTTGAGCAAACTCATACGTTCCTCAACCCATGCAAGCCGTTCGGGGTCCATTTCCGTATGATTTAACTTACGTTCGGCTTCTTCTGCAATATCTTGCAGTTCAATTCGTGCGCTTTCAATCCGTTCCTGCAACTCAGGTGCCGCATCATCAATCCGGCAGGCACGTAATGCTTCGATAGCGCTTCCTTGCTCTCCGTTCAGCGCTTCCACTGCTGTTTGAAGGGCTGTGCGTATATCTTCCGCATGGCTTAGTTGGTACTGTTCTTTCTCTAACTCTTCCAGTTCGTCGGACTGCAAATGCGCCTCGTCAAGTTGTTTGTGTCGGTACTGGATATAATCAGCATCTTGCAGGCTCTTTTTTGCCAAGGATTGCAGTTTATGCAATGCGTCAACCGCTGCCAGATATTGTTCATAGTGTGCAGTATAATCACTTTTCTCCATTTCATTATTGGCGATAGCATCCACTACTTCCAACTGAAAATCTGCGTTTTCTATTAGCAGGTTGGCATGTTGTGAATGAATGTCAATGAGACGGTTCGCCAACGCTTTCAGTTCTTGCAATGTGACAACACTGTCATCAACAAATGAGCGGCTTTTCCCATTAGCGTATAGTTCGCGCCGTATAATCCCCTCGTCAAACTCTGCTTCTATGATACATTTGTCTGCTCCGTCGGTAATGGCTTTGCTGTCTGATCGGGCTCCGAGCACAAGTGCCAAAGCTCCTAATATAATACTTTTTCCGGCACCCGTTTCGCCAGTTAATACAGAGAAGCCTTCGCCGAAATCAATATCCAACCGGCTTATCAGTGCATAATTCTGTATGTGAAGATGTTTTAACATATATTATTGGTTAATCCGCTCGTATGTGTTTTGCCGCGTAGGGTCAATGTCCATAAGCAGGTCATACACATCTTTTTTTTCTTTATCAGTTCCTTTTGAGAATAGGTCTACTAATTCATCGGCTTTGGCGTCTAAAAATGTATTGATGACGTATGTGGCCGGCCGTGCACGGTATGCCTCTTTAAGAACAGGTAACCCTTCTGCTATTCGTGCTCTTCCGTTTGTCACATTGCTGCTCATCTCGTCCAGGCCTAAACGGTGATATTCATAATAATAGTTGCGGTATTTCTTGAAAGCCTCGTCCAGGAGATTATTAATCAGTGCGTAACGGTTTCTGTTGCTGTCGAACGCCAGCCATCCTTTCTGTTCCAAGTTGTCCATGCTTGCTGATTGACAGGCATTTACAATTTCTTCGCATGCCTGAAAGAACGGAGTGCCACCCAATCGTTGAAAACTGTCTTGGTCATGCCCGATAATGAGGTAACAGTAATATGCAAGCATCGCCGTCAAATTAGTTGTGAATTGGTTCTGCTGATACTCTATGCGGTCAAACTCCTGGTATGTGAAATTGAAGGCGTTATCTTTGAAATTCAGCAGTGGGGTGGTGTAAGTTGTTCCATACACGGGACGGCGGCTTTGTAGTGTCATCTCACATGTGTACATGTTGTCGGTAACAGATTTGACTACGATGAGCATGTTGCATTCTATTTTCTCTTGTTCGGCATAACTCATGTTGCTCCAACGGTTATGGTTCATGTATTCCTCAATCGCTGTTTTGAGAGTCGTAAATACTTGTTTGTTGGAACCTTCAATTTGATCGGAATTGACAGTCACAGTGCAGTTGATCTCCTGCGCATTTGCACAGACAGCAGTCACCAAAGCCAAAACTACAAATAACTTTCTCATTTTGAAATGGATACGATATTTCCTGTTTTCTCGCTAAATACAATAATCGGCAGAGCCGCGCCCGAGAATATGTCTTTAGAGAGCGGCACATCAATGCCTAATTGCGCAAGAGGTACAGTCCGTTTTGCTAATGTATGCCCTTTGAATATAACCTCAATATCTCCATTGCCTGGCAGGTTATATACGATTTGGGACATCTCTGCGCCTTTTTTCTTTTTTGACTCTTTAGCGTTTGAATTGCAGGCAACGAACTTTTGCGGGTGTAACATCAGACGCATAGTAATAGTGTCTGCATCAATGTTTTCAGGTGTTGTAAACCCGTTTTCTTCGGAAAAGAACCAATGCTGCTTTTGCTCGATTTGGCTTTCCGGCTCAATTTGAATACGTTTGTGCTCGGTGCGTTTGCTCGTTTTCCCAACGAATAGTTCTGTCAGTTGACGTTCCTGTCTGCTAAGTTCATCAAGCACATATTTCATCGCTGTGCCATCAGCGGGGGCATGCTCCACTTCACCGCTTAACAGATACATACGTGTCTCACGGATGTGCATAATCTGATCTGCTACAGCTTTGGCTTGAGCCTGTGGGGTAGCAGCTTTTATAACTTCCTCTGTGAAAGGAGCTGCTTTGCCGATTCGTCTGGAAAGGTCGTTGGCGTTATCCGCTGTTTTGCGCGGAGCGGGTTTGGTCTTTGCTTCATATGGTAAATTATAGCCGACCAATAGGCCTTTCTCATTGATTGTGAGAAGCATAGGCACCGTAGCGTCCGCAGTAATTTTATGCGGGCGTGAGTAATCGGTAGTAGTTGCTGTGCCGATGTGTACATCTGTTAGTGTATAGAGAGTTGTGTTCTCGCGTTCTGCTTCTTTAATGCCGAGCATACTCTCTGCATATTTGGCGTAGATGCCGGTTTCATGCGTCTCGATGGTGTATGTGAAGTCCAGCGAAATGGCGGTCTTCGGACTGTAATACACCATCGCTCCTTCCCCTTGTTCCACTACTTGCGCGCTAAGCGTGCATACTATCATTGCTCCTGCGAGCATCATAAATAATCGTTTCATATATGTCTCTACTTTTATCCTCAATTCCAGATTTTCCAAGCGGCTTTCGCTTGCCCGATGAGCATACCCATGCCGTTCTGGGTCATTGCTCCTTGTTCTTTCCCCTTGCGGAGAAACAAGGTCTCTTCCGGGTTATATACGCAGTCAAACAACAAATGGCGTGCCGTAATTGCTTCGTACGGTATGGGGGGGCAGGTATCAATTTTCGGCAGCATCCCCAATGGTGTGCAGTTTACTATTATCGTATGAGTTTCCATTATGTCCTTTGTCAAGTCCTCATAACCAAGCATGCCTGAATGCGGAGTACGACTGACGAGCGTCGGCTCAATATCCGATTGTCTCAGCCCGTAGCATACTGCTTTTGACGCTCCGCCAGTCCCTAAAACCAATGCTTTCCGGTCGTACGGGCGTAACAAAGGCTTTATTGACTCCATGAATCCCAAGCAGTCTGTGTTATAACCAATGTGCTGATGTACTACATTGACTGCTCCGACAGCTTGCGCAGTGTCATCCAGACTGTCCAGGTATGGAATAATGGTCTGCTTGTAAGGCATTGTGACATTCATTCCGTCCAGAGACGCAAATAATCGTTTCGCTTCTTCCTGCAAATGGTTCTCCTCAATAGGATATAGGCTATATTCTGCATCTATGTGTTCATTCGCAAACTTCTCCGAGAAATATTTGGCGGAGAAAGAGTGCAATAACGGAAACCCGATTATACCGAAGTGACGCATAATTTTCTCTTTTTTATTGTTGCTTCGTGAGTCTTTGAACGGAATATTTTCCCGCCTTCGCCGCGTTGCAACGCATCATAAATTTTATCTGTTTCAGCAAAACCGTACGCACGCGTTTCCTCATAGAGCCGTGCTATACCAGCTTCGCGTGTGTCTTTGCCGTCTAAAATATCTACATATCCTTGTATATACTCAGCTGTGCGAGCAATATGCTCAATCTCGGATTTTGTGTAACTCTTCAGTTGCTCGCGGATAGCATTTCTGCTGATTGTCAAGTCTTTGTTAGTACTATCGTTTACCCATTTCAACCCGCGTTTGTCGCGCAGGTAGTGCTCAATGTAATCCCGCGTGGTACATAGCAACGGGCGTACAATGGGTACGCCGTCGGGAACCACTGGGTTGTTGCTTTTCGGACGCATACCGGCTAAACCGCGCAACCCTGTACCGCGTTTGAGATTCAGCAATAAGGTCTCTGCTTGATCGTTCTGATGATGGGCAACAACTACCGCCTGGCATTTTCTCAGCTGTGCCACTTCATCAAACCATGCGTACCGCAAGTCTCTTGCTGCTTGCTCAATGCCGATACCTTTTTCCTTTGCATAGGAGATGGTGTTGAACTGGGCGACTTCTAAACTCACACCCATAGTCGCGCATAGCTCACGTACAAAAGCTTCGTCACGGTCACTTTCTGTGCCGCGAAGGTGAAAATTACAATGTGCCGCAATACAAGTGTAACCCGCGCGATGCAGAACGTCTAATAGCGCTACGCTGTCTGCTCCACCGCTTATAGCTACCAGCACTGGTTTATTGCGTGCCAATAAGTCCCGCTGCCGGATATATGTACTTACTCTACGAAACACTTTTTATTTCTCAAACTCCAATATTCAATTAACCAACCCTCTGTATTTAACCCTCTTAGGCTCGCATGCGTCTTCGCCGAGACGCATTTTCTTATTTTCCTCATATTCCGAGTAACTGCCCTCGAACCAGAATACTTTACCGTCGCCTTCGTAGGCAAGGATATGGGTGCAAATGCGGTTGAGGAACCAACGGTCGTGGCTAATCACAACGGCGCAGCCGGCGAAGTTCTCCAGACCTTCCTCTAATGCGCGGAGCGTATTGACGTCGATATCGTTTGTCGGCTCGTCAAGCAGTAATACATTCGCTTCGCTTTTCAGTGTCAATGCCAAGTGAAGCCTGTTCCGTTCGCCGCCGCTCAGCACACCGCATTTCTTTTCTTGGTCCGCTCCTGTGAAATTAAAACGGCTCAAGTAGGCGCGCGCATTAATCTCCCTTCCGGCTACACGGATGAACTCTGTGCCGCCACTGATGGTTTCAAAAACACTTTTGTTTGGGTCTATATCCGCGTGTTGCTGATCGACATATCCGATTTTCACAGTCTCACCGACACTAAAAGTGCCTTTGTCTGCTTTCTCTGTGCCGATGATCATCCTGAATAGTGTTGTTTTGCCTGCACCGTTCGGACCGATGACGCCTACAATACCGTTTGGCGGTAGCATGAAATTGAGATCCTCAAATAGCAACCTGTCGCCAAACGATTTTGCCACGCCTTCAGCATTAATGACTTTGTTGCCTAAACGCGGGCCATTTGGAATGAATATTTCTAATTTCTCCTCACGCTCTTTCTGCTCTTCATTCAACATGCGGTCGTATGATTCCAAACGTGCTTTTTGTTTTGCGTGGCGGGCTTTAGGAGCCATACGGATCCACTCTAACTCGCGTTCAAGCGTTTTACGGCGTTTCGAGGCCTGTTTCTCCTCTTGCGCCATGCGGTTGGTCTTCTGTTCCAACCAACTTGAGTAGTTGCCTTTCCAGGGGATACCTTCGCCGCGGTCAAGTTCTAGAATCCATCCTGCTACATTATCAAGGAAATAGCGGTCGTGGGTAATGCATATAACCGTTCCTGAGTATTGTTGTAAGTGTTGTTCCAGCCAGTCGATACTTTCTGCATCCAAGTGGTTCGTTGGCTCGTCTAATAACAGAACATCGGGTTGTTGTAACAACAATCGGCACAGAGCAACGCGTCTCCGCTCGCCTCCGGAAAGTGTAGTGATATTCGCATCGTCAGGCGGGCAACGCAAAGCATCCATTGCACGGTCAAGTTTTTGGTCTATATTCCATGCATCGGAGGCGTCTAACTTGTCCTGCAACTCCGCTTGACGCGCTAATAGTTTTTCAAAATCGGCATCCGGTTCTGCAAAAGCCATATTAATCTCGTCGTACTCTTTCAGCATGTCCATAATCGGCTGTACGCCTTCTTGTACAACCTCGCGGACGGTCTTGTTAGGGTCCAGTTTGGGGTCTTGCTCCAAGTAACCGACACTATAGCCGGGAGACCATACAACTTCGCCTTGATACTCTTTCTCAATGCCAGCGATAATTTTCAGCAATGTTGATTTTCCGGCACCGTTCAGGCCGATGATACCGATTTTTGCTCCGTAGAAAAAACTCAGGTAGATGTTTTTCAGTACTTGTTTCTGGGGACCGAAATTTTTGTTCAGACCCACCATAGAGAATATTATTTTTTTATCGTCTGCCATACTCTGCAAATGTAAAATCATAAGGGTTTTTTTCATCCGCGTAATGTTTCTCTGCATGCAGCAGTTTCCATTCGCTTTCTTTAATCTCGGGGAAGAATGTATCGGCATCTTCCCAGCTATGGTGAATATGCGTGATATACAGTTTGTCTGCTAACGGCATCATCTGCCGGTACACCATTCCGCCGCCAATAACGAATGCTTCTTCCTCTTGGCTGTTAGTTTTCGGCTTTATACTTTTCACTAACTCCTCTATCGAGTATACCGCTTCTGCCCCTTCAAACGTCTTACCGTGCACATCGGTCAGCACAATATTTCGTCTGTTAGGGAGTGGATGTTTGGGCAACGAATAGAACGTCCGTTCGCCCATCATCACCGTCTTGCCGCTTGTTATCTCTTTGAAATGTTTCAAATCCGCCGGCATGTGGCACAGCAAATCGCCTTTTTTGCCGATTGCGTAATTTTCTGCTATAGCTACTATTATCGAAATCATAAACTAAATGAATAAATGGTAAATACCCCAATGGTGAATGGCTATACGCTGACCACTCCTGCTATATGCGGGTGTGGGTCGTAGCCTTCCAATTGGAAATCTTCATAATGGAAACTAAAGAGGTCTTTTACTTCAGGGTTGATAAGCATCTTTGGCAGTGCTCTTGGCTCGCGGGTCAGTTGTAGTTTGACTTGGTCCAGATGGTTCAGATAAATATGTGCGTCGCCGAGGGTATGCACAAAATCGCCGCACTCTAATCCGGTCACCTGAGCCATCATCTGCAGTAATAGTGCATAACTGGCAATATTAAACGGCACTCCGAGGAAAATGTCTGCGCTACGTTGGTATAATTGCAAGCTCAATTTGCCGTCTGCTACATAGAATTGGAATAGGCAGTGGCATGGTGGCAATGCCATCTTATCTACTTCCGCTACATTCCATGCACTTACCATCATGCGTCGGCTGTCGGGATTCTTCTTAATCATCTCTACAATATTGGCAATTTGGTCTATTGTGCCGCCGTTGTAATCAGGCCAACTGCGCCACTGATGCCCGTAAACAGGGCCTAACTCGCCATTTTCATCCGCCCATTCATTCCAAATACGTACGCCGTGTTCCTGCAAGTACTTTACATTTGTGTCGCCCTGCAAGAACCACAACAATTCATAAATGATTGACTTCAAGTGCAGTTTTTTTGTAGTCAACAGCGGAAAACCGTCCGCCATCTTGAATCGCATCTGGTGACCGAAAGCGGAGATCGTTCCTGTTCCTGTGCGGTCATGTTTCTCTGTGCCTTCTGCCAGCACTCGCCTGCATAAATCTAAATATTGTTTCATAAAATCTCTATTTTCTAACGACTAATATAATTTATAGGTCGTCTTTACTACTTTGAATTCTGTACGGCGGTTGATCTGGTTGCAAATCTCCTGTTTGTCAGCCGGAAGACTTAATACAAACGTTTCGTCTAAGGCTTGCTCCATGGGGATGAACGGGTATTGCTTGTTCAGCGCCTTGTCACATATAACCGGTTTGTTTTTTCCATAGCCTACTGGCGTCAGACGCTCTTTTTCAATGCCGTGTGCCACAAGAAAATCACAGCAACTCTGCGCACGTTTCTGTGACAACTCCTGGTTGAATTCTTCATTTCCCTTCAAGTCGGTGTGTGCGCTCAATTCAATTGTGATATTCGGGTTGTCGTTCAGCAACTTGACTAATTTCAGCATCTCTTCTTCAGATGCTTTTGTCAGTTCCCAACGGCCGAACTCATAGAAGATATTCTCCATCTTCACAGGACGGCTGATGGGGCTGAGCGCAAAATCCATCGTATAGGTCTTGCTGTCCTTCAAATCATATGTGTTCCATTGCTCTTTAGCGTTCAGGTAACCTCGGGCGCTGGCAAGCATCACATATTTGACATCGCGTTTGAGCTTGATTTTGTATGTTCCATCGCGGCGTGCATTCACTTTGCTGTTCGTTCCGTCACTGCCCACGATACGCAGGCGGGCGTCCGTGATAGGATTGCCTTGCTCGTCATTCACCGTGCCTTCGGCAATGAACTCCATCTCCGGTAGTGTAAACCGGTATATCTTGTCAAATCCTTTCTTGTCGCCTTTGTTGGACGAGAAAAATCCGTCTTGACTGTTACCCGCGAATGTGATACCGAAATCATCGCCAATACCGTTGAATGCGGGGCCCATGTTAAATAATGCCCAAACAACACTGTCTTTGAATGTCGTGTCGCGTTCTGCTTTGAAAATATCTAAACCTCCGTAACCCGGGTGTCCGTTGCTTGAGAAATAGAGTGTCCCGTCTTCATGCACGTATGGGTACATCTCATCGGCTTCGGTGTTGATGACGCCTTCTAATGGCTGTGTGTTTACCCATTCATCTCCGTCTAACTCTGCGTACCATATGTCTTTGCCGCCTTTGCCGCCGGGCGCGTCGCTCACGAAATAAAGCGTGTCCCCTGTTACATTCAATGCCGGGTGACCCACAGTTATCGAACTATCAGCAAATAACTTCACTTCCTGTGCCTCGCCCCATTCACCGCTTGCACGCTCGCTTTTATAGATTTTTGCACCCAGGTCTTTGCCGTTGATAGGTTTCGAATAGGTGAAATACATCGTGCGACCGTCATGGCTGAAACAGCAAACGCCCATCTCAGCTGTCCCGGCTTGTTTGCCGCCTGTAGAGTCGTTCGCTTGTTCCTCGGACTGCTCGCCGTACAGACCATCTGCCAACACAATCTCGTCCCATTCGCCCGCCGCGTTCTTACGGGTCTGGTATAACTGAAACAGTTGCTGACCCGTCACATTGCTCGGACGTTTCATCTTCTTACTGCCGCCTTTGCTCTTCTCTTGACGGTTACTTGTAAACATCAGCGCATCGCTCTGGTTGCCGATGAACATAGGGGCAAAATTGCTTGTACGTTTCTGGTTGAACTCATGCGCTTCGGATACCTTGTAGCGGCTTCCTTCGCGTTTCCATTCGTCTATTTTCTGGCAAGCGTACTTGCCGGCACGCGCTACATAGTTGTCAGGATGAGACTCCAGATATAAGTCGTAACTCTTGGACGCATCTTTGTATTTGCCTTGGTATTGAAGTACCTGGCCGGCGTGCAGAAAAATAGTGGAATCCTGCAAGTGGTATTTGCACCGTAACGCGTTTTGATAGCAGTTCGCAGCACGCGGATTATTGATTTGCCGGTAGCATTCGCCTTGTTTGTATGCTACGTATCCTTTCAGATTACGGTCTTTTTTTGCAGACAACTGGCTGTAACACTGTTTGTAGATGTCTGCCGCAGAGAAATACTCCCCGATGGCAAATTTCTTATCCGCACGCTTGATGCGTTGATTAATACTGCAAGATGATAGCCCTACAAATAGGACTATCATCGTACACACATATATATAAGGATCTCTACTATTCAATGGGTACTATATTTTACTTTACTTTGAACTCATATTTTTCCCCATACTCCCGCAAGATGGCGAGTTCTAAGGTCTTTTCCGTTAGATTATATAGCGATGACCATTGGGTTTGTGAAGTGAGTTCCGCTGTCGGTGGTTGAGAAACGGCTTTGAGTAAATCCATTGCCTCATAGTCGTCTAAGGTGTAATTTTTCGCGAGCAGGGTATTGCGCATAGTCTCGTAGCGAGCCTTACCATGTTCAGACCCCCAACCGTCAGTAGTGCCTGCCATTGTGGGGGAGACATAGAAATTCGTTACACACCGCAACGTATCATTGCCGGTGAGCACTTCCATCACGCTCGGTATGGTATCACCATCGGGAATGGTGTATTCTACAATAGCATAATCGCCTGTTGCATCTGCCATAAAGAAATGGTAGTTGCTGCGACCGTTGCCTCGCATATCCATATCGTATCCCTTAAGCATCTTGACAGCTTCTTTTACGGTAGAAGCACGATCAAGTAGCATACGGATAGCAACAGTAGTGCTGATACGTGATTGGCCTGTTTCCTGACAAGTCTGCTTCTCATTCAGTGCCAAAACACCTATAGCAAAACCATCTTCATTGATACCATCAAGCGCTGCGTATGGCAATCCCATCATAAGTGATAAGTCTGTATTCCCATCTGTATAGAATCCTTGTTGGAATCCCATATTCAAACCGTCAACCATAGAAATAGATTTCTTTCCATTGGCAGGAGCAGTATGCACGAGAATAGCGGCAGTGGGTACATAACTTGTGCCGGTCTTATCAAAATGCCGATAATCATAGTTGCGCCCCATCAAGAAGTCAATGCTCTCCGCATCAGGTACAGCAAAGGCACTACAACCCGCGCCAAAAGCCACTTTCTGGGATTTAGTAGGAATGGAGTCGTAAAGCAGGTAAGCTATATACTGAAATAAAGCATTCGTTTCAGTAATATTGGCTTTTAGCACTTGGTCTAATTTGTAGTCGGCAGTGTAATGGATTTCATACAAACGCCCATCGCCATCTAAGTCTTTCATAGAGCGTATCATGGCGAGTTTGTCTGCATCGGTAATGTACGCAATTTTATTCTTCGTGATAACATCTTTATCGTCAAAGTCACCATCTTTGCAGGAAACTGCTGTGAATCCTACCATCACTGCAAATGCCAAAGGCATCCAATGAAAAAATGAATAATGTGTTCTCATAAATGTTGTTTTTTAAAGGGTTAATAATGCATTATTATTTATTATTATTATTCCAGCGCGTGAATCACCAATCCGCTGCGCAGTTTCGGCTCAAACCATGTCGTCTTCGGCGGCATGATGTTTCCACTATCGGCGATATCGATGATCTGCTGCATCGTGACAGGGTAGAGTGCGAGCGCTACTTTCATCTCGCCGCTATCTACGCGACGCTTCAACTCGCCCAGTCCGCGGATACCACCCACGAAATCGATACGTTTGTCGCTACGCAGATCCTTGATGCCGAGAATCTTATCGAGAATCAGGTTACTCGAGATTGTTACGTCCAATACACCTATTGGGTCATTATCGTCGTAACGGCCGGCTTTAGCCGTCAGCGAGTACCATTTGCCACCCAAGTACAGACTGAAGTTATGCAGCGCCTTGGGCTTTACCTCATTAAGCGAAGCGTCACCATTATAACATTCAACATCAAAGTCCGCTTTGATGGCCTCTAAGAACTCCTTTTCTGTCAGTCCGTTCAGATCTTTTACCACACGGTTGTAGTCGATGATGTTCAACTGATTATCCGGGAAGCAAACAGCCAAGAAGAAGTTGAACTCTGCGTTCTTGTCCCCAGTTGCTTTCTGTTTTTCCGCTCCAACGCCTGCAGCGGCGGCAGAACGATGATGTCCATCTGCGATATACATTGCCGGTATCTCAACAAAGATCTCTGTGATACGAGCAATAGTTGCCTTATCATTGATTACCCAAAATGTATGGCGGAATCCTTCGGGGGCTGCTACAAAATCATATTCGGGTTCACCTTTTGTTATATTAGCAATAATAGCATCAAGATCGTCGCGGTGCGGATAGGCGAAGAACACGGGCTCCATGTTTGCGTTCAGCACGCGTACATGTTTCATCCTGTCTTCTTCTTTGTCGCGACGAGTCAGCTCATGTTTCTTGATACGCCCCTCCAAATAGTCGTCTACCCAGGCGCCTACTACCAAACCGTACTGTGTCTTTTCTTTGCCGCCGGATAAAGGATTGTCGGCAAGAATAGTTTGGGAATAGACATAGTACTTGTCCTCTTTGTCCTGAACCAGCCAGCCTTTTTGTTTGAACAGCTTGAATTGTTCCACGGCTGCATCATACACACGCGCATCGTGCTCGTCCGTACCTGCCGCAAAGTTTATTTCCGGTTTGATGATATGGTACAGGCTTTTTTCGTTGCCTGCTGCTTCTGCGCGGGCTTCTTCGGAATTGAGCACGTCGTACGGACGGCTGCTCACTTGTTCCACCAACTCTTTCGGTGGCCTGATTCCTCTAAACGGTTTAATTCTCATAACTCTTTAACGTCGCGTCTGCGACATCTAAACTACTTAACGGCTTCAGCCTTGGCACCGCCCATCGCGCAGGTTCCGTTGAATATTGCGCCGGGCTCTACGATTAGTGTCTTTGTCAGAACGTCACCCTGTATCTTTCCGCTTGCGCGCAATGACATTTGCTGACTGCACGTTATCTTGCCTTCCATCAATCCTAATATCTCTGCGTTCTGACAACTGATAGTGCCTTTTACGCGACCCGCTTCGCCGATTACTACTTTGCCTGTACATTGTAAGTCGCCTTCTATCAGACCGTCAATACGGAAATCACTGTCTGCGGTTATGTTTCCGACAATCTTGCTCCCTGCGGTCAATGCGTTGAACATCAATCCGCCCTGTTGTTTCTCATTTGCCATAATTTGTATTTGTTTTTATATAGTTTCGTTTTCTTTTCATTGTGTCCTTGGGCTTTTCTGACGTTTAGCTGTCACACTGCGCCAAATCGGGCGCAAAGTTACTAAAAAAAAATCACATACGCAAGCGCACGCGTACTTTTTTATAAAAAA
>JAGKVE010000004.1 GCA_021152555.1 Bacteroidia bacterium | reverse complement strand
TATGTTATGGCTATCCTATGGGTATGTTATGGTTATCCTATGGTATTGGCTCGAAATCGGAACAAGATTGGGGCGAACAACCTCACTCCAACCCTCCCTCAAGGGAAGGGGAAAGGGGCGGGTGAGAGGGCGAGGGAAGGTAGGTATGCCGGAATAGGCAGAGATAGGCAGGAGTAGGCAGAGATAGGCAGGAATAGTTGAAAGGGGACCGGAGAATCCGGAGAGACTAGAGCGCTACGCTAATCCGGGGAGGACAGAGTGTTTGCTAAGCCGGAGAGGACAGAGTGTTTGCTAATCCGGAGAGGACAGAGTGTTTGCTAATCCGGAGAGATTAGAACGCTGGCGTTAATCCAGAAAAATGGAGAATATATGGCGATGCTAATTGGCCTGCCGAGCGAATTTTATTAGCCAGAAATTATCAAAAAAAAGGTAAAAATAAATTTTTTTTGCATATATCAAAAAAATGTTGTACCTTTGCAGCGTATTTTTATGTTAATGGTTTTATGAATACTAACTTGGGCTTTGTGAGAGTCGCGGCCGCCGTTCCTGCACTACGCGTAGCGGACTGCCATTTCAATGCGATGCAGATTAGAACACTCATCGACGAGGCTATCAATGACGGGGTCGAGGTCATCTGCTTCCCCGAACTGAGTATCACCGGATATACCTGCGCTGACCTCTTCTTCACACAACAATTACAGCAGTCCGCACTGCGAGAACTCGAATCACTGTGCGATTATACCCGCTCAAAGGCTATCATCGTGCTCGTGGGCGCACCGCTCAAAGTGGATAACGACCTCTTCAACTGCGCGTTCGTCATCACCGACGGAGAGGTCATGGGAGTCGTACCCAAAGTCAACCTGCCTAATACAGGCGAGTTCTATGAGAAGCGGTGGTTCACTTCCGGAAGAGCCGCTCGCGAATATACGCCCGGAGGCATCGCACCACGTATCCCGAAAATAGAGATATGGAGCGGAGAAGTGCCCTTTGGGACAGACCTGCTCTTCACCACGCGAAACTATACCTTCGGTGTCGAGATTTGCGAGGACCTCTGGTCACCACTACCGCCATCCACACAACTCGCTATTCAAGGCGCTGAACTCGTCTTCAACCTATCCAGCAGTAACTGTCTCGTCGGGAAACACGCTTTCCGGAGACAGATGATAACGCAGCAGTCCGCACGCGTTCACTGCGGGTATATATATACCTCGTCCGGTGTAGGAGAATCAACGACCGACGTGGTCTATTCCGGTAGCACCTATATCGCAGAGAACGGAGAGATGCTCTGCGAGGGAGAACGGTTCCAACGCTCCAACTCAATGATAATCAGTGAACTCGATATCGAACGACTCCGCACGGACAGACAGCGTAATACCAATTTCACGAAAGACAAAGCCGGACATTACAGGCATATCAACGTGGCACCTATTGAACGAGAGGAAGAGTTTACAGAACCACTACACCGCCGTTTCTCCGCAGCACCCTTCCTGCCCGCAAAAAACGAAGAGGACCAATATTGCATGGATATCTTCTCTATTCAGACGAGTGCCCTCTCGCGACGGTGGGAACATACGCACGCCGAGACACTCGAGATTGGTATCTCCGGAGGACTGGACAGCACACTCGCGCTGCTCGTATGCGTGCAGACGGCTGACATACTCGGTTATGACCGTAAACGCATTGTGGGCGTGACAATGCCTGGCTTCGGAACATCAGACCGCACCTATCACAACGCACTACGTCTCATGCAGGAGTTGGGTATCACACATCGTGAGATATCCATCCGGGACGTGACTACACAACACTTAGAGGACATCGGACATGACATCGACAAGCATGACATCACTTATGAGAACGCGCAGGCGAGAGTGCGTACCCTTATTCTGATGGACCTCGCCAACGAACTGAACGGACTGGTCGTCGGAACAGGTGACCTGAGCGAACTCGCACTCGGATGGTGTACCTACAACGGCGACCAGATGTCAATGTACGGCGTGAACGCAGGAATACCCAAAACACTCGTCCGTTACCTCGTCCGCTACGCTGCCGAAAACCTCTACGGCGAACCATTGAGGAGTATTCTCCTCGACGTATGCGACACCCCTGTCTCGCCCGAGTTGCTGCCTACCGACGAGAACGGCGAGATAGCACAGAAGACCGAAGACAAAGTGGGACCGTACGAACTGCACGATTTCTTCCTGTTCTATTTCCTGCGGTACGGCTTCATACGTGAGAAAATCAAATATATGGCGTGCCGGGCGTTTGAGGACCTGTATGACGAGGAAACGATTGACAAATGGCTCAATACCTTCATGCGCCGTTTCTGCACGCAGCAGTTCAAACGGACGTGTATGCCCGACGGACCCAAAGTGGTGAGCGTCAGCCTCTCGCCGCGAGGAGACTGGAGAATGCCGAGTGACGCTGGATGTATTTGAAACCTCACCCCAACCCTCTCCTGAGGAGAGGGAGAAAGGGAATGGTGATAGGTAATTGAGAATTGAGAATTGAGAATTGAGAATGATCATAAAAGAGAATATATCGTTGTTGCCGTACAACACCTTCCGGATGGATGTGAAGGCGAAGATATTTGCCGAATACGGTTCGGTGGATGAGTTGCGCGAGTTGCTGCAACGCTATAAAGGCGAACGGTTGTTGCACATAGGACAGGGTTCCAATCTCCTTTTTACAAAGGACTTTGACGGCGTTGTGCTGCACTCTTCAATGCGCCGCGCACGTTGTCTGAACGAGGACAATGAACATGTGTGGATAGAGGCGGACAACGGACTCGTCCTTGATGAACTGATTGAGCAGTTGTGCGACATGGGCATCTCCGGTCTGGAGAACCTGAGCCATATACCCGGCGAAGTAGGCGCATCCGCTGTGCAGAACGTCGGTGCATACGGCGTAGAAGCGAAAGATGTGATTGAGTCGGTCCGTGCAGTTTCTTTGGAGAACGGCGAGGAGCGTGTATTTACCAATGCCGAGTGCCGCTACGGCTACAGGGACAGTGTTTTCAAGAACGAACTGCGCGGGCAATATATCATAACGCATGTTGTTTACAGGCTAAACAAACATTTCAAGCCGAAGTTGGAATACGGCAATTTGCAGTGCGAAGTCGGAGACGAACCGACGCCGATGTCTGTTCGCAAGGCGGTCGTCCGCATCCGCAGACAGAAACTCCCGGAGGTAAGCGAGTTGGGTTCGGCGGGTTCGTTCTTCAAAAACCCCATCGTGCCCCGCGAAGTATATGACACCATCGCCGCCGGCTATGACAGAGTGCCGCATTTCGAGCAAGAAGGAGGAGTAAAGATTCCTGCGGCATGGCTGATCGATCAATGCGGATGGAAAGGCAAGATGCTGGGCGGCGCACAGTGCTACGAGAAACAGCCTCTGGTGCTTGTCAACCGCAACAACGCCGCGCCGGAAGATATCGTCAATCTGGCAGCGGCCATCTGCAAGGACGTGAAAGAGAAATTCGGCATAGAAATATCTCCGGAGGTGAATTATATATAATTAAAAATTACGAATTACGAATTACGAATTACGAATTGAGATATGGCTACATTTGTAATCGAAGGCGGACATAAACTGCACGGAACAATCACGCCGCAAGGTGCAAAAAACGAGGCACTTCAAGTACTGTGCGCGGTACTGCTGACCAAGGAAACGGTGGTTATTGACAATCTGCCGAATATACTGGACGTGAATAACCTCATCGACCTGCTCGCCTCTATCGGCGTGACGGTGGAGAAACTGGCGAAAGCCAAATACGCCTTCACGGCCGCCAACCTCGACACTGCTTATCTGAGGTCCGCCGATTTCCTCAATAAATGTAACAAACTGCGCGGTTCGGTGATGCTGATTGGTCCTCTCTTGGCGCGTCTGGGCGAAGTGACCTATGCCAAACCCGGCGGAGACAAGATCGGCCGTCGCCGTCTGGACACCCATTTCCAAGGAATGGTGAATCTCGGTGCTACGTTTGAGTACGACCAAGAGTTGTTAGCTTACCGTTTCAACGGCAAGCACCTCAAAGGTACGTATATGCTGCTCGATGAGGCGTCCGTGACCGGTACGGCGAACATCATCATGGCGGCAGTCATGGCGAAAGGAACAACAACGATATATAACGCCGCCTGTGAGCCATACGTGCAGCAATTATGCCGTATGCTCAATGCGATGGGCGCGAAGATCAGCGGAGTGGGGTCGAACCTCCTGACCATAGAGGGCGTCAAATCCCTCCACGGCGCACAGCACAGACTTCTGCCCGATATGATTGAGGTGGGCTCGTTCATCGGCATGGCGGCTATTACCGGCTCGGAACTCCGCATCAAGAATGCCGGAATCCGCGACTTGGGAATCATTCCTGACGCCTTCCGCCGATTAGGAATACGCATTGACGAAGACGGCGACGATCTTCTTATACCCGCGCAGGAACACTATCAGATTGAGTCGTTTCTCGATGGCTCTATCCTCACGGTAGCCGACGCCCCGTGGCCCGGTCTCACGCCGGACTTGCTCTCTGTCCTCTTGGTCGTTGCAACGCAGGCGAAAGGCTCTGTGCTGATTCACCAGAAGATGTTCGAATCCCGTCTGTTCTTCGTGGACAAACTGATTGATATGGGTGCCCAGATTATCCTCTGCGACCCGCACAGAGCAGTCGTTGTAGGCCATGACCATGAACGCAAACTCAAACACAACAATATGACGAGCCCTGATATCCGTGCCGGTATCGCCATGCTGATTGCCGCCATGAGTGCCGAAGGTATTTCCAAAATCGACCACATCGACCAGATTGACCGCGGCTACGAAGACATCGAGTACCGACTCAACGCCATCGGTGCCTGCATAAAAAGAGAAGATTGATGAAACGAATACTGATAATATTATTTGCATTTCTGCCACTATTGGTGACGGCACAGATGGTGCAGCCTGTCAAATGGAGTGGAGAAGAGGCAGGCGACAGCGTGCGGCTGAAGGCGGAGATAGAAAAAGGCTGGCACATGACGATTATTGAGTTCGGCGAGCGAGAGTACGATGAGGAGTTCACGGACTCGTTTGTGGTCACTCTGGCGAAAGGGGAGTTGTGCCCGATACGATTCAATGCCTGCGACGACAAGATGTGTACAGCGCCGGAGGTGTGGTCTTTCGAGAGTACAGACCGCTCCGCTGACAGAGTACAGAATACTGACCAAATTACAAATGACGGGAGGTCGTTGTGGGTGATCTTCCTGTTAGGGCTGTTGGGCGGACTGTTGGCGATCTTCACGCCTTGCGTATGGCCGATTATCCCGATGACCGTTTCGTTCTTCTTGAAGAAAGGCGGCGGAATGAGGGACGCTGTTCTATACGGACTGAGTATCGTCATTCTGTATGTCGGTTTGGGATTACTGGTCACGGTTCTTTTTGGAGCGTCGGCGCTGAATGACCTCAGTACCAACGCCGTAGTGAATATCATCTTCTTCCTGATTTTGGTGGTCTTTGCGCTTTCTTTCTTCGGTCTTTTTGAGATTACGCTGCCGGACAGTTGGAGCACGGCGCTGGATACTAAAGCGCGCAGCACAGGTGGATTCCTGAGTATTCTGCTCATGGCGTTCACGCTGGTTATCGTCAGTTTCAGTTGTACGGGTCCGATTATCGGCACGCTGCTTGTGGAAGCGGCAGGCAAGTCTTTATTGGCGCCGACGATAGGAATGCTTGGTTTCGCGATTGCGTTGGCATTGCCGTTCTCTCTATTTGCGATGTTCCCGCAATGGATGAAACAGGCACCGAAATCCGGCGACTGGATGACCTCTTTCAAGGTCGTACTGGCATTCTTGGAGTTGGCGTTGTCGCTGAAGTTCCTAAGTGTGGCGGATATGGCGTACGGGTGGGGAATACTGCCGAGATGGCTGTTTATCGCTATATGGATTGCTTGTTTCGCAGGTATCGGAATCTACCTGTTGTGGAATATTAAAAATGTCTCTACTACGCGCAAGATAATCCGCGCGGTTGTGATTATACCTTCCTTGGCTTTCGCGGGTTACTTAGTGCCCGGGTTATGGGGCGCACCAGTCAAAGCCATCAGCGCTTTCGCGCCGCCGATGGAAATAGAGGGACGCGAAGTGTTCAATGACTACGAGGAAGGCATGGCGTATGCCCGTCAGACAGGCAAACCTGTTATTATCGACTTCACAGGCTACGGATGCGTGAACTGCCGTAAGATGGAGGCGTTTGTGCTGGATGACGACAGTGTCAAAGCGCGGTTGAAGAACTATGTCTTTATCGAACTTTTCGTGGACGACAAGCGAGACGGAATAGGGGATAAGAACAGTGCTATCCAACGGGAGCAGTTTGGCTCGAATGCACAGCCGTTCTACGTGCAAATGGACGCGTATGGTCAGCAGGTAGCAGAACCGATGGCGTTCACCACCGACCCGATGGAGTTTATCGAATGGCTAAAATACTAACTTATGATACAAAAGAAACAATACGAAACGCGCCGCCCGAAGGAGAAAGAGATGATTTTCGGTGTTCGCGCGGTGATGGAGGCTGTTGATGCCGGCAAAGTGCTGGACAAAGTACTCGTCCGCCGCGACATGTCGTCTGCTATCGGACGCGAGTTATTACTCAAACTGGAAGGAACCGGTACGCAGATCCAGCGTGTGCCGATAGAGAAACTCAATCAGTTCACCGACAAGAACCACCAAGGCGTGATTGCGTTCCTGAGCCCGATAGAGTTCTATCCGCTGGAGAATATGGTGGCTTCGCTTTTTGACGAAGGGAAGGTGCCATTATTGATGGTGCTGGACGGAGTGACGGATGTGCGTAACTTCGGTGCCATCGCCCGTACTTGCGTATGCGCAGGCGTGGACGCGCTTATCATAGGTACGCGCGGCAGTGCGGCCATCAACGGCGATGCAGTCAAGGCGTCCGCCGGCGCGCTGCACACACTGCCTATCTGCAAAGTCGAAAACCTGCAAAACGCCCTGCGCTATCTGCAGGAAAGCGGTCTGCGCATCGTAGCGGCTACCGAACATACCGACCGTAATTATACGGAAGTAGATATGACAGTGCCGACGTGCATCGTGATGGGCAGCGAAGAAAAAGGAATATATGAAGAGAACCTCAAACTCTGTACGGACCAGGTTCGTCTGCCTATGACAGGGGTTATTGAGAGTCTCAATGTGTCTGTGGCGGCGGGTGTTTTCATCTATGAGGCAATAAGACAAAGACAAATTTATAGTAATTAACAATTTTATCCCTCCCGCCCGGCTTGGAGGTTAAATTACAGCCGGTACAATATGGCAAAATATATATGTGACGTATGTGGTTATGAGTATGATCCTGAAGTTGGTGACCCGGACAACGGAATAGCCCCCGGTACTTCGTTTGAAGATCTGCCTGCTGATTGGACATGTCCTCTTTGCGGCGTAGGAAAAGACCAATTTACACAGGCATAAGGAATTTCGGAAATGAGAAATATCAAATATGTCGGCTGCGATGACGCCGATTTGGATCTGTTCGAAAGCCAATACGAACTGCCGGAAGGCATGTGCTATAACAGTTATGTAGTCCTCGGCGAACAGAAAACAGCCGTGATGGATTCAATGGATCCTCGCTGCACGGATCAGTGGTTAGCGCGTGTGTCGGAGGCATTGGAAGGCCGTCAGCCGGACTATCTTGTTTGTCAGCACATGGAGCCGGACCATAGTGGTTCTATGGGGGCGTTCCTGAAGAAATATCCGGAGGCCACCGTACTATGCTCCAAGCAAGCGGTCGTGATGATGAACCAATTTGGTATCGAGGCGAAGAACGTACAAGTTGTAGCGGAGGGACAGAGCATTGATTTAGGCGGTTTGACACTGCATTTTATTGCGGCGCCTATGGTGCATTGGCCCGAGGTCATTATGACTTATTGCCCGGAAGAAGAAGTGCTGTTCTCTGCAGACGGGTTTGGTAAGTTCGGTGTGTATCATGCCGATGAGGACGACTGGGCTTGTGAGGCACGGCGGTATTATTTCAATATCGTCGGCAAGTACGGTGTACAAGTAGCAAACGTACTGAAGAAATTAGCAGACAAGCCGATTGCCACTATTGCGCCGTTACACGGTCCGATGTTAGAAGGCGAGAAGAAAGACGAAGCTCTGCGCTTATATACTATTTGGAGCGCATATGGTATTGAGACGGAGGGTGTATTGGTCGCTTATGCCTCTATCCACGGAAACACACGCCGTGTAGCGGAGAAGATAGCGGAGTTGTTGAAACAGAAGAATGCAGGCAAGGTTGCTATCACCGACCTTAGTCGTGACGATATGGCGGAAGCAATAGAAGATGCATTCCGCATGGACAAGCTTGTTCTTTGCTGCGCTACCTTCGATGGAGATATTTTCCCGCCGATGCATATGTTCCTCCATAAACTGCGTCTGAAAGGCTATCAGAATCGCCGTGTTGCCTTGGTGGAGAACGGTTCATGGGCTCCTCAAGCCAACCGCGTGATGCGCGAGATGCTATCCGGATGCAAGAACGTAGAGATTGTTGAGCCGACGGTTACTATCCGCGGCGCACTCAAGCCTGCACAACAGGCAGAGTTGGAATCGCTCGTAGATGCAGTGTTGGCGTAAATCTTTACGGCATATATGACCGTACTCTACGAAGATAATCATATCATTGCCGTCAACAAGACCTGCAATGAGATTGTCCAAGGCGACAAGACGGGCGACACACCGCTGTCGGAAATCGTCAAGGCGTATATCAAAGAGAAATACAACAAGCCCGGCGATGTTTTTCTCGGTGTGACGCACCGTCTGGACCGCCCGACAAGCGGCGTTGTGCTTTTTGCCCGTACGTCCAAGGCTCTTACGCGCCTGAATGAGATGTTCAAGAGTCATGAGCAGATTCATAAGACCTATTGGGCAATCGTGCAAGGAGTTCCTAAAATGCCTGAAGCACGGCTGGAGAACTATCTCGTCCGCAACGAGAAACAAAATAAAAGTTATGTTTGCAAATCTCCCTCCCTTTCAGGGGAGGGACGGGGAGAGGCTCCTAAATTGGCTGTCCTGACATACAAGACCCTTGTCCGCGGCGATAACTATACACTTTTGGAAATCAACCTGGAGACCGGACGGCATCACCAGATACGCTGCCAGTTGGCGGCTATCGGTTGTCCTGTCAAAGGCGATCTCAAGTATGGCGCGAAGCGCTCTAACCCGGATGGAGGCATTTGTCTCCATGCCCGCAAAATTGAATTTATTCATCCTGTCAGCAAACAAAAAATATGTATTACAGCTCCGGTGCCCGACGACGCACTTTGGCGCGCATTGATAACCCCTCTTCAACTCTCCCCTCAAGGGAGAGAGAAGAATCCGGAAGTGTAATATAAATTATGGATTATATGAAAAAGATTTTCTTGATTTCTTTTATGGCCATTATGTCCTCTTATTTCACCCTCTCCTTGGGAGAGGGACGGGGAGAGGTTTCCCTTCTGCCGGATACGCTTGTTGCTTTCCCCGGCGCTGCAGGATTCGGCAAATATACCTCCGGCGGACGTGGCGGAAAAGTAGTATATGTCACTTCATTGGAGGATGATGCAGAGGGCGAGACAGAAGGCACGCTCCGTTGGGCAATTAAACAATTCCCGGACGAACCGCTGACTGTTTGCTTTGCAGTAACCGGAGAAATAAGGTTGGTTGACAGACTTTATTTCAACCGGCGCGAGAACTTTACCTTGGTCGGTCAAACTGCCCCCGGTGTAGGAATTGTAATCACTCATCACAAAGTGGAGTTTGGCGGATCAAAGAATTTCATAGTCCGCAATCTGCGCTTCCGTATCGGTCGATACGATTTGAATGGTAATAAGTTGGAGAAGAACGCAGTTGGCGCAGAAAACTGCGAAAACTATATCTTTGACCATTGTGAGTTCGGCTGGTCGATGGAAGAGAACTTTAATACGAACGACAGTCATTTCTTCACGGTCCAGTATAGCATCGTTCATGAGGGATTGTACAATGCCGGTCATAGGAAAGGTATTCGTGGGTATGGTTGTCAGTGGGGTGGTTCTCCTGCTACTTACCATCATAATCTTTTGGTCAACAACAACGCTCGTTCCTGTCGCTTTAACGGCGCACAAAATCAGGATTATGTAGTCTATCTGGACTATATCAATAATGTACAGTATAATTTCGAAGGTGGTTCTACCGGTTGTTACGGAGGGGAGAATACCGCCAAATTGGATAGTGGTGAATATAACGGCCTGAACTCCGCTCATGAGTGTAATTTTATCAATAACTACTACAAAGTGGGTCCGAATACGACGAATAAGAAATATTATGTTTCTGTAGAGGAAGCACGCTCCGACGCTACGTCATGGGGACCCAGCAAATGGTATTTATCAGGCAATGTGTTCGATGGAGCAAGTTCTGCGACGACCGATAACTGGTCGGCAGTGAACGTGAAATCCTATACGAAAGACGATATACGGGTAGATACGCTTATCCGTCCAAATACTCCTTGGTGGAGATGGACGGAAGATTCCATCTACGGGCGTTATGATTTCGATAAATATGCATATGCAGTGAGCGACTACGAGACGGCAGAACAAGCTTATGCAGCTGTGATGGACACAGTAGGTTGTTTCCCGCGTGACCATGTAGGACAGCGGTTGGTCGGCGATACACGTGCCGGTACGCACACGTATGTCGGCAGCAAAAGCGGTAAGAAAGGTATTATTGATGCCGAAACAGATGCCGAGGGATTCTATGATTATCCGGCAGTGGAGCCGCTAACTGATACCGACCTAGATGGTATGCCTGATGAATGGGAACTGGTTAACGGTTGTGACCCCAATAAACCGGATAATAATGTACGCCATGCGAGCGGCTATACCATGTTAGAGATGTATTTAGACTACGCGATGACGCACAAACAGCCGATGGATGACGGATATAAAGAGCCTGAAGGAGTGGAAAACGTGCAAAGAGACAATGTCCCATGTACAAAGAAACTCCATGAAGGGCAAATACTAATCCAACGCGGCGACAAAAAATATACCATCACAGGGTTGGAACTCCAGTGACGGTATATAATGGTAACGTAATGGTAACGTGAATGACTCGAAAATGGTTCGACAAAACCTCGATAAAAGTTCGATTACAAATTTACAATAATTTTGCGGTTACAGAGGGAGATAAATAACCTGTTTTGAGTCAAACCATTCTCCCTTGAACCATTGACTACAAGGAGTGACTTCCGCCTCTTTAAAGGGGCGGATTTCTTCTTGTAAATCGCCGCCTTTCAAAACGATGAGACCGTTAGGGACGGCATTTTTGTGCTTGCCGGAGACATTTTTGCGAATCAGTCTGACTAAATCCGGCAACGGCATAACCGCCCGGCTGACAACAAAATCAAATTTCTGTTTCTCTTCTTCCGCGCGTTCTTGTTTGCACGTTACATTGTTTAACCCTAAAGCGGCAGCAATTTCTGAAGCGACTTTTATTTTCTTGCCTATAGAGTCGATCAACAAGAATTGACACTCAGGAAACAGAATTGCCAAAGGTATTCCCGGGAACCCACCTCCCGTACCGACATCAAGTATTGAAGTACCGGGCAGAAAAGGCAGTAATTTAGCTATAGCGAGCGAGTGGAGTACATGGTGCTCGTAGAGATTGTCAATGTCTTTGCGTGAGATGACATTGATTTTACTATTCCAGTCCCGGTAAAGCGCGTCAAGCTGAGCGAATTGCCCAGCCTGACGTTCCGTTAGTTTGAAGTATTCAGAAATCAGCATTCAGAATTCAGTTTAATCCGCGAGGTTTGTAAACACGTTCTGCACATCCTCATCCTCTTCGATTTTGTCAATGAGTTTCTGAACAGACTCGCGTTGGTCTTCCGGCAGTTGCTTTGTATCATTCGGAATGCGGACGAACTCGCAAGACTGAATCTCGAATCCGTTATCCTCGAGGTATTTCTGCATGTTGATAGCCTCGTTGAAGTCGGAGTAGATGACGATGGTGTTTTCTTCCTCATCAATACCCAACTCCTCGACACCGAAATCAATGAGTTCGAGTTCGAGTTCATCAAGATCAATACCGTCCTTCATTGTCACTGTAAAGCATGCTTTACGGTCGAAAAGGAACTGCAGAGAACCCTGTGTACCGAGTGTGCCTCCGAACTTGGTGAAGTAAGAACGGATGTTCGCCACTGTACGCATGTGATTGTCCGTTGCCGTTTCGATGAAGATGGCAATACCATGCGGCCCATATCCTTCGTAGTTGATTTCTTTGTAGCCTTCAGACGATTTATCGGTCGCCTTTTTAATAGCGCGGTCGATATTATCCTTTGGCATGTTTTCTTTCTTACACTGCATAATGAGTGTACGCAGGCGAGGGTTGGAATCAGGATCCGGTCCGCCTTCACGTGCAGCGATAGTGATTTCCTTGCCTAATTTGGTAAATGTGCGGGACATGTGTCCCCATCTTTTCAGTTTGGTAGCTTTGCGATATTCAAATGCGCGTCCCATAATATAAAATTTTAATTTGATTAATTAGCGTGATCATTGATAGTTTCCACCCGTACTTCTTCGAAAGTGATTTTGAACTCAACACGACGGTTCTTCTGGCGTCCCTTAGCCGTTTTGTTATCAGCGATAGGAACTTCCATACCATATCCGTGTGCAGACAAGCGTTCAGCCGGTACTCCCTTCTTAATGAGGTATTCCATAACGGCTTTCGCACGTTTGTCGGAAAGTTTCTTATTCATATCCGCCTTGCCGACATTGTCCGTATGGCCTTGAACCTCAACAATATAATTGGAGTTCTCGATGAAGATAGACGCAATCTTGTCCATCAACGGGAAGGATTTTTTCTTGATATTGGATTTTCCTGTTTCAAACTCGATACCCTGCATAGCCTTCTGGAGGAGGAGACGTACTTCACGTTTCACTTCAGGACAACCCTTGTTTGCATTGGAGCCCGGCACATACGGACATTCGTCTTTGTAGTCAGGCACGCCATCACCATCGGAATCGAGTTCACAACCTTTCGCGTTTACAAATCCGACAGCCTCAATAGGCGTATCCGGACATTCGTCCATATAATCGGGAACCCCGTCACCATCATTATCGAGTTCACAACCCTTTTCGTCCACATATCCGCGTGCAGCCGCCGGCGTATTCGGACATTCATCTTTATAATCGGGCACACTATCGTCATCTGAGTCTAACGGGCATCCTACGCTGTCCACTTTGCCCCAAGCGGCTTCTGGCGTTTCGGGACATTCGTCAATATAATCGGGCACTCCGTCACCATCAGTATCCAGCGGACATCCGAGTGTATCTACTTTTCCCCAAGCAGCCTCCGGCGTATTCGGACAATTATCACGGTAGTCTTCTACACCATCACCATCAGTATCCAACATACATCCTACGCTATCAACAAAGCCGATAGCAGCAGCCGGTGTTCCAAGACAGTGATCCAGATAATCAGGCACACCATCATGGTCTTCGTCCAACGGGCAGCCGATACTATCAACCTCCACACCCCGCGGCGTTTCAGGACACATATCAATCTTATCCCAAATACCATCTTTGTCGCTGTCTTTGCGGTTGGTACCCCAGCAAATGGAGAATCCGAGTGCGAGATTGACCATCTTAACTTTGTCCGGAATCCAGTATGGGTATTTCATATTTGCGACAGATGCCGGAACAGCAGCATAACTCGTCGGTATATAGTCCATCGTAAGGGTCATGTTGATACCATCATACGGCATGATGCTAAGGCCCGCGCCAATATTGCTGAATTTACCATTATTGAGCAGCGAGTACGAGACTGCAAGATTGAGCCAGTTGAAGGGTCTAAACGCAGCTCCAATGGTCACTTCCTCATATAAACGCGCGTTATACAGGCGCGTTGCAGAAACGATACCCACGCCGACTCTATTGTCCCAGAAATTAGCATCGAGTCCAACATTCAGCCGCGCAGAAACCATTCGTGCTCTTCCGTTTCCGGCATGGTTGAATTTGATACCATTGAGCAGGCCTTTAAGGTTACTAACCACTGAGTCCATTAAGATACTGGTAGAGAATTCTCCGTTTGCATCCTGATAACGCGGGTCGCCGTAATCAATGTTTCCCACACCCTCGAACGTGGTGTCAATAACGCAATTGAAACGGTCTCCTTTCCAATATATAAATCCGAGGTCGTTCAAAGCAGCACTAACTTGCAGATTTTCTATTGGTTTCCATGCAAAACCGAAGTCAATAGCAAAACCATATCCGGAAGGAGCCAGCAACTTAGGAATATTTCTTGTGTCAATCAAACTATCCACCTGGAAGCCATTGTTAGTTGCGGCATTATATACATCCAATGCCGTTTTCTGGTCTATCTGTCTTCCTAAATAGTTGAGGTTGAGGGGACCGGCCACATCAACGCCGAGGCTGCCATACATGTGCCATTGTGTAGTGCTGGCATCCAATGTGAGATTTTTAGCGTTAACGCCGCCGTTGACTGTTCCCAACAGGAATTTGAACTTACCACCGATAGTCCACTCATCGTTGAGTTTATGGCTATATCCACCCCCGATTTCCGTGTACATATCGACACCCATTCCCAAACCGTTGAACTTGAGGGTATTGATGCCACCGTTCAGGTCCTTCATACCACCTCCAAACGCAAATTCGTACAGCGATTTGGGCGTAGTAGCCCCCATTTCAATACGCTCGTTGATACCGATTGTCAAATATCCGTTATCTTTGATACGCAAGCCAAAATTGAAGATACTGAATGTTGCATTCGAGTTAATCAATTCCATGCTGCGCATCTGGCGTAAGAATCTTGTTTTGTCAGCATTAGGGTGGAGTATAGTTATTGTTTTTCCAGTAGCCGGATCTATGTAGAAGAGATCACTTATCGTGGCGAAGTTCGTTCCAGCGTCCATAGACATCCATCCTAGCGGGCTGAAGTTTACGAATCCCTGACTGACAGGTTGAAAAGCGGGGTTTATGGTGTGCCGCATAGGTGCATTCTCCAAGAAATAGAGAGTGGTCACTTGTTGGGCACTGACGGCTATAGTAGTGAGTGCTACGAGGACCGCCAAAAAAAGTCGTTTTGTTGCTTTCATCGTTCAGTCCTCCTTATTTCTTAGTGTTATTGTTATTACCAATGCTGTCAAAATTGAGGACTGCATCGATATGTGCCGACAAGCCTATTTTGACGCGCAGGTCAGTAGCCGTGTCAAGTACACAAGGCTGCGGGTTTCCTGTAATGGCTGCGTCAAATCGAATTTTCTTTACTTCTGCGAAGCGGTCAAAATCGTTCTTGTCCACATTGATGATGCAACGTGTTACAGACGGCTCCTTAACAAATCCGTATGTCTGTCCAGAGGGGCGTTCCATCTTAGGCGCAGGAAAACGCAAATGGTTTTCCTGATTGCCTTCCAATAATTGCATTTTCATATCCACGCTATCCTTATCCAAGAAAGTGAACCATCCTTCCAAGTCAAACGGAATACTGTTCTCTACCTCCAAAATGAGTTTCAAATCACTTGCTTTGACGGTATCCAAGACAGCAGCACTTGCGAGAAGCGAATCCAAAGAGATTCTACTAATATTTACACTATCGATTGTAGAGGTGTATTCCAACTCACTTCCCTCGTTTAGCTTAAACGGAACGTCAATGACGGCGAAACCATGCACTTTGGTTTCATTAGTAATACGGTGTTGTTTCCACGGGAAGTCCGTACGTGGGTTTTGGTCAATTACCAAGTAGAATTTGTAATCGAAATAATCCGGTCTAACGTCAAAAAGTCTGTCAATATGCCCTTCTGCGGGTTCTTGAGAGAATACCTTTGAGTTGATGACACTGTCACTCAAGTTTACAGAATAAGGCGAGATGACATTAGGCAACGGGAAATCCGTTCTCTCTAATCCACCCCATGTAGCGTGTGTAGGATTACCGGCAGAGTCAATGGCTGTGATATACTCTATATACATACGCAAAGGTGCTGCAATCTTGTGCCAAATCTGTACGTCAATCTTCGGCTCCATAAAACGCACTTTCAATTTCTTAAAATCTTTCCAACCCTCCCATAGGCTGTCCATATTCAGTTTCTGTGCATCTTGCATTTCGTTGCCGGCTTGGAACCATCCCCAAATAGCTTCGTAGTCGATGACTTTGACCTGCAGGTTGTAAAGGAATTTACTTTTGTCGGTCACAGCAATATTGTGGCCGTTTGCGGGACACACGTCAAAATGTATTTTACATGAAATTGAGTTGAGGTGTCCTTGCGAGAGATCTTTGTTTTTCAAGAGTGAGAGCGTGAAATCGTCCACATTAATAGGGATCTCTTGCTGATATCCTTTTCCAGATATTGGGATGTCCACCATCATTCCTTTCGGACGTCTGAACTGATCACTTAATTCCAGACGCACACGTTTGATTTCTGACCAATTAAGCCCAAAATCCTCTACGTTGATGATAGAGATGAACTTTGCTTCAGATACCCAGATACTATCCAACCGTTCCTGATAGGGATTTTCATTGATACCGGAAATCCCTAACACAACGTCAAAGACCAACTCCGTCGTTGTTTTGCCGTCACCGTTTATGACGGATTTGCTGATTTGCCCGTTAATAGGGAAAGAGAGTGTGGCTTTTTCTTTAATGATATAGGATCCCACATCAATCTTGCGGTAACTTTTCTGCGGGATATCCACCGAGTCTATAAAATGGAAAATCCCGTCTTCTCCGACATAGATCTGCGGGACTTGTCCGTTACCGAGGAAATCGCCCAAAGTGGCGTGCATTGAACCAACGGGAAGCACTATTCCCATTTCAATTTCAGAAGAAGTGTCAAGGTTGTCGAAATCCACTTTGGAGTGGCAGCTCATTAACAAGCATCCAGCCGTCAAGGCGAATAATGCGTGCAGAGGTTTAAAAGACATATTATAGTATAGATTTTGTTTGTTACACAATTTGGCTGCAAAGTTACGATTTTTTTTTGAATTACGCAAATTTATTCCAAAAATTTATCGCAACAAGTAAATTTTCTCAGTGGCACGTGTGATAGCAGTATAAAGCCAACGTATATATTCGCGTCGTTCGACCCTATCCGCCATGCGTGCTTCATCCTCCCCAATTCCGGAAGTATCTATATAGATGTGGCGCCATTGTCCGCCTTGTGATTTATGGCATGTGACGCAGTAGGCGAAACGAACCTGTAAGGCGTTGTAATATGGCGATTCGTATATTTTTTTGACCAATTCTTTTTTGCTGCGAATCTCGGGATAGTCCTCTGCAATACGTGCAAAGAGTTCTTTTTGGAGAGTAAAGTTAGCCTCCGGGCTATCCGTTGTGAGTGAGTCCAACCAAACAAGCGCCTCAATTTCCCAGTCGTAGTCAACCGATTTGAGATCTGCTTTTGCAAAGTGGAATCCATACATTTCGTGGGTATTGGTAAGGCGTTCGATTTCAAACATGTCCCCATTGGCGATAAACTCAAGATCTTTATACTCTTGCGCCCAGAAATAGTTGTTTTTGGTAACCATGAGTCTGTCTCCGTTGGACAGGTCGTTTTCTTTCCATAGGACGCGCGCCCGAACTCCCTGATTGTAGAGATTGGTCATTTTGTTACTGCGCGCGATAATCAATGTATCTTCAGCACCGACTTCCCGCCAGCTATGTTCCAACGTGTCAATTACTTCATCACCAGGCACACTGATTATATCTTTGCCGTTCGGATTGAGAGTGACTGCAGACAATGTGTTACCCGCAAGTTCATTCCTAATGCGAGTGGCTTCGCCAAGAATGCCGCTGTCTAAAGCCTGGCGGGCGACTTGTGTGAGAGCGAAACAAGTGACGTGAAGTCCGTATTGCGCCATGAAATCGGGATTAAGAGCAGGGCTGTTAACACTTCCAACAGGTGGAAGTTGGGCGTCATCGCCGAGTAGCAAAAGGCTACATCCTTGTCCGTTATAGACATATTTGACGAGGTCGTCCAGCAGACATCCGCTACCGAAGAGACCATTGTCCCGTTGTCCGCTCAGCATAGAGGCTTCGTCAACAATAAAAAGCGTACGTACATGGCGGTTGTCGCTCAGCGAGAAGGCTTCTTGTCCCAATTGATTCTGGCGGTAGATTTTTTTATGAATGGTGTATGCGGTAAAGCCGGAATAGCGGCTTAGCACTTTCGCAGCGCGTCCTGTCGGTGCCAATAAGACACATTGTTGTTTCAGTCCTTCCAAAGCCCGCACGAGCGCACTGACGACACTTGTTTTTCCAGTACCAGCATAGCCTCGCAAGATAAATGCTTTCGTCTCATCACGGGACACCAGAAATGCGCCGAGAGCAGTCAACAAACCCTCTTTCTCTTCATTCGGTTCAAAAGGCAATTCGGCTTTGATTCGTCCTATGATAAAATCTTCAAGCATAAAAAAAACGACTAAATTTTCAAAAATATTTGCGTATATCAAAAAAAAGCAGTACCTTTGCACTCGCTTTTTCATAAAGGCAAATAAAGTGAGTTTTTTGTGTATAGGCAGGTGCTATACGACCAGCTCCCTCTGAACTCCCCCAGGTCTTGACCGAAGCAAGGGTAGGAGGTTGTAGCGGTGCGATGTAGTTAGCCTGCCTTTTTTGTGTCTTATAGTTCTCTACCTAACAGGTCATATGTTCTGTCTCCGCGGAGAATGATAATCTGATTGCCTTGCAGTATTTTCCGCGTGTTTTCCGGGGATGTATGCGCGGGCATTCCTTCGTCTATGTCCATTTGGTATGCCATCCATGCATTTGGAATTCCGTATCCGTACCGTTTTGTATCGGGGTTCGCATAACGATCGGCAGAACGAATAATCCGTTCCCTTATTTGCATAGCATTTTCGTTCGGGAGTGCCGACCATAGTGTTGCAGCCATTCCGGCAAGAAGCGGCGTCGCGAAACTGGTACCACTGCCTTTAACGACAGTGCCATCCGGAGATATCAGGGTAGTTTGCACTCCTACAGCGCATACATCGGGTTTAACGCGTCCGTCTGCAGATGGTCCGAAACTGGAGAACGTCCCGATTGTACTATCCGCTCTAACTGCGCCTACCGTGAGAATACTGTCCGCGTCCGCCGGCACACTAATAGTCTGCCAGGCGTATTCTCCTTCATTGCCCGCAGCCACACATACCAACATTCCTTTCCGAGCAGCGATAGTCGCGGCTTGACTGCACCGCGTTGATTTTCCATCCAGCGCACTTTTGGGTAATGTCCATCCGTCGTTGTCAAACATAGCGTATCCCAGCGAGACGGAGAACACATTGACCCCCAACGAATCGGAAGTCTCCAATGCGGCGATAAGGTTATCCATTTCTTTCGGGCTTTCGGTGTCGTTTTCTTCGCTGCGCATGAGATAATATTTTGCGCGTGTCGCCGCTCCGTAAAAGCCATCTTTTATGCCTGTGATAACACTCAAGCACTCGGTGCCATGCGCGCCTGTAATGCCGTAGAAATCATCTGTGTCGTCCGTGAAATCGAAATGTCCAAGTTCCAAATCTTCCTGCCGAAAGCACTCCAAGGTGTTCGCTTTGTAAAAACCTCCGTCACAAACGGTCATGAGAATGTCCTGCCCTTCGAATCCGGCTTCGTGTAACGGTAATAAGTTATACAATGCCAATTGATTGTCCGTCCAATTCTCATCTGCTTTCTGTACGGGCATTTTGCGTTTCGCATAAAAAATACCGGCAGGAGAATCGTCTCTCGTTATTTCGATATTTTTCACGAAGTCTAATTGCCTGATGTTTTCTGCGTTTTCTATTGTCATTTCGCATGTCACACCATTGAACCACCGGCTGGTATGGTATATTTTCGTGACACCCGATTTGAGCAGACTATCCATGTAAAGCGTGCTGACGGGAAAATCAAGATTGTCTATCTGAATATTCCATTTTTCGCGTTGCTCAACAGCTCGCGGCGAGAGTGCCGGCGCAGACTTGTCCGGTTTGTCCGTGAACGTAACAAAGAAGACATGTAGTATGACCAATAATAAATTCATGCGGTTCTCTTTTCCAATAACACTACATTCTCTACGTGTTGCGTATGAGGGAACATGTCCACGGGTTGTACTTTCGTTACAACATATTTGACGTCAAGCAGTGCGAGGTCCCGGGCCTGTGTTGCGGGGTTGCAACTGACGTACACAATCCGTTCGGGCTCTGCGTTAAGAATGACGTTCACTACGTCTTCGTGCATGCCGGCACGGGGCGGGTCTGTAATAATCACATCCGGTCTGCCATATTCCGCAACGAAACCATCAGTAAGGATGTCTTTCATATCTCCGGCGAAGAAAAGAGTGTTTTCTATATTATTGATAGCAGAGTTTACTTTTGCGTCTTCGATAGCCTCCGGGACGTATTCTATCCCTATGACTTTTTGTGCTTTGCGTGCGACAAAATTGGCGATAGTTCCCGTGCCGGTATATAAATCATAGACGAGTTCTTTTCCCGTAAGTTCCGCAAAATTGCGCGCGACTTTGTATAATTCGTATGCTTGTTCCGTGTTGGTCTGGTAGAACGATTTCGGTCCGACTTTGAATTGCAGGTCTTCCATCGTTTCGATAATATGGTCCTGTCCAAAGAACACGTTTACGTCCTGATCGCCGATAGAATCGTTGAATTTGAGGTTTTCTATATATTGAAGTGAAATGATTTCCGGGAACGAGCGGTGCAGCCACTCCAGGAAACCGGTGATTTGCGCTTTGTGTTTCTCGACAGACTCTCCAAACACGATGATAAGCATGATTTCCCCTTTATGGTTATTACGTATGATGAACGTACGCAAAAGCCCTTCGTGTGTATGCTCATTATAGAAAGTCAAATCGTGCGCGTGTGCGTACTCGCGAATCCCATTCCGAATCTGATTGTTTATGTCGGGCATCAAATGACATTCTTTGATATCCAACACTTTGTCGAAACAATTAGGAATATGGAAACCTATACCATTTGTTATTTGGCTTTGCCCATCGGCAGACAGGCGTTGGAACTCTTCCGTGGGTAACCATTGACGGTCCGAGAATGTGAACTCCAGTTTGTTGCGGTATTCGTAAATATGTTTGCTGCCGATAATAGGGCTTATTTGCGGCAGAGCAATCTTGCCGATTCGCGTGAGGTTGTCCACTATTTGCTGCTGTTTATACCTCAGTTGTTCATCATAAGGCAATATTTGCCATTTACATCCACCACACACCCCGAAATGCTTACATTTTGCTTCGCATCGGACAGGTGAGGGTTTGACAAGACGGAGCACTTTCGCCTCCATGAAGCTGTGCTTTTTCTTTGTTATCCGGAGATCCACGATGTCTCCCGGCACACAATTAGGGACGAAGGTTACAATATCATCAAGACGCACGAGCGCCTTGCCTTCGGCTGCGACGCCCGTGATTTCTACATTTTCTATAACAGGCAAGTTTTTCTTTTTGCTCATATATTATTTTCCGGTCAAAAGACCCATTAAATCTCTAATTAGTGAACGTCCGACCTCTTTTCCGATGGTGTTGGCCATGCTTTCGAGTGGTCCGGAAGAGCGTGTGTATCGTCTTTGCGCCGTGTATGTGCGCGTCATCGGCGGCATGACAGGTCGTGTTGATTTTGCTGTTTGTCGCCTTTTCCAATGAGAATTTGTCCGTTGAATATCATAGTATATTATTTAGTATGGCGATTAGGTAGTACAAAATTCGGGCGCAAAGTTACGAAAAAAAAATGATATATGCAAATATAAAAAAACAACCAAAAAGTATATTATATATTTATATATAATATAGTAAAAGCATAAAACGTGCAAAAAATGAGCAAATATGTTATGGCTATCCTATGGGTATGTTATGGTTATCCTATGGTATAGATTCGAAAATGACTCGATATTGGTTCAATATCGGCTTGAAATCGGAGCGAGGGGCTATCAGGCACTCCGGAGTTCCGGCTCCATGGATTTCCGGAGGGTTGAAGATATGAGAAAAGCAGGGAGTGGAAGGGATTATAAAGGGGAAAGAACAGTGGTGAAAGCGCGGGTAAAAATCGACATAAAAATGACGTTCGCGACATCCCGCAAACGTCATTTCGAAAAACTTAAACCAATCTTTTTTTGTACCCTATAAATAGAGCCGCCAAAAGGGCTAAGAACCAACTTGCATCGCCAATCGGCACAGGCGGTTGCGGCAGATCAGGGTTCTCCGGATTATTTGTCTCGCCTTCATCAATCACCGGCGGTTTGAGTCCTCCCAAACGCCGCGGCTGCGAGATCGTGCTCGCCAACATCGGTGCACTACCTGCGCCTACCGTGCTTATCTTACGCGAAGAAGCCACCGAATAGATCGTGCTCATCTGCGGTGCTGCAAGCACCTCATGCTTCCCGGCACTACTCGTCGTTCGCAGCACAGCCACGCTCCGAAACTCCGTTGTAGGCGGGAAAAGCGATGCCGACGGATAAACACCCGACACACTCGTCAACGACACCAGAAGGATAACAAGCAGCCTTTTCATCACAGTAGCACTTTTTCTATTTGTCCTTCCGACTGCAGCATATATACACCACGCGGCAGAGTCAGCGCCGTGCGCTCATTGCTGCGCAGTTTCACCTCACGCACCAGCCATCCGCCGGCCGAATAGATCCGAATCGTCACATCGCTCAATGCCTCGACATTCAGCATTTCGCCGTCCGTATAGCAGAAGAATTGTTTTTCGGCGATCGTAGGCACCTCGTGTATGTCCGTAGGCGTGGAGGGCTTGAATCTGGTATTCATGTTAAAGCGCGGCATCATGTTACGCGTTGCTTCATTTGCAGCCACATAGCACTCAAACGGGTTAAGTGGTACTGCACCCTCCGTAGCATTGAACCAAAGGCCATCCGCCGAAAGGATATATCCTGCCTGACTCTGCGGCATCATCGTGTTATTGCCTACATAGTCAAAATAATTGGTTGAAGGCGTCACATCGCCGCCGTTATACGCACTCTCGATCGTCTGACCACCCGCTCCGTTGAAAACAATATAATTGTTGGCAAACACACCTCCGGCATTCGGGAACTGCATAATATACGGAATTCCTTTCTGCGGAACGAGGTTTGACTGATTAGACCAGTTTGCCTTGAAATTCTCACGCAGCACCTCGCCGCCAAACGTGCGAAGGAAATAATGTGCTGTCGCACCGTTCGAACCCGTATAGGCAATCAGATCGACGAAATCCACTCCATCCGTCAACTGCACAGATGCCACTTCGAACGGCAAGTACAAGGTTTCCCACACACCTTCGGTGAAACGACGGCGGTACTGAATCTGACTACCTATCTTTCCGCCGGCATACTGAGTACGATCACCCGCTTTCTCCGTATCCCCCGTGTGGTAAATAATCCATTTGCACACGCCATACGTCGCCGCATTCATCGCTTCTGCAGGTATTTCAAACTGCGCCTCCGTAGTGAAAGTATTGTTGCCATCTGATGCTGTAGCACCGAATTTGATATAGAATGGCGTATAGAACTCCGGCGGTGTAGTCGAATTAATCGTGATGGTTATTGTGTCCAATGTCGCGTTTGTCTCATAAACGGTGGATAACTGCAAAGTAGCAGTACGTCCATTGATATGCACATACGAACCGGGAGTTAGTCCGAACTTGTACGGATTGCTGATTTGATTATTGCTCCAGCCATTCAATGCCGCTACAATCTTGTACTGATTCTCCGACTCTTTAAGGAACGAGATATGGACGTCCAACGTGGTAGAGAACCCAGCAAGTGAGGCACTGTTGGTCGTATAAGCCTTATCACATGTTCCTTCTCCGCTATCGGAGAAAGTCAAGGTGCGCGCACAAGCCATCTTGTAGTTCGCCGATTGATTGCCCGCACCGTCTTTTGCCCAGACGTAGAAACAATACTCTGTATTGCCCGTCAATCCCGTAATGGTGATTCGTCCGTTTGCATCTGCCACATAGTCGTTACATGTACCTGCACTCGCGCTACCGATGCTCACGCAAAAATCGGTTACAGGGTTAGTTGCATCGTCCGTTGCAGATACATTGAGCGTAACCGTCGATTGGTCACGGTCGTACACACTCGCGCTAATCATCACCGGCGGTTCTGAATCCGGCACACAAGATCCCCAGGTAATCGCAGGCAGAGGACTGGCACCTAATTGACTGAAAACTTTTTCTCCGTCAATCAGCACATACAACGGCGTATAGAAAGTCGGTTCAGTGGTGGAAGGGATATTGCACGTAATCGTATGTCCACCATCACTAATCGTCATATTTGTACGAAGATCGTAGCCTCCTACTCCATTCGCATTGCAGAACGAACCACCCATGCCCGTCATCACATCATCGCATTTAATCGTCAGGCGGTAGTTGTTCGTAGATACCTCCTCCAAAGACACACGAATCGTCTTTCCTCCGGCAGTAATCGGATAATCGCAATAATTGGCAGTTGAGGAACCGCCAGCAGCAGCTGTCTCGCAACTATGCGAGGTAGAATTGGCTGACACGTTACCTGCATCGTCCACAGCCCACACCTCGAACGAATAATTCTTCTCTGCGGACAATCCAGCAATCGTAACCACTCCGGCAGAAGCTATATAATTGCTTGCAGCACCTCCATTTATACTTACGCGGAACGTAGTCACCGGATTGGACTTATCATCCGTAGCCGTGACATTCAGTTTTATGCTGCTGGCTGTTGACGTACCGCAGCTCACTGTTCCCATCGTAGGTGCTGTAGTATCTTCTTCACATAGACCCCAAACGATATCTGCCGGCGCAGAAAAACGGACAAGTCCACCAGAAGCAAATATGACACCTAAGTCCGTGTAGAAAACAGGGTCCGAGGTAGATTGGATGACACAAGTAATCTTCCTTCCGTCACCGGAAACCGTATAATTTCCCGCCCCTCCATATTGGTAAGTATTCGGAGCTCCTCCATTGATATAGCAGTAATCGCCGTCATTCAAACCCGTCATCGCCTCATTACTCTTAATCGTCAGCGTATAGGCTACCGGCGAAGCACCGGTGAATGTGCGGGTACAAGAAACCGTAATAGTCTTACCACTGGCCTGAATCGACCTATCGCACCAGTTGACTTGCGGCGGATCAGCAGTCGTACAACTCTGATCAATATAATTCTCCGATACATTGCCTGCATCGTCTTTCGCCCAAATACGGAAGTTGTATGTTGTTGAAGGCAGCAGTCCGGGAATAGTCAGATACGTTCCGGTTGAATTGGCAATATACTCCACCGCGTGAGCGTACGTGCCATCCTGCGAAACCATAAATCTACGCACGGGATCAGTCAGGTTATCCGTTGCGCGCACCGTGAGTGTGATCGATTCCTGCGAAGCAGTACCGCAAGTCGCGCTTACCATCACAGGAGGGGTATGATCTTTACTGAAAACAATGCTATCAATATGAACCGTCGATTGACCTTCGCGATCCGGCATAATATAAATAAAGTTTATACCCGTATTATGGCATCGCGTGATATTATACGTTATCTTCTGCCATACGCCTACTTCGATATTGCCGTTCGGGTCATCGTCAACTGCAATAGGATGCAAATCCAATGTGGACAAATCCGTACCGTAGTCATCCCGGTCAACGATCTTCAACTGCGGGATATGATTGTTGTTCTCACGGTACATCATAATATCCACATAATCGTAACCCGATACATAATCAACCCCGAACAAAGCCGTCATATCCGAGCCCGAACCATGACCTTCGCTGAAGATCGTACCACCGAAGTTAGCACCATTCGGCGTTACCACAGTCATCACATAATTGCTGGTGTTGACTCCCGTCTTGTGAGGATTAGTCGTTCGTGAAGTAACCGTACCACCACCTTGAGGTGCACGGAAAGCATTGTTTGGAGAAACGTTTGTCTCGAAATCAGCAAACGTGTAAGGATCTGCCGTCGGCGGAGCAGCGTACAAAACGCAAGCCACAGAAACGAGGAGGCAAGTAAATCGGAGTTTTAAGGTTAAGTACATCATCGCAAATGTTTTTCAATTCCAGAGTGCAAAGGTACTGCTTTTTTCATATACACGCAAATATCACTCAGGCACATACAACAAAAAAGTACGACTATTTTATCGCACTTATGTTGATAATCAGCCATTTAAGATTGTAAATGCGTGTAAAAAAAAGTACGTAATAAGTATTACTTTTTATGCGCCACAATGGGGTTTCTCGGACGATCAGATTATAGAGATACCGCCTCTTAGGCAAACGAACCAGACGCTTTGTCACGCCGGAGGGCTTGGAGCGAGCAATCCTGGACTTGCAAGCGGAGCAGTATTTTACGGTTCACCACAATAAGTTCGCCTTGGCGATGCATCCCTGGCCGGAACCGGAACAGAACGCCCGTACTATCGCCACGAAGCATCATCTCTGTCTTCTGGACGCAAGAATCGGCGAAAAGGTGGATTTTTAACTGAAAAATGCAGGAAAATGGCATACACACTTGTGTGTGTCATTTTTTTTTTCTATCTTTGCAGCCGATTTTGTGTGCGCGAGTGTATAGCACGCGTGCATGTGTGATAAAATAAGGTAGAATAGAAAAATATAAAATACAACCTGTTGGCAGAATTTATTTTTTGCGTCTAATCATAGAGGCACCAGCAGACGGCGGCATACTATGGCATTGTTTCCAAGGCAAAGACCGAACAGGGTGGGGGGCTGCGTATTTGCTATTTGCATTAGGCGTAGATCGCGAAGCTATCATAGAGGATTTTGATTTGTCCAACACCGCCTATCGCGAGTTGGTAACACGTTTGAACTTAGAAATTGAATCACGCGGCGGCGGCGAGGCAGAGAAAGAGGTCGTACAGGCTTTTATGGGCGTATCAACCGTCAATTTTGTCCGCACGCTTGATCTGATAGACCGTGAGTTCGGCGGTATGCGGAACTATCTTCAGGAACAGTTATTTCTGGCATCGGACGATATACAACTGCTCAGGAAACGTTTTTTGATATAATGCTAAATCGTACATAAAAAGAAAAAACCAGTTCATTTACACGAAAAATCATTCAATACCCATATGACAACACAACGTAAAAAGACACGAATCTTAGTAACCTTTATCGAGGCCGGTTTCGGTCATATTACAACTGCAGCGTCCATCGCCGACGCTATAGAAGGACTCCATGACCCCAATATAGAAGTTATCCGAAAATACACCTTCAAAGATCATCCCACTCTTTTCAAGATAGAACAGAGGTTTATTCGTGACGTCAAATGGGCCAATACATTCCCATTCCATAACTACATCCAGATGTGGGGTACCTATATCGGCGGCATTCACAATTCGCTACCAATAGTAGTGTCCACCGTGTATAAACGCGCGCGCAATATATATTTGGAGATGCTGAAGGAGGTGCAGCCCGACATCATCATAGATACCCACTATCTGACATCGTTCCTTTCCACGCAATACCGCGACCTAGTAGACCCGCACGTAAAAGTAGTGACGTACAATCCGGACAACAGTGTCCATAACTGGTGGAATATCCGTGTGGACAAGTTTGTAGTGAACTGCCGCCTGGCTTTCCATGATGCCCTCAAGCATGATTTTACGCGCAAACAATTGATGATAGTTCCTTTTGTAACCCGCAAAGAAATCATGGAAGTGACAGAGGGGAAATCCTTCTACCGCACTAAATACGGCCTCCCGCAAGACCGTCTGATAGTGATGGTGGCCGCCGGCGGATACGGCAAATCAGGCATGAACCGCGTAGTGGCAGCATTGATGAACGCCCAACATCCTATTACCGTTCTTGCTATCTGCGGAACCAACAAACACCTGTTCAAACGGCTGGAACGATTGAAAACAACAGCGCCGTCCAATATTGATTTACGGCCGTACGAATTTGTGGACAAGGTATATGAACTCAACCGCGCAGCCGATGTGCTGTTAACCAAAGGCGGTCCAAATGCCATGTTGGACAGCGCACTGATGGGAGTGCCTATCGGCGTATTTTATTGCGCGTCCGAAATAGAATATATTTCCGCCCACTTATTCACGGACGTACTGAACTGCGGTCGCTCGTTTACACGCTCCAAAAAAATTGTGAAATGGATAAACGAATGTGCTGTAGACCGCAGAATATTAGATATTTACATAAATTCAGCCAATGCGGTCCGCAAGGAAGGCAATGGGGCCGATGACATAGCCAAATTCATACAAACTTACGCCGCAGAACCGTAATGAGCAAGGAATCCAAAATATCAAAACAAAACCGCTCAGTAGCCTCGCGGTTCAAACCTTCGATGATAGTTTGGCCGATACTGTTCGGCTTGATAGGAGTGGGGTATATGTTATGGCGCGAAATGCATGATGATATACCTCAGGGTCCGCTTGTGTTGGCAGACAACTGGTGGGTATTTGCGCTGTTAGTGGTGGTATTTACTCTGCTCAAAGATTTCTCGGGTATGTACCGTCTTCGCGTGATGTCGGGTGCTCCTCTCAAATTCCGGCAACTCTTCCGTATACGAATGTTATATGAGTTCACATCGGCAGTCACTCCTTCTGCGGCCGGTGGTTCTTCGTTGGAAGTACTTTTTATTCATCGCGAAGGAATCAAAATCAGCCGTGCCACCTCAATGACCATATTGGCGTTATTTTTGGACGAAGTGCTGATGATAGCTCTGTTTCCCGCGTTGCTGGCTGTTATTCCTTACGCAGATTTATTTACTGCAGAAGGGTATTTCCAATACGGCTATCTATGGGCGTTCATTATCGGGTATGTGATGAAATTCGTATGGGTGACGATGTTGTGTATCGGCTTGTTCTTCAAGCCCTCCGTCTTCATCAATATCATCGGGTTTGTGTTCAAACTCAAGGTATTGCGCCGTTACCGTAATCGCGCTCTCCGTACTGCGGTAGAGATACGCCAATGTGCCAATGAATTCAAGCATGAGACCTTTGGGTATTGGGTCCGTTTGTCGCTATCCACAATAGGAATCTGGGGCTTACGGTTCCTAATTGCGAACATGGCCATCATGATTTTTAATCCGTTGTCCGGCATGGATAATATGATGTGCTTTGCGCGGCAATACATATTGGGTATTGTTTGCATGATAGTTCCCACGCCGGGTGGCAGCGGCTTTGCGGAGGTGATGTTCGACGGGTTCCTCGGCGAGTATATTACTCAGAAAATGTCCACCGTAGTGATTACTTCCATCTGGCGTCTATGCACATATTATTATTACCTGATAGCCGGTGTTATTATCCTGCCGCAGTGGTTAGGGAAAAGTAAACTAATCAAGAAACGTCATGCAAGCAACTGATATTCTCGTTTGTATTTTCAATTATCATGAGGCTGCGAATGCAGAGTTCCTATATCGTGAACTGCGTCCATCGTTCGAGTGTCATATCGTAGATGCGGACAGTGGTCAACGTCCTGCAGCATGCGACGGCGACACCGTCTATCTGCCCAATGTGTATTACAGCGGGATGATGCACCACGCGATAACGATGGCAGAAAAAGGGAATTATCCGTATCTGTTTTTTATATGCTCAGATGTGCTTATCTCACATGAGGCTTTGGCACAACTCAAACATATCCTATTAACAGAAAGTTTTGAAGGCGTGGGAGTATATTGTCCATCTCATGCTGATGACTCTTATACATGGGTGGCATGGTCTTATTCGCGACGAAGCGGCAAGCGGCGCAGTGTGGCTTTTTCCGAGGGAATGTTAGGAATGTACTCCCGGCCTGTGTACAGACACTTGGAACCATTGGATATTAATCCTCATGGGTGGGGGCTTGATCTTGTAGCCTGTTTCTACGCCCGCCGTTTTGGCCTCAAATGCGAGATAGACGACCGCATATCTATAACTCATCCCAAGGGTGACGTTCATAAAAACACCCTTGCCCGTAATGAGGCAAGGGCATATCTCATGCGTTATCCGGAGGGGATGGCAATCAGGCGTTATTGGGTAGCGTGTTCCATCAGGAATACCGCTATTCAGTTGTTTATACTGCCCAAGTCGTATCGCAGATGGCTGAAGTTATTCCTGCCGGTTTATCGTTTCTTCCATAGAAAGTAACGTTTTGTTAGCCCATTTATTTCCACCTATAGGCAATCCCGAGTGAAACGGATTGCGGGTAAATCAATGCGTCTGCAATCTCTTTGCCTTTGTTTTCGCTATAAAAGCCAGCAATATCCGAAAGGCTGATTTTATATTGTGCATTGATTTGGATGCCAATTGGAAATTCGTACCCGACAGTTGCCGCGACACCGAAGTGATTATTATGTAGAGAGTGCAAGCGACTGTAGTCATGTGTGTCAACCGGTTTAGTCGGATTTGTAGAAACCGCAGTTTCTGATTCGTCAACGTTTTTGAATTTGTTGGCAATGTTGGAAGCAAAGGTAAAATGGGTAAATATACCGCCTCCGAATTGGATATATCCTTTCTCCATATTTCCGAATCGTCCCAAGAAATAAATAGGTATATCAACACCAAAAGACCATAAATGGTTTGCACTATCCGTGACGGCAAAATAATTCTGATGGGCAGTAAAAATGACTTGCGGTTGAATAGCGAAATGCTTTGTGATGGCAAAATCCAGAAATCCTCCCAGTTCGCCTCCAATGCGCATGTAGGAACTCATGGTGTGATGATCACGGGTAATGATGAAATTACTCAAGTTAGCATGAGCCAGCAAACCTCCTGACACTAATCGCGGCAGGTTCTCCTGATCAAGAGAATCCAGCATCCGTTCTGTGTTAAACTCGACCAGACGAGCTTTTGCCTCATCCAGCGACAATTGCAACTTGCTATCATTAGTTTGTGCTTTTGCCCTTAGCGCGAAAACGGCTATTATGCATAAGATAAAGAGTACTCGTTTCATCGTATTATAAGGAAATTCTGACAGTTATTTTAACACCATTTCTTCCCCAAGCCCCGATACGGCGACGCCCATGTATCAAAACCGGGTTCCCGTTCTCATCCACGGCAGGACGGAAACCAAGCGTCGGGTTGTCGGGATTGACGGGTTCCATCTTCTGAATCATATACGGCAATTCATAGTCGTTATATGTAATTCGGCGGATGTAGTCAATACGGATGAACTTGAGGATATTTTCAAATCCGGCGGTAATCTCCATGTATGGCAGTTTGCCAATGGGTGAGGAAGTCCGATAACCGTCTTTGATGTAACCATTACTGTCAAAGGCATTATCTACAATCCCGTTCTCCCAAGAAGAATGCGGGAAATCATATAATCCGTTATTGCCTTCCAGATACGGGTTGTTCTTTTTGGTCAAACCTCCATAAACACCTGCAAAACTGACTACACCGCGGAGTTTCAGTTTGTTGATACCCGGAATGCGGTTCAGTATCCATCCTTTGAAAAAATAGGTTGCGAACAGCGACACGTACTCATCCATCATAAACTCCATCGGTTTCATTTGGTTGAATGATCGTTGTGCCAGCAGAATACTAGTTGATGTCTGTGGGATGTGTAGTTGGGGGAATGGCACTTTCTGCCAGATCATACCCGTCTGAATACGGAGGTCCAGGTGGCCGAAGGCAGAGAACCAGAAACGCTTGTCGAACATCACTTCCGTCCTGTTGTAGAAAAATCCGTCACCGCCGTTATGTCTGTCGTCCAGATAGCCGATGGTGTGTGTCAGATTAATGGTCGGTGCATCTTTCTCCAAGCCCCACGGGCTCTTTATACCGTTACGGTCGATACCAATCATAGAACCGGGTGAGTACTCCAATTCGAATACCCCCTCATAATTACGGAACGAACCGATATTGGTCAAATTCTTTGAATACGTGGTGTCTGTTCCGTTTATCTGTTGTGTCCAATCCACGCGGTTGTATAACAGTGCGCCTGCAGCGCGGTTGTTCGTGAAGTCAAATGAAGTTTTCAACATCAGATTGTTCCTCCATTCTTTCATGTATTCTGCTTTGGCGTGGAAGACGTATTGAGCGAACGGCATGACGGGTTTACTTGTAGGGATGGACATGATGATATTGTCTCTTCGTACGACATCCGTCACTTGTCCTGGTTCTTCGACATCATACTGGGCCATTAACTGAATGTGATGCCGTTTCCCGTCGTACGGCTGGTCCTTGTGTTTGTCGAATGTATAGACAAATGTAGCATTGTATTTCGGTAGCAGGTCTTTTGTCCCGAACGCTACGTATCCGCGGAAGAACGCCTGGTCATGTAACCGCGCCGTAGAACCTCCGCCTACTCTCAAACGCACACCTTCCAGCATATTCCAACTGACGAAATTGTAGATGGGGCCTATGTCGAATTTGCTGAGGTACATAAACTCTGCTTTGCGCGTGGGGATATATTCGGTGGTGATGGCATTGACAAACAATGCCAGTGAGTTGAATTTAGGCGTATTGGTAAATTCGCGCACCAAGTCCACTACCGAACTTTCGTATTTGGTCAGCGGTTCGGGCCGCATTTCGTCCGTCCATTGTCCTTCCCAAACCAACTCAGCCGTTGTGTCGTTTATCTCCGGCTCAGGACCTGTCAGGCTTGAGAATGTTTCTTTTGCGATAGGTGTCTCCAAGTCCCAACCCGTGTAAATTTTGGTTTGCCGGGCAAGCATACCTCGTTTGTTATTCAGGATGTAGAACTTGGCGTACGTACTTGTCCGGTCAGGGGCCCAAAGACCATTCTCCAATTGTTTGTAACTATGCTCTATGGAGAAGTTGCTTACGAAATTGAGGTTGATATCCGGCGGAATATTAATCGCATATTTCTTGAGCCGGTAGGTGCTGTCATTGACGATGTACAGGTGTCCCGTGAAACCATAGCTTTCGGAGTTCACCGGCACGAATGCCAGGTCGATACACGGATAGCCGTCCACCATGATGGTATCCATGATATAATATTGGTAGAACGAAACGGCGAGGGTCGATGAGAGCGGTGACACAAACCGGTTGAACAGCAGATTCATGCTGTTGTCGTTGATATCTATATCTTTGAAGATGGCGTTGATGTTCTGCTGGAAAGACTGTGAGCCGATGACACTCTCAACGCCGAAGATACGCTTTTTGTCCAGTATTTTTTTCTCACGGTGAGGGCGTCTCTGATAGTATTCGGTGTTCAGGTGCTCGCGGATACTGACCGTCACATTCGGATAGACACCCGTTGTGTCGATATATTTCTGAACAAACGCAAAATCACGCCAGAACGGTTTCTTCCAGTTCACTTTGATGTTGTCCAGCGCGAACGACATACGTGAATAACTTTTGGCGGTATATTGATCAACTGTTGTTACGCAGAAAGAATCCTTATGGGCAATCACATTCTTGATTAACTCTACCGCGGGATTGCCTTTGCGTTTGTAATCGCGCTTGCGGTTTTTAGGTGTCACTACGATATCCTGCAGTCCATATACGTCCGGTGTCAACTTCACTTTTACGTTTTTGCGGTTCTGCCCTTTGCGCAGCGTCAGCATCTCGGTCTTGTAACCTAACATCTGAAAATGAAGCGTGTTGTACCCAGCGGTATTGCTGATGGTAAAATTACCGTCAATGTCACTTGTCGTTCCAACTTCTGAAGGAATCATTCCTTTGTTGGTAGTGGATTTAAGGAAATAAATCTGAACGAACGGAAGAGTCTCTCCCGTGTCGCTATCTACCACAACGCCCGATATGCTGGTCTTTTGAGGGGCTTCCTGCGAATAGAGTGGTCCGGCACACACAAACAGCAGACTGATTGTGACTGCCAACATACAGAACATATATTTTGTAATACGCACCAAAATTATTAAAAATAATTCAGAACGAGCGCAAAAGTACAACTTTTTTTTGACATATGCAAGAAAACTATGCGATAATGATAATTTTTTGTAGTAAAGGGCGTTTGTGAAAATAAATTTGTGTATATTTTAAAAAAGTAGTCGTGGCGTTTTTTCTTCCGGCATTACGGAGGGTATGACAAGCGGTTTCGCGAGATTCACGACCGGTTCGGTACGGTTGATCTCGCCATCCTTGACGTGCAGGCGGAGCAGGTCTTCACTGTCCATCATGATAAGTTCGCACTTGCAATGCACCCATGGCAGGAACCGGATAGCACGGCGCGCCACATCGTTGATAAATACGGTATAAAATTGTTGGACGCACCGATAGGGTACGTCCAACAATACTGATTTTTTCAATTCTTTTATTATTTGTTCAGCCGCGCCTGAATAGCCTTGCTCTCAGCCTCGTAACCTGGTTTGTTGAGGAGGGCGAACATGTTCTTTTTGTATGCCTCGACGCCGGGTTGGTTGAACGGATTGACGCCTAATACGTAACCCGAAATACCGCACGCGCGCTCGAAGAAATAGATGAACTGGCCAATGTTGAACTCATCAATCTTCTCAAATGAGATATGGATATTCGGCACTCCACCGTCCACGTGAGCGAGTTGGGTGCCGAGTTCGGCGTTCTTATTGACCTCGTCCACATGTTTGCCTGCAAGGAAATTGAGTCCGTCAAGGTTCTCTTCGTCGGTTGGAACGAGGACGCTCTTGTTGGCTTTCTCAATTGAGATAACGGTCTCAAAAATCGTGCGCTCGCCGTCTTGAATCCACTGACCCATTGAGTGCAGGTCGGTCGTGAAATCAACGCTTGCCGGGAAGATAGCTTTGTGGTCTTTGCCTTCACTCTCGCCATAGAGTTGTTTCCACCACTCGCTGAAATAGTGCAGTTTGGGGTTGAAGTTCACGAGTATCTCGATTTTCTTTCCGCTCTGGTAAAGTGCATTACGGATTGCTGCATATTGGCAGGCAGGGTTCTCTGCGTATGGCACTTTGACGTCCGTTGCTTTTTCCATCTCTTGTGCGCCGCGCACGAGTTCGCGGATATCACCGCCGGCAACTGCAATCGGTAACAGACCTACGGGAGTGAGGACGGAGAAACGACCGCCTACGTTATCGGGAATGACGAAAGTCTTGTAGCCTTCTTTGGTCGCGAGCGAGCGGAGCGCTCCTTTCGCGCGGTCGGTGACAGCCACGATGCGGTGTTTGGCCTCTTCTTTGCCGACCTGCTTCTCCAGCATGGTCTTCAGCAGACGGAAAGCGAGTGCGGTCTCGGTCGTTGTGCCGGACTTGGAGATATTGATGATACCGAACTGTTTGTCGGAGACGAACTCCATGAGCTCTGCCAGGTAGTCTTCGCCAATGTTGTTGCCGGCATAGACTACGTACGGGTTTTTGCGGTTCTTGGCTACAAACGCGTCAAACGCCGAGCTCAATGCCTCGTTCACTGCGCGTGCACCGAGGTACGAACCTCCGATACCGGCTACAATCACAACCTCGCAACGACGGCGCAGTTCGTCTGCCGAGGCCTGCACTTCTGCTAAGAAGGCATCGGTGATAGAGGAGGGCAGGTGTACCCATCCGATGTAATCATTACCTGCACCCTGACCGTTCTCTAACAAGAGGTTGGCACTTTCGGTTTGTGACTCAAGTTGTTTCAGTTTGTCTGCCTCGACGAAGCAGGCGGCGTTTTTCAAACAGATTTTCATGATTATTGTAATTTAGTAGTTAGCGATTTGATAATGGGTTTTGCTTTTTGTTTGTTGTACAATATTTCGTACATGGCATTGACGATAGGCAGGTCCACGTTTATGTTTTTGTTCGCTTCGTGAATGGCTTTCGTGCCGTAATACCCTTCTGCTACCATCTCCATCTCCATTTGGGCTGCTTTGACGGAGTAGCCGAGTCCTAACATCTGGCCGAACTGACGGTTTCTGCTGAACTGCGAGTAACCTGTCACAAGCACGTCTCCAAGGTAGCCGGAGTGGTTGATTTTACGCGGTGCGTTGTTCACTGCAGCGGCAAAACGCTCGATTTCCTGAATGGCGTTGGAGAGGAGGACGGCTTGGAAATTGTCTCCGTAGTGGAGTGCCTGGCACATGCCGGCTGCAATCGCGTAAATATTCTTCATTACCGAACTGTATTCCAGTCCTACCACATCGGCAGAAGTGGTCGTATGGACGTACGGGGTGGAGAAGAGTGCAGCCATTGTTTCGGCATTCAGTTTGTTCTCGCAGCCGATAGTGAGGTAACTGAGCCGCTCAAGGGCGATTTCCTCTGCGTGACAAGGACCGGCGATAACGCCTAATTGCTCCATTGGAATCCTGAAACGCTTATGCAGGTAATCGGTCACGATGACGTTCTCGTCGGGTATCATACCTTTGACGGCGGAGATGACCACTTTGTGAGTCATGTCGCGGCGGATTTTATTGAGTGACTGCTTGACATACGGCGAAGGAATCGCGAGAATCAGTACGTCCGAGTGCGCCACGGTCTGGTTGATATCCGAGGAGAAATGAATACGCTCCACATCGAAACTTGCTGCGCCGAGGTAGGAGGGGTTTTTGCCGGCCGCGATGAACTCGTCAATCACTTCCTGACGGCGGATGAACCAGTTGATCTCACTTTGGTTCTGCATGACGATTTTCGCCAATGCCGTCGCCCAACTTCCCGAGCCTAATATAGCTATTTTACGATACATGTTTATTGGTACTTTGTACTTGTTCACTTAGTCACTTATTCCGGACGCATCGTCGGGAAGAGCAGTACTTCTTGAATAGTCGGCTGGCCGGTCATTAGGATTGCCAGACGGTCAATACCGATACCGATACCCGATGTCGGCGGCATACCGTATTCCAGTGCGCGCATGAAATCATGGTCAATAACCATCGCCTCGTCATCGCCCTTGTCAGCGAGTTTCATCTGCTCGACGAAACGGTTGTACTGGTCAATCGGGTCGTTGAGCTCGGAGTAGGCGTTGGCTAACTCTTTGCCGTTCACCATCAGCTCGAAACGCTCGGTCAGACCGGGTTTGGAGCGGTGCATTTTGGTCAGCGGGCTCATCTCTACCGGATAATCGGTGATGAACGTCGGCTGGATGAACGTGCCCTCGCAGGTCTCGCCGAAAATCTCGTCAATCAGCTTGCCTTTGCCCATGTGCTCGGTGTCCTCTACGCCCAGTTTCTTTGCCTCTGCGCGGATGGCTTCTTCGTCCATTGTGGCGAGGTCGAGACCGGTCTTCTCCTTGATGGCATCGAGGATAGGCAGACGGCGGTAAGGCGCCTTGAAATCAATCTCGTTGTCGCCCACTTTGACCTTGGTTGTGCCGTTGACTGCAATCGCAATCTTCTCCAATAACTGCTCGGTGAAGCCCATCATCCAGTTGTAGTCCTTGTATTGCACATACAGCTCCATGCAGGTGAACTCGGGGTTGTGACTGCGGTCCATTCCCTCGTTGCGGAAGTTACGACCTATCTCATACACACCCTCGAAACCGCCTACGATGAGGCGTTTGAGGTAGAGTTCGGTAGCGATACGCAGGTACATGTCCACGTCGAGCGAGTTATGATGCGTGATGAACGGACGGGCACTTGCACCGCCGGCAATCTGCTGCAGGATAGGAGTCTCCACCTCGGTGTAGCCTGCTTCGTCGAATACCTGTCTCATGGTGCGCAGGATTGTCGCGCGTTTGAGGAAGGTGTCTTTGACGCCGTCGTTGACAACGAGGTCCACATAACGCTGGCGGTAACGCTGCTCCGGGTCGTTGAAACCGTCATACGCCACGCCGTCTTTGTATTTCACAATAGGCAGCGGACGGAGGCTCTTGGCTAATACCGTCAGTTTCTTCGCGTGTACGGAAATCTCACCCATCTGCGTGCGGAAGACGAAACCCTCAATACCGATGAAATCGCCGATATCCAGCAGTTTCTTGAATACCACATTGTACATCTGCTGTTCTACTGTGGTAGGCTGTTCGCCTTCGGCTACCGGGGCTTGAATGTCGTCGCGGGAGACATATACCTGAATACGTCCTTTGGAATCCTGGAGTTCGATAAAAGAGGCCTTTCCCATAATACGTTTGCTCATCAGACGGCCGGCAATACGTACCTGTTTGCCGGTAAACCATTCTGCATCCGGTTCCGGTTCGCCTTCTGCGCGGTCGACAAACGCAGCTTTGATGTCCGTTGAAAAACCTGTTACTTCATACTCGGCTGCAGGGTAGGGATCAATGCCCATGTCGCGCATGGTCTGCAGGCTCTGCCGCCGTACGATTTCTTGTTCGCTTAAATTTTCCATATTTATGATTGTTTTTTTTTCGTTAGGATGACTGCTGTTTGGGGGCTTGTTCTGGCAATAAGTGCCATATTACCCAATTTCGCTGCAAAGGTACAACATTTTTTTGACATATGCAAAAAAAATCAAAGATTTTTAGTTTAGAGTTTAGTGTTTAGTGTTTAGAGGACAAAAAAAGAGCACCTTTCGGTTCCTTCTATCCTATAGGCGCTTGCGCCGGTCTTACAACGCAGTGGTCTTACAACGCAGTGGTCTTATAACTCAGTGGTTCTACAGCGTATCGGTCTTACAACGCGGAGGTCCTGCAATGCAATGGCCTTATACCTGCATCGAACCTTTTTCGACTAAATTACGACTCAAAAGGGGGTGATTACGGGGTGATTACAGGGTGATTACGGGGAGGTTCAGCCAACGTCGCCGTGATTACGATTTGATGAATTGTAGCATTCTCCAGTCGCCTTTTTTATGTGTTCCTTTGGGCATTAGTGTGAGTCCGTGGTTATTGGCGGCGCTGATGAGCGCAGGGCAGTCCTGCTCATAGAAACCGCTGACCCATAGTTGTCCGTCCGGCGCAAGCAGATGTGCGTAAGATGGCATGTTGGCAAGGAGCACATTGCGATGGATGTTGGCAAGGATGAGGTGGAAACTGGTGGTCGGTGACCGGTGATTGGTGATGGTTGAGAGTTCGCCGTTGAGACGGACGTCGATATCGACACTGTTGAGCATGGCGTTTTCTTTGGCGTTTTCGACGCTCTTCTCGTCTATATCAAGTGCGAGTACGTAATGCGCGCCGAGTTTTTTGGCGAAGATAGCGAGTACTCCGGTTCCGGTTCCATGGTCAAGAATATTTACGAATGTACGATGCTCGAAGGAGGACTGGTGATTGAGAAGGGCGTCAATCATCATTGCAGTCGTCTCATGGTACCCGGCACCGAAAGCGCAATGGGGAATGATGCGCACGCCGAGAGGCAGTTCCTGCACCGGATGCTCCGACTCCCATACGGCATTCCAGTTCTTGTCGGGCAGTTCGGAAACAGAGAATTGCGAATCGCTGATTGCTGAATGGATGTATTCCTCGATGGCGTTTTGGTGTTGCTGCCATAGGTTGGAAGGGATATAGTAATCGTCGTCGTCAATAGTATTGACGCCGAGGTCGCATAGGTCCTGTGCGAACAGGTCTTTCTGCCATTCCTCTGCAAACGCGGTCTTAATGTGTAAAACGTGATAGCGCATATCCTACTAAATAATTACTCCCTCCGATGAAGACAGCGTCTTCGTGCTTGGCGTGCTGCATGGCGTACTGTATTGCTTCATCGGGCTTGGCTATAGCTATTGCTTCCTTTCCCCAAAGAGCTAACATGTCCTCAGCCGAACGGGCACGTTGGGTGTCGGGACGCGTGAAGATATAATGGTATTTTTTTCCGTCAGGCATAAGGCGCAGACAGGTCTCCGTGTCCTTATCATCGACCATGCCGAAGATAATCCATATGTCGGGATTGTTCCATTGCCTGAGTTGCCGCGCAACGTACTGAATACCATGGCTGTTGTGTCCTGTGTCACAAATGACGAGCGGCTGCCTGCATAACGTCTCCCATCTGCCTCTCAGTCCGGTGAGCGTACAGACATTGGCAAAACCATTTTGAATGTACTGAGGACGGATGTACGATGTACGAAGAAGGTCTGATGGCACGTAGTTCTTTAGAACTTGGAGTGCGACGTAGGCAGTTTGCAGGTTGTGCTCCTGATAGTTGCCTTTGAGTTCACATTCAGGAGCTTCGCGCAGTCTTTTGTTGCGCAGATAGCCGCATTGGTCCGCAAACCATATCCGGCAGTCCGTTGTCTCCGGTCCGCTGCTGAGAATACCGCACTCTTTCGCTCTCTTGAGAAAGACATTCATCGTCTGCGGGTGGGTCTCTCCGATGACGCATGGCACGTCGGGTTTGATAATACCGGCTTTCTCCCATGCTATTTGTGCAAGCGTGTGCCCTAAAAACTCCGTATGGTCAAGCCCGATATTAGTGATAACGGAGAGAAGGGGCGTAATGACATTGGTGCTGTCAAGGCGGCCTCCTAATCCTACTTCGACAACGGCGATGTCCACCTTCTGCTTTACGAAATAATCGAAAGCGAGTGCGGTCATGGTCTCGAAGAAAGAGGGTTGCAGGTCATCAAGGAACGCCTTGTTGCCTTCAATGAACGCCGTCACTTCATTTTCAGGAATAGGCGTACCATTGACACGTATCCGTTCGGTGAGCGAGACGAGGTGGGGACTGGTAAACAGTCCGACACGCATGCCTGCTGCTTGCAGCACGGCGGCAATGAGATGGCATGTGGAGCCTTTCCCGTTCGTTCCTGCCACATGCACCGCGCGCAGCCGTTGGTGCGGATTGCCGAAGTGGGTCATGAGCTTCAGGGTGTTCTCCAAACCAGGTTTATATGCCGCTGCGCCCACCATATGAAACGGCGGACGGGAGGAATAAAGATATGAGACGGCTTCGCTATAAATCATCATTTACAATTCACAAAGCGTTCTGGTGACTTTCGTACAAATTTAATAATAAATACGCATCTAAAAACATTGTACTAAACTCCTAAAGCCCTTCGTACATTGTACATTAAAAATTAGTTTTTCTCCACAGGGCGGAAATCAAGCACTCCTTCCTCTCTTTTCTGCGCGAGCCATTTATAGAATTTAGGCGTGACCTTGATGGCGTGGTTGCGGCTGGTTAGCGCAACGTTCTGTCGGTTGAGCGGATTGAAGACGCTGATATGCAGCCGTCCGTTCCCTTTGTTGGCGTCCACAAAGTCCGCTAATTCGTCTATGTTCTCTGGTGTGACGTTATTGAGCGAGAGACGTATGTTGAGTCCGTCGGTACGTACATCCTGTACATTCGGCAGCATATCTACGCTTTGCACAACAAACTCAAACTCCGCTTCTTCGTCTTTCCCTTCTTTGAACCATTTCATTCCGGCACCTTTCTGCTGTATGACTCCGGTGACCATAACGTACAGGTCTTTGAGCATGAGGTGTGCGAATTTGTTGTATGCGTTGCCGAAGAGCACGACCTGGTAACTGCCGGTATAGTCCTCGATAGTGTAGCGTCCGTACGGGTTCCCTTTTTGGCTGCGGAGTTGCTCGGCTTGCGTGATGAGCCCTCCGAGGAGACTGTTCTGGTTCTTATGTGCGGCGATGAACTCGGATGGCAAAACCAGTTTCTCGTCAGGGTTCTCTGCCATCAGTGCTCTCGTTTGAATCTCGGCATCGTTACGTGCGTCTGCTCTACGCCATTTATCGAACATGGTCAGTTCGGCAGTCGTAATATTACAAAGTTCGCGCACTTCGTATTCGTATTCGTCCAGAGGGTGCGCAGAGAGATATATGCCGATGAGTTCTTTCTCTCTGTTGAGCCGCTCGATAGTGTCCCATCGTTGTACTTGTGGCAGCTCAGGGTGCTTTACTTCGACAGCGATATCGAGATCACCGAAAAGCGAATTGGAGTTGTTCTCCTTGTCCGCCTGCCATTTGCTACCGTAGTTCATAAGCAGGTCGAGCCCTGAAGACCCGTATTCGTCCACGCCGAAGAACTGTTCGCGGTAGATGTCGTCGAAACATTCAAAGGCACCTGCTTGTGCCAGATTCTCAATGGTTTTGCGGTTACATGACTGCAGATTAACACGCTCGAGGAAGTCGAAAATCCCTTGGTACTTCCCGTATTTGTCACGCTCGCGTATAATGGACTCCGCAGCTCCTTCGCCTACGCCCTTTATGCCGCCAAGCCCGAAACGTATGGCGCCTTTCCTATTGACTGTAAAGGACAGTTCGGACTCATTTACATCCGGCTCCAAGACGCTCAATCCCAATGCTTTACATTCATCCATCAGTTTGGTCACCTCTTTGATGTCGTCTTTATGGACAGTGAGGTTGGCTGCCATGAACTCCGCAGGATAGTGTGCTTTTAGGTACCCTGTTTGGTAAGCGACCCACGAGTAGCACGCTGCGTGCGATTTATTGAAAGCGTAGGAAGCGAATTTCTCCCAGTCTTTCCATATCTTATCGAGTACCTCTGGGTTGTGTCCGTTCGTTTTTCCGCCTTCCATGAATTTGTCCTTGAGAGACGCAAGTACTGCCATCTGTTTCTTACCCATCGCTTTACGGAGTTTGTCACTCTCGCCACGGGTGAAGTTCGCAAGCAGACGGCTCAGCAACATGACCTGCTCCTGATAGACTGTAACGCCGTAGGTATCCTTGAGGTATTTCTCCATCACAGGTATGTCGTATGTCACGGGTTCCGTCCCCTGCTTGCGGCGGATAAACTGGGGAATGTAATCCATAGGCCCGGGACGGTAGAGGGCGTTCATGGCGATGAGGTCACCGATAACGGTCGGTTTGAGTTCGCGCAGGTATTTCTGCATGCCGGCGGACTCGAATTGGAAGACGGCTACCGTTCTGCCTTCTTGGAACAATTTATATGTCTCTGCATCATCAATGGGTATATGGTCGATGTCAACATCAATACCGCGCGCTTTCTTAATGTTCCTTAGGCACTCCTTGATGATGGTGAGTGTAATGAGGCCGAGGAAGTCCATCTTAATCAGCCCGACGGACTCGACTACATGTCCGTCATACTCCGTTACGAGTACGCGTTTCTTGCTGTTCTTGTCCTCGACGGAAGAGAGTGGGGCGAAGTTGGTCAGGTCGTCGGCACCGATGATGACGCCGCACGCATGTACACCAACCTGACGGATTGTTCCCTCAAGCCGCGCTGCATACTCAAGCATCGAGCGGGTATTCGGGTCGCCCTGCTCGTACTCGCGTTTGAGTTCCTCAATGTACTTATAACAGTTCCGCAGGTTTACTTTGGGTTTCTTTGCGCCCGCGAGTTGGCCTTTCATAATTGTGTCTGGAAACTCGCGGTCAGGAATGAAACTCTTGAGTTCGTTGACGCGCGCGAGAGGCACCTGCTGCACACGGCCGACATCAGCGAGCGCGGACTTGGTTGCCATCTTTCCGTACGTCACGATGTGCGCAACGTGTGTCTCGCCGTATTTACGGCTTACATAATCCAGTACTTTGCCACGTCCGCAATCCTCGAAGTCGGTGTCTATATCAGGCAGGGAAATACGGTCAGGGTTAAGGAAACGCTCGAACAGGAGGTCATATTTGAGCGGGTCAAGATCAGTGATCTTCAGGCAGTATGCGACAACAGAGCCTGCCGCCGAACCACGTCCCGGTCCGACAGATACATCCAACTCTTCGCGTGCTGCGCGGATAAAATCCATGACGATGAGGAAGTACCCCGGGAAACCCATTGAGATAATGGTATTCAGTTCGAACTCTATGCGTTCTTTGAGCACTTCGTCCGTTTGGAGCCGTTCTTCTCCGTACCGCTCTTTTGCGCCCTCCATCGTCAGATGGCGCAGATACGCACTCTCGAACGCCAATCGGTCGGGATAATCTGCTTCTTTGCCGAATGAGGCTGGGATGTCAAATTTCGGCATGATAGGGTCATGATCGATGTTATAGACCTCTACCTTGTCCACAATCTCCTGGGTGTTAGCCAATGCTTCCGGTAGATCGGAGAAAATAGCCGCCATCTCTTCTGGCGTTTTGAGCCACTCCTGCTTGGTATAGTGCATGCGGTTGACATCGTTGACGAAGTGGTTCGTGCTAAGGCAGATCAGACGGTCATGTGCCTCGGCGTCCTCCTCGTTTACGAAATGCGAGTCGTTTGTGCAGATAATCTTCACGTCGTATTTACGCGCGAGGTCAACGAGAACGGTGTTAACTTGTTTTTGACGCTCGTACACCTCCTGGTCTCCACCGGGTTTTTGGGTCTCGTGGCGTTGAAGTTCGATGTAATAATCTTCTCCGAACAAGTTCTTAAACCACTTGACGGTCTCTTCCGCATCGGAGAAGTCCCCTCCTTTTGCAATGCCCTCTAAAATCTTCTGCGGTAACTCACCGCCAAGACACGCCGAGCAGCAAATGATGCCTTCGTGCCATTTCTCTAACAACTCTTTGTCAATACGAGGGGTATGATAAAAGGCATCAGACATAAATCCGTGTGAGACGATGCGACAGAGGTTGTGGTAGCCGGTCATGTTTTTTGCTAACAGGATGAGGTGCCAACCGGACCGGTCAATGACATATGTCCTTCCCTCTCCGTTGACGGCTTTGTCATCTTTCATGGAATGCCTTCCCCGTCGAGCGCAGTACGTTTCACACCCTACAATCGGCTTGAATGGCACGAACTCCGTACCATTGGTCTCAGCGTCCGCTTTGCGCGCTTTGTTAATTCCTTTGCAGTAGTCAAGCAGGTCCTTGATGCCGTACATATTACCGTGATCGGTCAACGCCACAGCGTTCATCCCTGTTGCAATACACTTATCGACAATCTCTTCCACTTTTGACAATCCGTCAAGCAACGAATAGTGCGAGTGGACGTGTAAATGTGTAAAACTCATAAATTCGAAATTTGACCGCAAAATTACAAAAATATTTTGATATGTGCAAATTTTTTAGTAATTTTGCAGCCGATTTATAAAACGCTTATAGATGACCGTTATATTAGCTATAGAGTCCAGTTGTGATGACACGTCGTCTGCCGTTATCGTTGATGGAATATTGCGTAGTAACGTGATAGCGAGTCAAAAGGTACATGAGGAATACGGCGGTGTGGTGCCTGAGTTGGCGAGCCGTGCTCATCAGATGAACATACTACCCGTCGTGGATACGGCGCTCAAACGTGCCGGTGTCGCAAAAGAGGCTGTTTCTGCCGTTGCTTTTACACGCGGTCCCGGGTTGTTGGGGTCGCTGCTCGTGGGTACTTCTTTTGCCAAAGGTCTGGCGTTGGCACTCAATGTTCCGATAATTGACGTCAATCATCTTCAAGGTCACGTGTTGGCGCATTTTGTTGAGCCGAGTGACGAACTGATAGCCCAGACTCCGAGTCTGCAAGGAGCAGTTATCAAACATCCGTCTTTCCCTTTTCTATGTCTGTTGGTAAGTGGCGGAAACAGTCAGATAGTCCTCGTGCGCGCGTATAATAATATGGAAATTATTGGCCAGACGATAGACGATGCCGCCGGCGAAGCGTTCGATAAATGTGCCAAGGTGCTTGGTCTGCCGTACCCGGGAGGACCATGGATTGATAAACTTGCCAAGCAGGGCGATGCCACCAAGTACCCGTTTGCCAAGCCGAACATACAGGGATATGATTATTCGTTCTCGGGTCTAAAGACCTCCTTTTTGTATACGCTGCGCGATATGCTCAAAGCGAACGGAGTGGAGACAATAGATGAACTGGCAGCCAAGGTGCCGAACCTGCGCGAAGACATGTGTGCTTCGCTGCAGGCTACAATAATCGACATCCTTATGCGCAAACTGAAAAAAGCGGCACAGGATTTAGGAATCAAGCAAGTTGCCGTTGCAGGCGGCGTGAGTGCGAACAGCGGATTGAGACAAGCGTTCCTCGACTATGGCAAACGGTTTCATTGGGAGGTGTTTATCCCGCCGTTCTCGTTCACTACAGATAACGCGGCGATGGTATGTCAAGCCGGGTATTTCAAATATCTGGACCACGATTTCTGTGCCATAGACAAAGTGCCGTTCGCCAAAACTCAAATATAAGTGACCAAGTGACAAAGGACCAAGTACAAAGGCTAAAAGAACAGGTTGAACCCTACAAAGACGTCATCGTATTCATGATAACGTTGCTGGTAGTCAATTATGCCTGGAAATGGACGGTGACTGGAGATGAGATGGGAGACCAAGTGACGTGGTTCGGATTAGACATTACGGCACCCTTTGAGTTCATGGCATGCCATATTGCAAAGGTGGTGTATGAGATGGTTTCGTGGTTTAGAGACACAGTCTATATGGTGGGCGAACATACTATCCGTTTTGAGTCGGGCAGTGGTTCAACAATCATATGGGGGTGCTCAGGGCTTAAACAGATGTTCATCTGGTTCTGGTTGATAATCACTGTTCTTCCTGGAACTACATCCGCAGAAAAGGAGAAATCACGGTCCATAACTCACAACTCACGAATACGTAACCTATGGTTACATAAACTATGGTTTATTCCCGTTGGATGGATATGTTGCTACGCATTCAATATTCTGCGAATCTTTCTGATTACGCTTGCCGTTGAGTTCCATCCCGAGTGGTTCCACATGTTGCATGATTACCTGTTCAAATACATGTTCTATGCCATGCTCTTCGGTCTATGGGTACTTTTTGTGGAAAAAATACGTCCCGCAGTGACTGTTTTCGTAGAGAGAAAAAGTATATAATCAATCAGCATACTAAATGATTAAAAATTATGGAATATAAAATTCAAACAATCGGAGTGCTGACTTCAGGCGGTGATGCTCCGGGAATGAACGCTGCAGTACGTGCTGTAACGCGTGCAGCAATTGCCAACAACATCCGAGTAAAAGCTATCTTCCGTGGATATAAAGGGTTGATGGATGGCGAGGTGCAGGAGTTCGGCACACAAGATGTGAGCGGTATTATTCAGCGAGGCGGAACGATTCTCAAATCAGCCCGGAGTGAGGAATTTAGAACGCCGGAAGGCCGTAAACGTGCTTATGAGACTATTCAGCGCGAGCAGATTGACGCGCTTATTGCTATAGGCGGCGATGGTACATTTACGGGGGCAAGGTTGTTAGCCCAAGAGTATAATATTCCTGTTATCGGCGTTCCTGGCACGATAGACAATGACTTATGGGGGACGGACTCCACTATCGGCTATGACACTGCACTGAATACTATCGTTGAATGTGTAGATAAATTACGCGATACGGGAACAAGTCATGAACGTTTGTTCTTGGTGGAGGTCATGGGGCGTGATGCGGGATTTCTTACGCTGAATGCCGCCATTGCCGCCGGCGCTGAGGCTGCCATCATTCCGGAACGTGCAACATTAGAGGAACAATTGGAAGCGGCTATCGGCCAGGGACGCCGGAAACATAAAAACAGTGGAATAGTTTTGGTTCAGGAACATGCAATTCCCGGTGGCGCTCAGGCAGTCGCCAAAGTGATTGAACAAAGCCATCCGGAATACGGAACGCGTGTGACTATCCTCGGTCACCTGCAACGTGGCGGTTCTCCTACCGCGTTTGACCGTATATTAGCTTCCCGTTTGGGATGCGCAGCAGTACAGGCTTTGTTGGACGAACAGCGGTCTATCATGGTGGGATTGCAAAACGGCGAGGTGGTTTATGTGCCGCTAACCAAAGCAATCAAGGAGAAAAAAGATATTAAAGATGACAAATGGCAGGCTCTTCAAGTGTTGAGCCTTTAACGGATTTGCTGGAGAGTGCTATGCCGTGCAGAGTATTGTATTGCAGAAAGAACAGTAAAAATTGCGTGTAAGCAAATTTTTTCTTGCATATATAAAAAAAAAGTTGTATCTTTGCGGCGAAATTCAGAAAACACCCCATGACAAAGTTAAGTGTAAACATCAACAAAGTTGCTACATTGCGCAACGCGCGAGGCGGCAATTTGCCTGATGTTCAGCGTTTTGCAGTAGATTGCGAGTTGTTCGGCGCGCAAGGGATAACGGTTCATCCACGTCCTGACGAGCGGCATATACGCAAGGAAGATGTTTATCAACTCAAGTCAATGGTGACGACCGAGTTGAATGTGGAGGGTAATCCGATCGAAGAGTTCCTGTCCTTGGTGACAGATATTCGTCCGACACAAGTGACATTAGTACCGGACAATCCGAATCAGTTGACCTCTAATCATGGTTGGGACACTCGCCGTCACTTGGATTTTCTAAAGGGTGTAGTGAACGAACTGCACGCAAACCGTATTCGTGTGAGCATTTTTGTTGATCCGGATCCGGTGATGGTGGAGTATGCCCTGCGTACGGGGGCAGACCGCGTGGAGTTGTATACAGGTCCGTATGCTGAGATGTACCAGGAGGATCCGAAACGCGCAATAGAGAAATACCGTCCTGCAGCAGAAAAGGCGCATGAGTTAGGGCTCGGTATGAACGCCGGTCATGACCTCAATCTCAAAAATCTCAAACCGTTTATCAAGGCGTTCCCATGGACTGCAGAAGTGTCTATAGGCCATGCTATCATATGTGATGCGCTTTATTTGGGTATTCAGGAAACTATACAGGAGTATCTAGACTTACTGAAGTAAGTTGTTTGTGAATCGTAATTTTCTGCCCCAATGGGTACGATTATCTGACAAGTCAAATTTTGTAATTTATTAAGATATGTTATTTCAAATTGACACAACGGCTCTTGTAGAAGAGCTGATTCAGGCTGAAGAGCCTGTACAAACGTCTATTAACCTCTGGGAAATGGCGCAATACGGCGGATGGATTATGATTATTCTGGCAATCCTGCTTGCCGGCGCATGCTATATTTTTATTGAGCGTCTTGTAGTCATCAAGCAGGCAACCCGTGAAGACAAGTCCTTCATGGACCGTATTCGTGATTATATCCATGACGGCAAGATAGATTCTGCGTTAAATCTATGCAGACAGACCGATACTCCTTCTGCTCATATGATAGAGAAGGGTATCACGCGTATCGGCCGCCCTATGCAGGATGTTCAAGTGGCAGTTGAGAATGTAGGTGACTTGGAAGTGGCTCGTTTGGAAAAAGGGCTTGTTATCATGGCTACTATCGCAGGTGGTGCTCCTATGCTTGGTTTCTTGGGTACGGTGCTCGGAATGGTTCAGACATTCTATAACATGGCTCAGACTTCCGGCGGAATCATTGAGATGTCAGCCCTCTCCACGGGTATGTATCAGGCGATGGTAACAACCATTGGCGGTTTGATAGTTGGTATTCTGGCGATGTTTGCATACAATTATCTGGTTGCCCGTATTGACCGTGTGGTACGCTTGTTGGAGTCCCGCACGTTAGAGTTTATGGACCTTTTGAATGAACCTGCATAATGAGTTTGAAGAAACGTAATAGGGTAGAGGCGACTTTTGCCATGAGTTCGATGACAGATTTGGTGTTTCTGCTTCTTCTGTTCTTCGTGATGGCAAGCACCATGTCCTCACCAAACGACATAAAGATAAATCTGCCGACCTCCCGTGCTCAGAAAGCTACCCGTCCGCAGGTCGCGAAAGTATCAATTGACAACCTCGGTAACTATTTTGTGGCGTTAGGGAAAGAGAAACCCATCGCTATTGATCCTGAGAGTTTGGAGGGGTATCTGAGTAACATACAAGCGACAGATACAACGATGTATATCGCGTTGCATGCCGATGAAGATGTCCCTTACAAGGAAGTTGTCCGTGTGCTTGATATAGCCAATGAACATCATATGAAACTGGTAGTTGCTACCAAAAGACAGTGAAGAAAAAGACGGAGCAACATATAAAGGCGAGTATCGGTACGGTTCTATTCTTGGTGTCGGTATTTTTGATACTATGGTATGTTCGTCTTAGTGCCGTAGTTCCGGAGCAAGAAGAAGGCATAGAGATTGAGTTTAGCGAAGTAGAGGAAGAAGAACCACTTCTTCCCGCTGCCGGTCAATCGGCATACGCCGAGGAACAAACAAACGCTTCGCCTGCAGAACCTGCAGCGCCGGCTGAAGTGATAGCCACCAATCCGACGCCGTCTTCGCCTCCTGAACAGATCACATCGGAGGAAGAGACCTTGGCGTTAGCTCGCGCACGCAAAGAGAAAGAAGAACGCGAGGCAGCAGAGCGTGCGCGTAAACAGAAAGAAGCGGAGGCTATTGCCAAAGCCAACGCGATGGGCAGTCTGTTCGGAAAGACAGGAGGAACGAATACCAGCGGAGACGGTGATGCACAAGGCACAGGACAGAAAGGTAATCCTATCGGACGTGGTTCGTCAGGCGGAAACTCATGGAGTTTAGCAGGACGCGGAATAAGAGGAACATTGCCTCAACCATCTAACGATTTCAAGCAAGAGGGTAAAGTGATAGTCCAGATACGTGTGAATGCAGCAGGACAGGTAATCAGTGCCAGCGTTACGGGTGGAGATGTATCGGACAAACAGACCCAACAACTCGCTCTCGATGCGGCTCGTAAAGCCAAGTTCACAGAGGGCGATCATGACCAGATCGGAACAATTACCTATATATTCAAATTAAACTAATTTGTAATTTATAATTTGAAATTTATGAATTATTTATTCTTAGACAATGGTTTCGAAGAAATCGAAGCAATTACTACAATTGATCTTCTCCGTCGTGCGAACATCCCTTTGACGACAGTGTCCATCACCGGCAATCCGATGGTTCTTGGCGCACATAATATCGCAGTGGAAGCAGACGGTCAGATTGAGCGGATTGATTTCTCCGACGCAGAGATGTTGATACTCCCCGGCGGTCAGACCAAATTGGGTGAATGTTCCGCATTATGCGATTTGCTCGTAGAGCATAATAAGGCCGGCAAGTTGATTGCCGCTATATGCGCAGCGCCGATGGTATTGGGCAAACTTGGTATTCTCAAAGGCAAGCAGGCTACTTGTTATCCCGGATATCAGGAACCATTAGGCGAGAGCTATGTAGGCGGTTTAGTAGTAGAAAGCAAGAATGTCATTACAGCCAAAGGTCCTGGGCTGTCATCTGATTTTGCATTCTGCATCATAGAGCGCCTTGCCGGATCGGAAGTCGCGGACGCGGTGTATGATGCCGCGCAATATTAAAGTCACTAAGTGACGTTAAAGAGTTAAAATGGTCGTCGAACAAGTCGACGTTAAAGTGTTAAACTGTCAGATATTAAAATAGTCGGTATCCGTTATCGGAGACCGACTATTTTATGTAACTGAATACTGAGTCGCCAAAATGGGTGGGTGAGTATATACCGGACGGTGTCATCGAGGTTGTCATTTCTGTCATTTTCCCAAGCGTCCACATTTTCCATCAACCATTCGCCGGTGTATCGTAAAGGCTGTAGTAACCAGTGCTCTGCCTTCAACTGTTCGCGCCATACCTGCGGGTCGTATGTACCGGTGAATACCACTTTGACCTCATTGACCTGCTTGAGAGCAATTTTTGTCCCTTCTTTCGGCGAGCAGGTAATCCAGTCTATTCCTTGAGGTAACGGATGTGTGCCGTTGGTCTCAATACAGATATAAAAACCGGCGTCATGTAGTGCGTCAATAAGCGGTTTATCCACCTGCAGGCTCGGTTCGCCTCCTGTGAGGACACACATCTTATGCCGTTCGTTTGGCATGTCATATAGTTCCCGAACCTCCTTTACTATTTGCTCCGCGGTCATGGGAGTGTAATTCGTAAAGTCCGTGTCGCACCACGGACACCGAAGATTACACCCGCTAAAACGGACAAACACAGCGGGAATACCGCTGTGTGCACCTTCTCCCTGCAACGTAAAGAATATTTCGTTAACCTTGTACATAAATGTGCCTGCGGCACGTTAAAAAGTTAAATCGTTAAAATGGTTTGCCCGGCAAACGTTAAACTGTTAGTCTTTTTCGTAGATGGCGGTGTTTCCTTCGGATTCCTGGACGGAGACTTTGTAACAATTTTCCACGTGGTCACAAATCCATCGTGCGATGTTCTCTGCTGACGGATTAACATCCAAGATATCATTGATATACTTATGGTCAAAAGTGTCTTTGACTATTTTTTTGATATGCGTGAAGTCGGTTACCATTCCGTCTTGGTTCAGCTCTTTTGCTTTACAATAGACGACAATAACCCAATTATGGCCATGCAGGTTCTCACATTTACTTTCATAAGAAAGCATGAGGTTGTGCGCTGCTGAAATCTCTATTCTTTTTTCAACGTAGTACATAAATTATCAATTATCAATTATCATAGACCGTGTTATCTTCGATGCCAGCTTGTGCGAGGGCCTCTTTTCTTTCCCGACACGTACCACATACACCGCAATGATGTTCCCCTCCTTTATAACAACTCCATGTTTCAGAATAATCGAGTTTAAGGTCTTTTCCATGCGAAGCGATTTCAGCCTTTGTCAGATGTGTATATGGGGTCAAGAGTTGGATGCCATTCCATGTACCGAAATGAATAGCGTTATTCATGGCCTCCACAAATTCAGGTCTGCAGTCCGGATAAATAGTATGGTCTCCTGCGTGGTTTGCAAGCATTACATATTTGAGTTTGTTGTTCTCCGCGATACCTGCTGCGATAGAAAGCATAATGCCGTTACGGAATGGAACAACGGTAGATTTCATATTCTCTTCATTATAATTGCCCTCCGGAATAGCGTCAGCGCCTTCGAGGAGCGAAGAACGGAAGAACTGCTTGATAAACGGTAATCGGACAATCATATGTGGAATATTGAGCCGCTGACAATGTAATTTAGCGAACTCAATCTCACGGTCATTATGATTGCTGCCGTAATGGAATGAGACAGCCATGCCGATACGCGGTTGGTATTCGTAGAGCATAGTGGTGGAATCTAATCCACCGGAAAGAACGATTAAGGAGTCTTTCATGTGTTTAATGTTTAATGTTTAATGTTTAATGTTTAATGTTTAATGTTTAATGTTTAATGTTTTGGGTGAATTGTTCGCGAAGACGCTGGACTTTGAGTTCCTGATGTTCCTCGTCTGCATAGTTTGCGAAGGGGTAGATGCTGATACCACCTCTGGGCATGAAATAGCCGGTAACCTCCAGATATTTCGGGTCCATAAGTGCAACGAGGTCCTTCATGATGATGTTCACGCAGTCTTCGTGAAAATCCCCATGGTTACGGAAGGAGAAGAGGTATAGTTTGAGTGACTTGCTCTCCACCATGCGTTCGCGCGGAATATAACTGATATAGATATGTCCGAAATCAGGTTGTCCTGTTTTAGGGCAAAGGGTAGTAAACTCCGGGCAATCAAAAGTAACGAGATATTCGTTTTCGGGATGTTTGTTCGGGAAAGTCTCCAACACGGCAGGGTTATAGTTGTCGCTATACTGCACATGTTGATTTCCCAGCAGGGTAACGCCCTGCAGTTCGTCATTTGTTCGCATGTCTGTTTTCAGTTTTTTTGTTAATATAGAGGGAGGAAAAACATTAGCTCCCACAAAAGCGGGCACAAAAGTAAACAAAAAAATCGACATACGCAAATATATGTCGATTTTTTATCGTAATTAACGCATTATTTTCAGCGTGTTGCCATTTTCGGTAACGATGATATACATTCCTTTCGGTAACTCCATCGTGAATATATTCTCATTCGTTGTAGCCACTTTGCGTCCGAAGACATCATAAATGTTAACCCAATCGCCGAGACTATACACTTCCTCAATGCCTTGCGATGCAGCAGCACGTACAATAACTTCATATACGCGGCGGTTGATGAAGTCAGTGACAACGTAGTCCACCGGCATGTACAGACTGTATTGGAAGTCCACCTCGGCACCGGAAGCAGGCGAGACGTGGGTCATCGGGTCTGCAACAGAAACAATCGGTTTGAGTGCCTTGAGGTCAAGGTCCGGATATTTATCCGTGTCAATAACGAGGTCAACGGTGTTGTTGGTCTGGTCAATCGTTCCGTTGTATTCCCCAATCTTGAATGCAGTCATTTCCAGTTTAGGCGCAGTCATGCTTGCCGCTTCGCTGCTAATCAGGTAATCAACAATATTGGTCAGCAGTTTCTTGCCCTCCGACGACAGTTTGTTAGAACTGGAGATAGAGAGTGGGAAACAGATATATTTTTTGTTGTTACGCTCGCCTGCCGGAATCTCGTGAATGATAGTCTGCATTTCGCCGTCCTTGTAATAATCCTCAATATTACGCGTGTACGCTGTAGCGAGGGCAAAAGAACCCGGGTAGTCAATGTTAATAGGCATAACGCCGTTTTGTGCCAACCCGTCAAAGATTTTAATCTTCGAATTGGTCTGTGCATTAAAGTCGTTGAAGATGGGGTGTTTGGCTTGCTGTACGTAGATATATTGTCCGTTATGGGAAAGGGTGTCAATCGATCCGTTATCGGGTTCTCCCCATCCAAGGCGGTCCTCGGTATAGGTAAATCCTTTCATGTTGAGAACCGGCAGGTCGGCACCACCCCGTGCTATTTCAAGCACTTCGGCATTGTCGGCATTGACATCATCGGAGATGAGAATCCATTTGAACTTGCCGTATTGTTCTTTCGAGCGCAGTTTATTAATCGTAGTGCGCGGCTGGAGATTGACGTTCTTTCCTCTGAGGTATGAAAAAACACCATCGTTGTCATACCCGCGTTTTGGGCTCTTGGTCTGGTAGAGGTAGAGCACGGGGTTCTCGCCCAAATTCTGCGAGATAACCTCAATATAGCCGGTAATGACAGTCGAACTGCCTTTTACGGTAATAGAGTAGGTGTATTTGCCCGGTTTCGCAGAGGTAGTACCGCTGATAGCAAATTTGTTGGTATTGGGTACACCGTCACCGGTAATACCGGTCGGTGTGCCGTTGGTCCAAGTGAGTTGGACATCATTGGCAGAGAGGGCATAGTAGCGGAACTCGATGACTTCCATCTCTTCGCCCTGGTAGGCATCAACGAGTGTGTCGCTACTTGCTTTGATATCCGAAGTGACGTTGAGTTTACCGCTTACCCGGCTTGTCTCTGCGCCGTTCATGTAGGTCACCACATTGTATTTGTATTCTCCAACAGGGCATTTGGCCACGCCGCCGAGAACGAGTGTATCTCCGATAGTAGAAGAGGCTGCTTTCTCAAGCGTTATGCCTGTTGCTTCTGCGTCGACCCATTCGAGTATGGTCTCTCCTTTGGCGCTGTATTTGGTGAAGTAATAAACGGATTTCGGAGCTTGGGTCTGGAGAACGGTCTGTGTTGAGTCGTTACCTTTCAACCAGCGAACGCGCGGCTGGTCAGAGACGCGGAGAGAGAGAGCGTAGATTTTACTTCCACTATACTCTGAAACGAGTTTTATGACATGCTCTCCTGGACTGATAGAATAGCGTCTAACAGATGCCGGTTTTTGGGCAATGTCCTTAGTGACAGGAGTCGTCATATTGTCAATATACACATCAATCCAACGTTTTTTATTATTGTTTAACGTGGTGTTGTTATCTGACGCATATATAGTAAATTCATCAAAACCTCTAATGTGTAAGTTAACTTCCGACGTGTTCTCACCCATTTTGACATCGCCATAGCAAGCTTTGAATTCAGCTGAACCAGGTGCGTCCTCTTTTGGGGAACTAGTTCCTCCTTCTGCCTCTTCTTTAAATTGACCTTTCATCCAATTACCTTTTACCTCAAATGCTTTTTTATCGGTAGTGGTTGCTATATTTCCACTGGTTGGTTCAGTACCTACTGCGATGGCATTATTTATTTTGCAGAAATAATATACCTCGTACTCTCGACCATTAGAAATTGTAAGAGTACCTCCATAGCCTCCTGCTGTAGATTTTTCTTCGTAGATATCCGGTTCATGTACAGAGAGGCCTGTTTGCGGCAGGGGGTCGGCTTCTTTAACCGTTACAGCGCAAGTGGCTTTCTTTGTCTGGTCGGAGTTTAGGGTAACAGTAACGTCAGCCGAGCCTCCGGCAGTAATACCTTTGATGGTACCGTTGTTGTCAACGGAAACAGTGGCATTATCACTCGACCAAGTTACCTCTTTGCCTGTATTGGCATCGGCAGGAATGAATGAGACGGTAAGGGTTTCAGTAGCTCCTACGCCGATAGTAGTTGATGTCTTATTGAGAAAAACACCTGTTGCCGGTATCTGTTGTGCCGGCGCGTTGACAGTAATGGTACATGTGCCTTTTTTTGTGTTGTCAATGGTTGATGTGGCTGTTATCGTAGCCGTACCTTGTGCTACTGCGGTTACCAAGCCGCTTTCGCTGACCGTGGCTACACTGGTCTTGTCGCTTGCCCACGTAACTTTTTTATTATCTGCGTTGTCAGGAGAAGCTGTTACAGTAACAGAAAGTTGTTTTTTGTCATTAGGTTCCAATGTCGCAGAAGTCGGGGCTATAACGACAGAACTAACAGTCGGAGTAGTGGGTTGAGTTCCTCCACCGCCGCCACCGGATGTGTTGTTGTAAGAGATTTGATAAAAATTACAAGTATTACTAAATTCGAACCAAATGTACGTGCCTGCAGCAATTGCAGTAGTCCAATTGGCAGTAAATGTATAGCTATAATTTGGAGTGGAAGTTGAAACGTTCTTATTTGAAGAACTAGTTACGTCCGTATAACTATTTTTCTCCATTGTTGTTGAAGTGGATATTTTGCTCAACGTACGACCAGAGGAAGAGTTGTAACCATAAATTGTTATAGAAGATACCGCAACAGGGAACTTAACAACAAAGCGTTTGTCAACAAGAGCGGCACCTTTTGCTTTTTGTCCATTAGTGATGATATCTTTGCCAGAACCGAATTTGGTAGAACTATTAGCTCGTCCGTCACTATCTATGCTATACAAAACACTTCCATCTGTAAATGTTTCACTTGCGTCAGAAGTGTTAGAAACAACAAGGTCTACAGCCCAGATAGTTGTAGCCATCAGGCAGGCCATTACGATGAGTAAACTTTTTTTGAATGTGTTAGTCATATTTGTGTGTTTTTATATTACGATTTTAGTTGATTTATTCGTAGTTTAGTTGATTTTTCAAAATCACGGGATATATACTATGTATATATATGGTGTGGTAGGATGCGATGTAATCTCGAAGTTGGATCGATTATCTCTCGATATTGACTCGATATTGACTCGATATTGGCTCGATATTGGCTCGATAACGGTTCGATATTGGTTCGATATGCCCTCGATAAAAGTTCGAATACGAAATATCAAAAAATCAGTCCGTATTACCCGATATTAAATCACGGTGCAAAATTACTATAATTTTGTCAAATAAGTGTGTATATATTCAAAAAAAGTGTGTAAAAATTGACTTTTTTGGTAAAAAGTACGTGCGCGTACAATATTTATTTGTGTAATTCAATTTTTTTTTGTAATTTTGTGCCCGATTTTTAAAATTAACGTAGCAAACAATTTAGAATAAAGGTATGAAAAAAACTATTTTATCTGTTGTAATGGCCATGATAACCATGTTTGCTGTTTCCGCCCAGACGGTAGATAAAGCTACCGTAACAGGCAATGCGGATGCTGCGGCGAAAGCAGGAGCTGACTTGCAGAAGTTGGAGAATGCCGAGAAAGCATGGAAATTTGACGGCACCGTGGGCTTGAATGCCGCTGCTACCGGTTTGGTAAACTGGGCTGCCGGCGGTAAGAACAACGTGAACGGTATCGTGTATGCCAAGTTGCACCTGCAGTATCATAAAGATGCTATCGCGTGGGAGACGAATTTCGATACGGATTTCGGTATGACATGGATTGACCAGAAAGAAGATGCTTTCCAGAAATCAAGCGATAATATCAAGCTGGCCACCAAGTTCGGTTGGGAATTCAAGGAGAGCTGGTATCTGACCGTTCTTGGAAGTTTCCAGAGCCAGTACGCGCTGGGTCGCAATTATGCAGACGGCTACAACAACATCATCTCCAAATGGCTTGCTCCTTCTTACACCGATATCTCAGTCGGTATTGACTGGAAGAAGAGCTACAAAGGAGCAGACTTCTCTATCTATCTGTCTCCGATAGCAGGCCGTATCACAAGTGCCTATATCGGCGAAAACTGGAACCGCAGATACACCCGTGAGAATGCCTTAGGTGCTTTGCAGTACAATATTGACAACGCAGCCGATGCAGCGGCGAAAGCAGCAGCTCAAGCGGCTTACGATGTAGCAGCGGCGGCATATGACAACATGGGTGGCTATGAGGCAGCGCAAGCAGCAGGCACGGATATCCGTACCCAGTTGCAGCAGGCATACGGCACATATGTATATGATGCATCGGGAAACAAATCGTACCGCAATGCGCGTGCTGAGTTCGGTTTGAGTTTCAAAGGCGGTATTGCTTATACCTACAAGGACTTGAAACTGAGCACTACGTTGGGTCTGTTCACCCCGTATCAGGGCAAGGGTTTCAGCCTGAAAGACCTTTATGAAGCAGACTACGGTGCCGGCTCATGGGAGACACGCGACAAGAACGCTTATTACTTCGATTATTCGAACAATAACCGCTACTTCGGCCATTTCGATGTGGACTGGGACTGCGCACTGAGCTATCAGTTCCTCAAATGTCTGCAAGTGACCCTTCAGACCAGCCTCAAGTACTATAACGGAACTCTGATTGCGGACAAAGAAGGCAATCTGAGTGAGCGTTGCCAGTTCAAGGGCGTTATCGGTCTTGGTGTAGGATACTCCTTTTAATGATGGATTGAGCCGCTTCGCTAAATGATGGATTGATGAAAGCTCTTTCCGACCTTTCGCAGAATGTACATCTCTTGCTGGAGCGCTATCAGGCGTTGCAGCAGGAGAATGCGCGTTTACGGGAGGATTCGGAGCGTCAGAGGAACGAACTGATACGCACTCACAGCGAGTTGCAGGAGTTACAACAGCAGAACCGCCGTATAGCAACAGCCAACGCCATGAGTGCAGCGGAGGGCAAGGAAGAGGCGCTCAAACGTATCAATGCATTGATTGCACAGGTGGATCGGGCTATCGCAGCGCTGAAACGCTAATGTACGAAGTGAAAAAGTACGATGTACAAAGAAATGATTTCGGACAAGCAACATATCAATCTGCATTTAGATGCTCATTCGGTCGGGTTGGACGTTCCGCGTGATCAGGAACCGAACTATAGAGCGGCGGCGGACTTGTTGAATCGGCGTTTTCAATATTATCTCAAGTTACGCCCGAACGCGTCAGCGGAACAATTATGGATGTACACCGCGCTTGAAGTGGCTGTCGCCTTGCAGTCCGATGTGCGTGAGAAGAGCCTTGTGCCGGTGGAGAAGGAACTCAAAGAGCTCAATGAGCTCGTTTTGAATTCGTTAAAGAGTAAAGAAGGTCGCATACGCGACGTTAAAGAGTAAAATATTAAAATCAAGAATCAATGATTATTGGAATTATTTGCGGAGTAGTCGGTCTGCTGTTAGGAATAGGCGGCTACTATCTCATCACCCGCCTTATGGGCGCAAGCCTGCTGAGGAAGGCCGCCGAAGAGGCAGAGGTGGTGAAGAAGAACAAGATCGTTGAGGCAAAAGAGAAGTTTATCGCCCTGAAGTTGGAGCACGATAATACAGTGCGCGAGCAGGACAAACGCCTGCAACAACAAGAACAGAGGTTACAACAACGCGAACAGCAGTTGAACCAGCGCCAGGGAGACGTACAACGCAGCCTCAACGAAGTAAACCAGAAAGTGCAGCAAGTAGAGCAACGCCAACAAGCGTTGGATTACAAGCAGCAGGAGGTGGAAAAAATGCACCACGAGGCACAGAAACAGCTGGAACAACTAAGCGGTATGAGTGCCGAGGAGGCTAAGAAACAACTTGTCGAGTCTCTCAAAGACGAGGCGAAGACGGCTGCCATGAGTTATATCAACGAGATTATGGACAACGCCCGCCTGGAGGCCAATAAAGAGGCGAAGAAAATCATCATCCAGACGATTCAACGCGTTTCCTCGGAGACTGCGGCAGAGAATACCGTCAGCGTCTTCCATATTGAGAATGACGAGGTGAAGGGCCGTATCATCGGTCGTGAAGGCCGTAATATCCGCGCGCTGGAAGCCGCGACTGGTGTTGAGATTGTGGTGGATGACACTCCGGAGGCGATTACGCTGTCCGCGTTCGATCCGGTCCGCCGCGAGATAGCCCGTCTGGCACTCCACCAGTTGGTTCAGGACGGCCGTATTCACCCTGCACGCATCGAAGAGGTAGTCGCCAAAGTGACCAAGCAGGTAGAGGAAGAGATTATAGAAGTGGGCAAACGAACCACCATCGATCTCGGTATCCATGGTCTACACCCTGAACTGGTCCGCTTAGTGGGCAAGATGAAATACAGATCTTCGTACGGTCAGAACCTGTTGCAACACAGCCGTGAGACCGCTAATTTGTGCGCCGCGATGGCTGGCGAGTTAGGACTGAACGTGAAAGCCGCCAAACGTGCCGGTTTGCTGCACGATATAGGCAAAGTGGCAGATGAGGATGTCGAGTTGCCGCACGCAGAGTTGGGAATGAAACTATGCGAGAAATACGGCGAGAAACCGGATATCTGCAATGCCGTAGGCGCCCACCACGACGAATGCGAGATGACAACTATCATTGCGCCGATTGTTCAGGCGTGTGACGCTATCTCGGGTGCCCGTCCGGGAGCCCGCCGCGAGATTGTAGAGAGTTACGTGAAACGTCTGAATGATTTGGAGAACCTAGCGATGTCGTTCCCGGGTGTTGTGAAGACATATGCTTTGCAGGCCGGTCGCGAACTGCGTGTAATTGTCGGCGCAGACAAGATATCTGACAAGGATACGGAGTTGCTGTCCTTCGATTTGGCGAAACGTATCCAGGACGAGATGACGTACCCCGGTCAAATCAAAGTGACGGTCATCCGCGAGGTGCGGGCTATCAATGTAGCGAAATAGTCGAAAGTCGAAAGACCGCTTCGCTCAAAGTCGAAAGCGGAAAGAATAAAAGTAAAAAGGACTGCTTATGGCAGTCCTTTTTATAGGTAGAAGTCCTTTGTTAATTCCCGGTAGGCGGCGGAACGGCCGCCTTTATCGTCCTCAAGGACGAGTCGGGTTTCAAGGGGCGGGCTATTCCGATAGTTCGATATATCGTTCTGTCGAGACGCCGATTTTTCGAAGGATAGTAAAACCCTTCGTACCGGCTTACACTCCTTACTATATACGCGTGTTGCGCGCGCGATAAAAAGACCGTGTTGTGCGGCGAGGGTGCGTATCGTTTCTTCGGATTCGGCGGGCAGGATGAGTGAAAGTGTGCCGTTGTCTGCCAACAGGCGGACACTATGACGTATCAGTTCGTCGTATGTGAGCGTGTCCGTGTGCCGCGCCGTCTTACGGCTCTCGTCGGGATTCTTGAGGCTGTTTTGGAAATAGGGCGGGTTGGAGACAATGAGATTGTAGAACCTCTCCCTAACCCTCCCCTCAAGGGAGGGAATATTGTGAGTTTGCCATTCCTGGAGAGAGGACAGACAGGCGTGGAGACGGTCATGCCAGGGAGAGAGGGCAAAGTTCTCTGCGGCTTGCTGCACGGCGTTGGTGTCTATGTCAATGGCGTCAATCAGTGCGTCCGGAAAACGCTGTGCAATCATAAGTGCGACCAGCCCGCAGCCGGTACCGATGTCAAGCACGTGAAAGGGCGCGTCGGTAATTGGAGATTGGTGATTGGTGATTGGAGCCCAAGCGCCTAAGAGGACACCGTCGGTGCCCACTTTCATGGCACAGCGGTCATGACGGGCATAGAACTGTTTGAACTGAAACCCCAAATTCATTTGGTCATTTACCATTTTATCATTTAATCCATTCCGTATGGTGGTGACCGCAGCAGCCGTTCTCATGCCCATGGTACTCAATCATGCAGTGGATAGCCAGATAGACGCCGAGAACGAGGAACAGCACGGCGCAAATATGCCGGAACCACTTCTCGAAGGTCTGCATGCGGCTGGTAAGTTTGCCGATACTGACGGCGCTGTAACTGATGAGCCATGCGATGAGCATGATGGGCAGTCCGGTCCCGAGCCCGAAGACAATGGGCATGACCCAGTTCCATGAACTGGGCAGGGTTAGGGTTATGTCAATCATCGTCAGGAAATAGACCAGACGGTGCGGGCAGAACGCAATGGCGAAAAAGATACCGAGAATGAACGACCATAGCCAGCTTTCTTTGCTGTCCGTGTCCTTCAGCCATTTGCTGATACCGTGGTCGTGTTCGTGGTGGTGATGTCCGCTGAAGAGGAGTGCGGTGCCGCATACGAGCATGAAACCTGCAAGTATGGGTTCGCCCCAATGGCTGAGTACATGTTGTATGCCTTCTGTCTGTGCGCCCATCAGGAAAGGAATGCTGAGCAGCACGTACGTCGCCAGTTTGCCGAGAACGAACATGAGTCCGTTGGTCAGCACCTTGCGGCGGTTGTTGATTTCCTTGTCTATATAGCTGATGGCGGTTATGCTGGTCATCAGTGTGCAGGGGTCGAGGATGGTTAGCAAGCCAAGAAGGAGTGCGGTGAAAAATTGTACCATAAACGGAGGTGTTGAAAAAAATCGTGCAAAGGTACAACAAAAAATCGATATTTGCAAATTTATATGCAAATAAAAAAATACAAAAAAAATGAAGAAAGTATTGTGTATGTGAAAAAATAGTAGTACTTTTGCGGCGTATTTTTGAATTTAATCGGATTAAAAATCAAAATAACCGTCAAAAAGATGAGTAATATTCGATTTGAAGCGTTAAAAACAGCTTTCGGGAATAAACCCGTGGAAGTAAATGAGCCGGAAGGCAAAGTGAAAGATTATTTTGCGCGAGATGTGTTCACGCGTGAGAAGATGAAGGAGTATATCTCTCAGGATGTGTTGGAGCAGTTGTGGGATGATGTGGATAACGGGCGAACTATTCATCGTGACATAGCGGGTGTTGTGGCGATAGGAATCCGCAAGTGGGCGATAGAGCAGGGAGCTACGCATTTCACCCATTGGTTCCAACCCTTGACGGGCGGCACGGCGGAGAAGCACGATGCGTTCTTTACGCTGGACAAGCACGGGGCGCTAATGGAGGAGTTCAGCGGCGAGGCATTGTATCAGCAAGAGCCTGACGCTTCGTCTTTCCCGAGCGGCGGTATCCGTAACACGTTTGAGGCACGAGGGTACTCGGCATGGGACCCGTCAAGTCCGGTGTTCCTGATCGGCGACACGCTGTGTATCCCCACTATTTTTGTGGCGTACACGGGTGAGGCGCTGGATTACAAGACGCCGTTAATCCGTTCCACGGCGGCGCTCTGTCACGCCGCACGCGAAGTGTGCGCGTACTTTGATAAGCAAGTAAAACACGTACACGCGAACTTAGGATGGGAACAGGAGTATTTCTTAGTGGATGAAGCACTCTATAACGCCCGCCCTGACTTGATGCTGACGGGGCGCACGCTAATGGGGCATAACAGCGCGAAGAGCCAGCAGCTCGAGGATCATTATTTCGGAGCAATCCCCGCACGCGTCTTGGCGTTCATGCGCGAACTCGAATACGAAGCACTCAAAGCCGGAATACCTGTCCGCACACGGCATAATGAAGTAGCCCCTAACCAATTTGAGATGGCGCCTATATACGAAGATGTCAACTTGGCGAATGACCATAATCTGCTGATAATGAGTATCATGGAGCGTGTGGCGGAGAAACATCATTTCCGCGTACTGCTGCATGAGAAACCTTACGCGGGTGTTAACGGCAGTGGCAAACACTGTAACTGGAGTTTGCAGACTAACACGGGTGTCAACCTCTTGGCGCCGGGTAAGAACCCCTACCAGAACCTGCAGTTCATCACGTTTCTGGTGAACGTCCTGATGGCGGTACAGCGCCATAACGGGCTTCTCAAAGCGTCTATCGTGAGTGCGACCAACGAGCACCGCCTGGGCGCCAATGAGGCACCGCCGGCAATTATTTCGGTCTTCCTTGGCAAGCAGATCAGCGCGGTGCTGGACAAGTTAGAGCATGCGAAAGCGGAGGAGGCGATTATTATCAACGCAAAGAAAGAGATGAAGTTAGGCGTGGCGAACATACCTGAGATCCTGTTGGACAACACGGACCGTAACCGCACATCGCCGTTCGCCTTCACGGGGAACCGTTTCGAGTTCCGTGCTGTGGGCTCGAGTGCCAACTGTGGGGCGGCGATGTTGGCGCTTAATGCGGCGGTGGCTGAGCAACTGATGATTTTCAAAGAGGAGGTCGATAAACGTATCGAGAAAGGCGAAGCGAAAGAACGTGTGCTCTTTGAGGTTATCAAGAAATATATCGTTGCATGCAAGTCAATCCGCTTTGACGGAAACGGTTACAGTTCCGAGTGGAAAGAAGAGGCGGCGCAGCGCGGTTTGGACTGCGAGACGAGTGTACCGTTGGTCATCGACCGTTATCTCGCGCCGTCAAGTATTGAGATGTTCGGGCGTACGGGCGTGCTGAGCGAGGCGGAACTCCATAGCCGTTCAGAGGTCAAATGGGAGACGTACGTGAAGAAAGTGCAGATAGAGAGCCGTGTGATGGGTGATCTGGTGGTCAACCACGTACTGCCTGCCGCCAAGCGTTATCAGACGATGTTGTTGCAGAATGTATTGGCGGTCAAGCAGGTGTTCAGTGCCGACGAGACGGCGAGTCTCAATGAGATGGATTACAGCATTATCCGTCAGATAGAAAGTCATTCGGGAGCTATTCTGGACGGCGTAGAGCGTATGACGGCGGCACGTCATAAAGCGAACCGGCAGCCGGACGAACGCTCGAAGGCGATTGCTTATCATGATACCGTTTTGCCGTTGATGGCGGAGATCCGTGAGCATGCTGATGAACTGGAGATGATTGTGGATGATGAGTTATGGACGCTCGTCAAGTATCGTGAACTCCAATTCGTGCATTGATGATACACCAGAGCATTCGGAAAAAATAATATGGCAAAGCAAAAATGAGTAAAGAGCTGAAATTTGTCAAGATGCACGGCTTAGGGAATGACTATGTGTATATAGACTGTTTCCCTACAACCGCAGCCGCCATAATAGCAAATACGGATTTATCCGCCTTGGCGCGTACTGTCAGCGACCGCCATTTCGGAATAGGTTCAGACGGGTTAGTGCTGATTCTTCCGTGCAAAGAAGCCGATGCCGAAATGCGTATCTTCAATGCCGATGGTTCGGAGGCGGAGATGTGTGGCAATGCCATCCGTTGCGTAGGCAAATATATGTACGAAAGCGGTTTATGTACACAGCCAAAGATGAGAATCAAGACGATTGCGGGTATCCGGAAGTTATGTCTTCACGTCCAAAACGGTTTGGTACACGAAGTGACAGTAGATATGGGAACCCCGAAGACGGCCACTGATTCGCTTGCCTTGAAAGGTCGTGACCTCTTGGGTTTCACCTCCGTCGATATGGGTAATCCGCACGCCGTGTTTTTCCGCAGCTGGGTAATCTCCGATGCGGAAATGGCAGACTTGGGCGAACGAATAGGTACGCACTCGCATTTCCCGAAAGGCACCAATGTGGAGTTCGCTCATGTGCGCAATGCGCGTGAATTAGATGTACGCGTATGGGAACGCGGCAGCGGCGAGACTATGGCATGCGGCACTGGAGCCTGCGCAGCAGCCGTAGCGGCGTACCGGATGGGTGAGACAGGAGAGGAGATTATCGTGCACCTCAAGGGAGGTGAGTTATTGATTCATTATGACCCGTTGGAAAACAAAATTACCATGACAGGTCCGGCAACAGAAGTGTTCCGGGGTACCTATAGCTGGGAGGAATAATCATGCAAATCAATCCCTATTATGCCGAATTACCGGCTAATTATCTGTTTCGTAACATCGAACTGCGGGTGAACGCTTATCTGGCACATCATCCGAATGAGAGGCTGCTGCGTATGGGTGTGGGCGATGTGACGCGTCCGCTGCCCCGTGTCATCGTGGATGCCATGCACACCGCTGCAGAAGAGTTGGCTCACCCCGATACATTCCGTGGTTATTGTCCCGAAAACGGTTACCAATGGTTACAGCAGCGTATCATCAACTCTTTTTACCGTCCTCGCGGGATTTGTTTTGAACCCGACGAGGTGTTTATCAGCGATGGCGCAGGAAGCGATTTAGGCAATCTCAGCGAACTATTTGACCAAAAGAACACAGTGGCGATTCTTGACCCTACCTATCCTGCCTACGTGGATGCGAATATCATGGCAGGCAGGGAGATAGTTTTTATACCGTGTATGAAAGAAAATGCTTTTGTTCCGGAACTGCCCAAGCAGCCGGTGGACATCATTTACCTCTGCTTTCCCAACAACCCAACAGGTGTCGTGCTCACGCATGACCAGTTGCGCTTGTGGGTGGAGTATGCCCGTGAACACAAGAGTATTATTATTTTTGATGCCGCATACGAAGCCTTTGTCTCGGAACCGGGCATTCCGCATAGTATCTATGAGATAGAAGGCGCCAAGGAGGTGGCAATAGAAGTGCACAGTTTCAGCAAGAGTGCCGGTTTCACGGCAGTGCGCTGTGGCTATACCGTAGTACCGTATGAGACAGGATTGCAGGCGATGTGGATGCGGCGGCAATGCACCAAGTATAACGGCACAGCATACATAGCCCAGCGTGCAGCAGAAGCCACTTTTACACCGGAAGGGCAAAAAGGGATAGCGGACAATCTGAACTATTACAAAGAGACAGCAGCTGTTATCATGGATGGTCTGAAACATATGGGGTACGAAGTGTACGGAGGAACGAACGCACCGTATATATTCTGCGTAGCTCCGCATGGATGGGACTCATGGACATTCTTCGACCACCTGTTGCAGCAATGTCAAGTGGTCTGCACTCCCGGTGCCGGTTTCGGCAGATGCGGCGAGGGATTGGTGCGGTTCTCTGCTTTCTCAAAACGGGAAGACTGTATCGCTGCTCTTGTCAGAATGAAGGAAAAGATATAAAAAAATGGTAAATAATAAATGATTAAATTGTAAATAGTTTTATGTGTGGAATTGTTGGATATATAGGCAAACGCAAGGCGTATCCTGTATTAATCAAAGGACTTCATCGTCTGGAATACCGGGGTTATGACAGTGCCGGCGTGGCACTCATCAATAACGCCGGGCAGCTCAATATATACAAAGCGAAAGGAAAGGTGTCCGAGCTCGAAGCCTATGCGGCGGACAAGGACACCGGCGGGTGTATCGGTATCGCGCATACGCGCTGGGCGACGCACGGAGAGCCGAACATGGTGAATGCCCATCCTCATTACTCGGAGTCCGAGCGACTTGCCATCATACATAACGGTATCATCGAGAATTACGCGGTCCTCAAAGCCGGACTGCAGGCGGAGGGATATACTTTCAAGTCAGACACCGACACTGAGGTCCTCGTGCAGCTCATCGAATATACGCAGCTCAACCGTCAAGCAGACCTCAAGACGGCTGTGCAGTTGGCGCTGCAACAGGTCGTCGGAGCATACGCTATCGCTGTGCTGGATAAAGAGCATCCAGATACGCTCATTGCCGCCAGAAAGGGGTCACCGCTTGTCGTGGGAATAGGAGAGGACGAGTATTTCCTTGCCTCGGACGCCACGCCTATTGTCGAATATACGGACAAGGTCATCTATCTCGGGGACGAAGAAGTGGTCGTCCTGACTGTTAATCCGCAATTATCAATTCTCAATTATCAATTATCAACTATCAACGGAGTTGATAAGACCCCGGAGATCAAGCGGCTGGAACTCTCGCTCAGCCAGTTGGAGAAAGGCGGTTATCCGCATTTCATGCTCAAGGAAATCTTCGAGCAGCCAAGGACGCTCACGGACTCCATGCGCGGCCGGGTGAACGTAAGGCAGGATAACATCGCCCTTTCGGGATTCATTGACAACAAAGACCGTTTCCTCAACGCCAAGCGTATCATTATTACCGCTTGCGGTACTTCATGGCACGCCGGACTCATTGCCATGTACGCCATCGAGGAGTTCGCGCAGATTCCCGTCGAGGTCGAGTACTCCTCCGAGTTCCGGTACCGCAAACCCGTCATCAACAAAGACGATGTCGTCATCGCTATCTCGCAGTCCGGAGAGACGGCGGATACACTCGCCGCTATACAACTCGCCAAACAGCACGGCGCATTCATCTTCTCTATCTGTAATGTTGTCGGCGCCTCTATACCACGCTTGAGCGACAGCGGCTGTTATACACATGTAGGACCCGAGATCGGAGTGGCGAGCACAAAGGCATTCACAGCACAGGTCACTGCACTCACCATGCTCGCACTCTGTATCGGACGGGAGAAAGGGACGCTGACCAAAGAGCACTTCACGCGAATTGTAAGCGAGTTGGGGCAGATACCGAACAAGATATCACGTGTCTTGGAGCAGGAGAAACGTATCGCGGACTTCGCCAAGACTTTTACCTATGCACAGAATTTCATCTATCTCGGCAGAGGATATAACTACCCTGTGGCGATGGAGGGAGCGCTCAAACTGAAGGAAATCAGTTATATACACGCCGAAGGATACCCTGCTGCCGAGATGAAACACGGACCTATTGCACTTATCTCACAAGAGATGCCCGTCGTCGTCGTCGCCCCGCATTGCGGAACCTACGAAAAGATAGTGAGCAACATACAGGAAATCAAGGCGAGAAAGGGCAAAGTGATTGCGGTCGTAACAGACGGAGATGAGGTCGTGAGCAAAATCGCAGACTATATCATTGAGGTGCCACAGACCGAGGAATGTCTCACGCCACTGCTCACCGTCATACCGCTCCAACTACTCGCATACCATATTGCCGTAGTCAAAGGATGTGATGTGGACCAGCCACGAAACCTCGCCAAATCCGTCACCGTCGAGTGATTACATTTTTCGACTGTATCGCTTTTTTTTTAGCAAAGAAAGCAGAAAAATGTTTGCATACGTTTGCATTTCTGTGCAAACGACTATCTTTTAACCGAAAAACGCCTTTGTGCCAGCACAGACGTTTTTTTCGGCTAAAACCTTGCATATGTCAAAAAAATGTTGTACCTTTGCAGCCGAAATAATATAAATAAGAAAAATGAGAAAAGTACTCCGTCTGATGATGTTCCTATGGGTGGTCATGACCTCTTCGTTTACCTACGCCGCGCAATATACGCCCGGCATAGTGCCGAACCCCAAAAAAGACGCCCAGGATAACTACGTCGTGAACCCGGACAACATCCTTTCCGACGACGATGTGCAGTTCCTTAACGCCTGCTCTTCAGACTTGGAGAAGCAGACTCAAGTGGAGATGTGCGTCGCTGCGCTCGAGAATATCGGAGACGCTGACTGCTTCGATTTCGCTTACGAACTCTACCAGCGATGGGGAATAGGAAAGAAAGGCAAGAACACCGGCGTTCTTATTCTCTTTGTCCTCGACAGCCACGATATACGCATCATGACCGGTACCGGCATTGAGGGCGTACTGACCGACGCACGCTGCTCCAAAATCATACACGATGACATGATTCCTTCCTTCAAGGACGGCAATTATGGCGAGGGACTCTGTTACGGCGCGCTCGCCATCTATGAGGAATGTACGGGCGGCGAAGCCCCGGAGGAACTGCTCAACATGACCTCCGTCACTAATCGCGGCAGATACGACGACAGCGGCGATGAGGATACCGACTGGGTGACCATCGTCATCATCGCGCTCATTATACTCTTTATTATCTATGTCCTTTCGCGCGGATCTAAGTCCGGCGGCAAAGGAAGCGGTTACTCCGGCGGTGGATTTACCGGCCACAGCGGTGGCTCTTTCTCTTCCGGAGGCGGCTTCTCCTCCGGCCGTTCATGGGGCGGCGGCTCAACTTCAGGCGGAGGGTCAGGAGGTAAATGGTGATTGCTGATTACTGACTGCTGACGGCTGATTACTGATTGATGATGTTCAATTTATAAATTATTGATATGAAAAAATTATTACCTTGGATTGTGGTACTGGGTGTGCTGGCAATCATCGCCCTTTGGGCTGTCAATGTGTACAACGGACTGGTTGAGAATGAAGAGACCGTCGAGTCCGCTTGGTCGCAAGTAGAGAACCAATACCAACGTCGTGCGGACCTTGTTCCGAACCTCGTGGCCACCGTCAAAGGATATGCAATGCATGAGAGTGAGACCCTGGAGAATGTCATCAGTGCCCGCTCACGCGCTACGCAAATCACTATCGACCCGTCTAACGTAACCCCGGAACAACTGGCACAGTACCAAGCCGCACAAGGCGAACTCAGTCAGGCGCTTGGACGACTACTTGCTGTAGCGGAGAGTTACCCGGACCTCAAAGCCAACGAGAACTTCCGTGACCTCCAGTCGCAACTCGAAGGAACAGAGAACCGCATCGCTATCGCACGTCAGCAGTTCAACGACACCGCACGAGAATATAACACCAAGGTTCGCCGGTTCCCGGGAAATATCATTGCGTCTATCTTCGGCTTCGAGCGCAAACCGTATTTCGAGGCTGACGAGGAAAGCAAACACGCACCTAAAGTGGAATTCTAATTAAGCATAATTATGGCTGGTACAAAACAAGAAATCATCGAAGAACTCAAACGACTCCTTGCGCAAGGGGGAGAAGACCTCAAAGAGCAGGTTGACCGCCTCAAAACGCGTTTCTATAATGGTACGGAAACAGCAGAAGACGAGGATACGAAAGAAATGGAGGAGGCGTTCAAAGCGTTACTGAATGAGTATAAGGCTAAACGCGCCCAGATACTCGCTGCGCAGACGAAAGAACAAGAGGACAACCTCGCGCGCAAACAGGCCATACTCGACGAGATGAAACAACTCGCAGAGGGCGAGACAGACGGCGTGATGGCGAACTTGCAGCGTATGCGCGAACTGCAGGCTGAGTGGAAAAACATAGGACCTGTTCCCGCTCCGCAGATACAAGCAATACGCAAACAGTACCAGCAATACCAGGAACAGTTCTACGACCTCGTGAAGATAAATATCGAGCTGCGCGATTTGGATTTCAAGAAAAACCTCGAGCTCAAAACACTTCTCTGCGAGGCGGCGGAACGATTGGAAAACAACAATAATATTGTTGAGGCGTCCCGCGCACTGCAGCAACTGCATGACGAGTGGGCGGAGATTGGTCCCGTGGCGCGAGACCTGCGCGAACAACTTTGGGAACGCTTCAAAACGGCTTCGACGATAATTAATAAGAAGTACCAGGCATATTTCGACGAACTGCATGCCAAAGAGCATGAGAACCTTGAGAAAAAACAGGCGATTGTTGACCAACTGAAAGCTATCAACGAGCCGATTGTCAACGGTGAACCGCTCAGCATCAAGAAATGGGACGAACTGGCCGAACAAGTACAGGCACTCCAAAACGAATGGCGTACCATCGGATTTGCACCGAAAAAACATAACCAGGCAATCTATGACGCATACCGAGCAGAGTGCGACCGATTCTTCCATGCCAAATCAGAGCATTTCAGAGATTTACGCGATGCGTTCAACTCGAACCTCAAGCATAAACGTAACCTCATCGAGCAGGTAAAAGAGGTTACCGAGAGCCTGAAAAGCCAATTGGAGAGCGGCGAGGTCACAAGAGACTATTGGGACGAGGCAACAACCAAAGTGCAGGCTTTGCAGGCAGAGTGGAAAACCGTTGGCGCCGTGACACGCAAATACTCCGATGAGGTATGGAAACAGTTCTCCGAAGTTTGCGACCTGTTCTTCAACACCAAACGAGACGCCCAGAAAAACGAACGCCTTAAAGCGAAAGGCGAGCGCGTTGCGCGAGCTGCAAGAATGGCTGCCAATCAAGGAGCTGACGGCTTGCGGCGCATGCGTGACAGACTGCAGCAGGAAATAAAAATTGCGGAGAACAACATTCTCTTCTTTACCGCAAAATCCAAAACTGCCAACAAGTTAGTGGACAGCATGCAGCAGAAAATTGATGACCTCAAAAAGCAATTAGAGGCCATCCAGACAAAATTAGACAACGAAGAATAATGGCAGAACTGATTGAATATAAGGACGTTGAAATCCACCAAGCGGACCAGATTGTACTGCACGACGTCAATCTGACCGTACAAAGCGGCGAAATGATTTATCTGCTCGGTAAGGTAGGTAGCGGCAAATCATCGTTCATGAAAACGCTGTACGGCGCTTTGCCTATCGTCAGCGGAGAGGCGAGAGTGCTCGATTATGACATGACGCGTATCCGCCGCCGCAAACTGCCGTATCTGCGCAGAAGAATGGGAATCATCTTCCAGGATTACAAACTGCTTACAGACCGATCCGTAGAGGAAAACCTTCTTTTCGTGCTGCGGGCTACTGGATGGAAAGACAAAAAACTTATGCGCAATCACGTTCATGAAGTATTGGAACAGGTCGGGATGGAGAACAAGGCCTACAAACGTCCATACGAACTGTCCGGTGGTGAGCAGCAACGTGTCGTCATCGCGCGCGCACTGCTCAACTCGCCGGAGATAATTCTTGCCGATGAGCCTACCGGTAACCTCGATGCAGAAACAGGACGGGAGATAATGGAACTCCTCTATTCGATTAGCCAGGCGGGTATAACAGTACTCATGTCAACCCATAACCGACAATGGCCCGAACAGTTCCCGGGTAAGAACTGGTCGTTTGAAAACGGAGAAATACACGTATGACAATCAATGAGTTACAAGATGAAGTGATTGATGAGTTCGAGTGCTTGGACGATTGGATGGACCGATACCAGCTAATCGTCGATTATGCCAACGAACTGAAGAAGAAACCGTTCCCCGAAGAGGACAAAACGGACACGAACCTCATTGACGGATGTCAGTCGAAAGTATGGTTCACCGCCCGAATAGAGAACGGCAATATGATTTTGAGAGGCGACTCAGACGCACTGTTGGTAAAAGGTATTGTCGCCCTGCTGCTTCACGTGCTGAGTGAGCATACCCCGCAGGAAATACTTGATGCAGACCTCTATTTCATTGACCGTATCGGTCTGCGCGAGCACCTTAGCCCCACGCGTACCAACGGCATTGTTGCGATGCTCAAGCAAATCAAAATGTACGCCCTCGCTCTCTCCAACCGCTAATCATCAATCACCAATCCACAATCCATCATGCAACTTCCTGTTTATTTAGTGGGATACATGGGATCTGGAAAGACCACTGCCGGACGGCTCCTCGCCGAAAAACTCGGTTGGCATTTTGTTGACTTGGACGAGGCGTTCAAAGAGATACACGGCTATACTACCGCGGAATATATCCGTAACTTCGGATTGGAGGACTTCCGGAAGAAGGAGAAATATGTGCTGGAAGACATTGCCGATGAGTGCCCGATTGAGAAGGTGATTTATGCTACGGGCGGCGGATACCCCTGTTGGGAGGACAATATGGAGTGCCTGCGCGAATTAGGTACCAGTATTTATCTCCGTTGGAAACCTGAACATCTGGCGAAACGTTTGAGCCTCACGGATTTGAGTGAGCGTCCGGTACTACAAGGCCGCACGGAAGAAGAACTGTTGGCGTTTATTGCACCGCAACTCGAAGCGCGTGAGCCATTCTACGCTAAGGCAAACCATATTCTTGACGTAGATATATGCGACGAAAACTCCGACGAGCGTATAGCCGAAGAACTGTATGAGTTTCTGAAATAGTTTTCGGCTTTCAGTATTCCCAAGTATCATTATCCGACCACGTAATGTGGCCGTTTTTTTTGTCTATCGTTGCCAGCGGGAAGATAGAAGAGAAGGGTGGGGTGATAGTACGTATATACTGCCACTCCTTATTATATATGCGCGCGCAGGAAGAACATTGCGGCGCGCAAGATGTCATAACAACAAAAATGCTGTCGGTCCCACGATACACCTCCATCGAGGTACTGTCAGTCAGCGCGTAGCGTGAGTAGGCACCGTCTTCCTCAACCATCATGGGATGACCGCCTAATAGTAGCAGGTTGGAAAGAATCGCTATGTAGCAAAAAATCTTCATTGGATAAGTGCCACGGCGTATGCGGCGATACCTTCTTCGCGTCCTACAAATCCCAGATGTTCGGTCGTAGTCGCTTTGAGGCTTACTTGGTTAGGCGTTACGCCCATCACCTCCGCCATACACGCCTGCATTTGGTCTATATAGGGGTTCAGTTTCGGAACTTGCGCACAGATAGTGATGTCGCAGTTCCCTAATTCGTAACCCGCCTTTCGGAGCATTCCCATCACGCGGCGGAGTAGGATTTTGGAGTCAATGCCCTCATATTCATTGCCCTTGGTATCCGGGAAATGATATCCGATATCGCGCATAGCTGCTGCGCCGAGCAATGCGTCGCACAACGCGTGGATGACTACATCGGCGTCCGAATGCCCGAGCAGTCCTTTGTCGGACGGAACCTCAATCCCCCCTAACCACAGTTTGCAGTCAGGGGAGAATTGATGTACATCATATCCAAAGCCTATTCTCATGTCTTTCGACTTTTGACTTTCTACTTTTGACTTTCTCTTATTTTTTGTTGTTAACAAGGTCTTTGATGCCGTAGAGGTCGAAGCCCAGTGTGAAACGCATGGTTTGGTCAAGCGGGTTCGAGGCTGCCAAACCTACGCAGTAACTGACGTCCAAGGTTACGATTGAGAGGTGGAAACCGGCACCGAAAGTAAGGTAGTTACGGTTACCTTTGTAGTAGTTCTCATGACTGTAACCCATACGCGCAAAGAACTGCTTGTTGTACGAATACTCGATACCGGCACCCCAACGTACCTCATTGAACTCCTCTTTGGCGCCGCCCGGTGCGTCACCTAACGACTGGAACCATCCCTTTGCAGGGTTGAGGTCTGAGTAAGCCGTTTGGCTCATTTGCCAGGTGTTCTCATCCTTCGGGTCAAAGCCTTCCGTGAAACGTGACTTACGGCTCGGTACCAATAACTTGTTGGTTTCAAGGTTGAAAGTCAGGAAGTTGTACTTGTCGCACGGCAGTTCGTAACTTACACCAAGGTTACCGCTCGCAGGGATGAAGTTACTGCTTCCATCGTCCGAGTATGCCATCTTACCACCGAGGTTCTTAACGGTCAAACCGACAGCAAGGTAACTTGTTCCCATCGGTAACTCCAAGGGCTGGCGATAGTAAACACCGATGTCTGCAGCAGCAGTTACTGCCGGATGCATAACTGTACCGCCGGCGGTGGAGTTATTCATTCCGTTAGTCAGGTCGGAGTAGAGCAAGCGAACGGCAACTGACATGGATACGTACTCATGTAACTTACGGAAATAGCTGACATCCAAAGCCCACTCGTTCGGGCGGACGTTTTGAAGTACGTTTCCACTTCCGTCCGTCAGTGCCACATCACCCATTGAGAAATACGTGAAGCTGGCACCGATACCTCCGGCTAACTCGCCGATATTATAGAAACCGGCTAAGTAAGCAAGGTCGATGTCGCCTACCAACTTACGTAACCATGGTGTGTAGTTGGCGGTTATTCCGCCTTTGGAATACATGTACGCGTACTTGGCCGGATTCCAGTACTGCGAGTTAAAATCAGCTTCTGTTGCAACACCCACATCACCCATACCGGCAGCACGGCCGTCCGGTGCGATAGACATTGACGGCATTGCCGTAATCAAGGGGTTCATAGTGTCGTCAACTACAGCCTCTGCACTCATCGTGGTCGCGCACAGTAATGCAGCGAGAGAAATTAATGTTTTTTTCATTTTATACGTTTTTGTTTGTTAATTCAGTTTAATCAATTCATTCAGCGATTTGCTTCATAGGCAATAAAAACAGACTTTTATTATTTGACATTTATTTAGTTACAATTATTTTACCCGACGTTGCGCTAAACCGGCTGGACGCGGATTTGATTTTGACGGTATAGACATACACGCCCGGCTGCAGGCCCAAAGAACCGATATTGATAGACATTGCGTCCGGATTGCCTTGCGTATGTTTATATACCATTTGTCCGCTCAGATTGTATAAATACATCTCTGTTTGCAGTAGTTCGTCCGGTTGGTTATAGTCCACAACAATATTCACTATACTCTGGTGGTCAACCGGGTTGGGGTAGGTAGTGACAGATGTGATGGACGGGTCCAGTCCTCCCTCAACTACAAAATTCAAACTTTGCGTCGTGCTGTTGTTCAGCAAGTCCCAAGCCCGGAAGGTAAGATTATGAGGACCATTTGTCAGTCCGCCCATCATATAACTTACCTGACCTTCCTGATAACTGTTGTTGGCAGCTGTGAAATACTCGTTCAGCGTGTATATCTGTTTCGGGTCGTCATCAATGATCATCATCAGGTCGTGTCCGATACCGGCACCAGCTGTGTTGATGCCGTTCTCGTCATACAGGTCGGCAAAGAAACGCGGTGTAGCGTATGTCTTGTCGCCATCCTTGAAGGATTTGGTGTTCAGGTATATGGTCATCTGCGGTCCTGTGGTATCGGCACTGAGGATAGAACCTGTTCCGCCGATAATAAAGTTCTCAAAATGCCCGATAGCCTCCATCGTTTCCGTTTCATCTTTTGAAAGCGCGTAATAGACGATGCGGCCGTTTCCGTAATTATAACGGATATCTTTGGGCACCATGAATGTGTATTGGAATTTGCCGTCTTTTACTTCTGTTGAGCCGGAGAAAATCGTGTTGGGGTAGTCGTTGTATGACAATTCTTTCGCCTCTCCGGATGTGTCGTCGTTGTCACGTGTCTTGATGACTTGCATTTTGTCGTAAATCGTGATGTCCACCTTCCCGTTAAAGCCGGCGACAATCGTCTTGTCCTCATCTATGATTTGCCCTTCTACTTTCTGTACGGAGAGCGCATTGAGGGTATCTATCTTGGTTGTTGTCTGTACGTAATAGTCTGTCGGGAAATTAAGCCGCATGGCCGGATCGCCTAACAGCACGTATGACATCTTGTTCATATCCGACCCCAGTCGGTTCTTACCGATAGAGACAGCTTCGCCGAGGGTGGTATTGTAGTTGAATACATTCTTGTGCCCGAAAAGCGTGTCTGTTACACTGCGGTATAGCTCGGTGTTCGGCGTTGCATAAACAGTACGCGTGGCTGCCAGCACTCCGATGGCACCGCCGTTCGGATTGAGCACCGCCGACTCGGCAGACGAACGGCGCCCTGCATCGCACTTCGCAAAGCTGCAGGTCGCGAACAACCAGAACGCCTGGTTCTTGTTCGTCATGGATTCGATATCTTTCTGATTGAGTATGCCCTCATTCGTAATGGAGTTATAGCCGCCATGACCCGAATAGCCGAAGAACAGTGCGCCGTTCTTGAGCAGGTTTACCAAACGGTTCTTTGCCAACGGATAACTCTCGCCGCTCGCATTGACTTCTTGAGGGTAGGCGTCCAGGTAAATCTTATTTACTATGAAATCCGGATTTTTCAGCCGTGCGCGTTCCGAACTGCCTTCCGCCGTCTCGGTGTGCGTACCGTGCTCGCCGTCATCGGCAAGGAATATCATCTGGTTTTTCCATTTGCCGGTGTGCTCGTTGCGTATGTAGGTAATCAGTTTATCGATTGTCATGCGCGCCTCATCCACGGAACCCACAGGCAGACGTCCGACGCCTATATCCATGCGGCCCTGTGTATCGCTGTCACCTTCGTTGTCATCAAGGAAACCGAAATAGTCATCTGTAGCGTAGGCGTTCACCTCGTTCTCGGAGTTTTTGGCTTGGTAGGTTAACAGCAATGCCTCTCCTGAGTTGGGCAGTAACTTACGGTTGTCAAACGTACCATGCCCCATAAGTAACAGCCATCGAGGTTTGGCGATACCGTTCCCGTCTGCACGGTCGTACAACATCTTCATCAGCCATCGGTAGGCAGTCGCGTCCGGCGTGCCGGAGGAGAACTCGTTATACACCTGCCGGTCAGTTACTACCGCCCAAGTGATAGCCTCTTTGGTCTCATGCGCTTTCGCCAAATCCGTGGAAACGGCTTCATAACCTTCCGGACAGATAATAACATAGTCAATGTTCTTCAGCGCGTGCAGGTTTTGGTTCTTTATCTCGCCGACTATTTGCGCGTTGACAAACTCGTTGCCGTTTGTCCTGACTGCAACGTACTCATGTACGCCGTCCTTCTGTGTGCCGACCCATGTCAGCTCGCTGCCGTTCAGGCTTGCAGGCATACGGCGGATGGCACTCAGATCCGTCACATCCCATATCTGCGTGTTGGCGTCAGCGCCACTCAAATGGAAACGTACGGGAACAGCTGTACGGTAGTTGACGTTTGTGCGGATAGGAAGCCAGCTACCGCTCATCGTCAGTGCTGTCGGAGTGGTTAGCTCAATGAAGTTCAGCCATCCGAGCGAACCCGACTGATTGCATTGGAAAGTCAGTTGTATTTGCTGGCGTGTCTTTTCGGCGGCACTTTGGAAATTGAAGGTTCCTGTGCATGCCATCGTGTAGTGATCCGGAATGGATTTGATGGACGTACTCTTACCATCTGTGCCGTTAAGGGTGGCATAGAAAGAAGAGTTGACTGCTGCAGAGGCGGCTACTTCGGCATAGACGCTGCTCGGCTCGCCCTCTATCGCATTCGGGGTATTGAACGTGAATGTACGGCGTTGGTTGGCATTGAACTGTTCGCCATAGAATGAACGACCGCCGCCTGACACGCCTGAACGGTCAACCAGGTTCAGCGAGTCATAATCGTGTACCTGATAATCCAGATATTGCGTTACATCCGTCGGAACACCTTCTATGGCATCGCCTTCCGCCGGCGACAAAAGACTACCTGCGTTATCTGTCAGCAAATAATATCCGTAGTCCGAATATGTATTGCGCGTATGTGCGAAACGAGTACCCGTGTATGTCCAACTGATGTTGGCTTGTACGTAGAAGAGCACGTAGTCTGATCCGACAAAGACAGGTACTTGAGGCAGGTCATCTATCTTCTTTTTGGTGAAATCTTGTGCCAACTGAGCCCCACCGTAACCGAACACGCGTAACTGCTGCGGGTTCAGCCCCGCGTTCTGTAACTCGCTGAACGACATACGGCATACACCTGTCTCGCTTACACGAATCTTCACCCATTTGCCTTCCGCCAGAACAGACTGGTCGGCATATGAATGAATCCCCGCCATCATAGGCAGGCTCAGCGCGATTAGCAATATACTCAGTATTTTTCTCATTTAATCTTGCAATATAGTTTCTCTTCGCCGTTTATCTCAATGCGGATGATGTCTTCTTTATGGACGGTCCGTGGGGCTTGGCGGCGTTGGATGTAAATCAGGTCGCCTTGACGGATAGTCATCACTCTGCTTGCCTCTGCAATCGCCTCTTCGGGAGTCATTACCCATTCTTTTGTACTTTGTACTTTGTCACTTTGTACGTCACTCCATTCTCCAATCGCGAGCGAGTAGTCAAAGCCGAGTGCCTGTGTCCAAGGCCGCCCTGCGGATTGAACCTCGCGCAGTACGTCCTGCGCAACAAAGTCTGCACCCGGAGCGACGGCATCATAATAACGGCTCGCGAACTTAGGGGCTATCTCTTTTCCTAAACGGCTTACGCGCAGAATAAGGCATTCCGTAACGCCTAAGTCAGTCGTCCAGTCGGGTATGAAAAGCGGCTTACGCCCGTTCAGCAAACAACTGTCGCCTTTCAGGACCATTTCCGTCTCACCGTCGTGATATACAAAGCCGATTATCTTCATAATCCATAAAATGCGTGCAAAGGTACGTATTTTTTTTCAATTATACAAATA
>JAGKVE010000031.1 GCA_021152555.1 Bacteroidia bacterium | reverse complement strand
TCTTCACACACGCGTGTGGGTGTGTATAGTTTTAGGAAAAGGGTGTCAGCCTGTCAGCCGTCAGCCTCTACCTTCTATATTGCGATTAGCATTCACCTCCTCTAATCCCCTCTCTCTTACTATCCATCCTCTTGTTCCTGCCTTCCCGATCCGCTTGCTCTGGTAGCCTGCCTGCTGGAGCACCATCCCTAAGCGGCTCATACTCATCGGCTTCTTGATATTGCCCCACGATACCAGTTTGTCGCTGATCTCGGCGGTGGTCATGAACTGACCGCAGCCTTCGGCAGGGATGTCGAAATAGACCGCGAGCAGCTGCTCCTCGTTCTCCTGCGCACGGAAATCATCGTTGTGCGCCTCGATGGCGTCGATGTCATCCATGTCGAACCAGTACTGGAAACCGGTGTCAATCAGATATTTCGCCTCCGCATAAATCTGCTCGTACGGCAGGGTGATATAGAAGGGGTTCTGTATGCTCTCCGCCAGGAATGGCAGCCACCGTCTGTTGCCGGTGAGGTCGGTCAGGAACTCCTGTTTGTTGCCCGAGGCGCAGAAAGAAGCCAGACGGATCCTCCGCTCCTTGGTATAGCCGTAGGCGGCTCGTTCGGATATATCCGAAGCGGTGATGACGGATTTCATCACATTCAGTTCACGCGGCCCCATGGCGTCTATCTCGTCAAGAGCGATGAGACCATACTCCGCAATGCGTAGCCGCTCGTCCTTGTTGAGTTGGGCTGCATTAGCCATCTTGCAGCCATAGGAGCGCAACTCGGGCGGTAAGAGGTGCTCCAACCATGTCGTTTTGAATATCCCCTGACGACCGATTAGAACCAGTACCTGCTGGTTGACAACATCATCCTGCATCCAACCGGCAACCATTGCTACAAACCATTTCCTGAATGTGTTTACCCAGAGTTTCTGCTCCATCTCTCCGCCGGCTACCTTCACCTGCTCTGCCAACCAGGCGATCCAGTCGGGTTGGTCGTCGGTGTACGGGCGGCAGTTAAGTACATACTCGCGCAATGGATGCACCTCGGGTATGCGATGGCTCTGAAGCACGGCCAACACCTCTTTGGCGCTGATACTCAGACCGCTCTCTGCCGAGCAGTCACACACAATATCGTTCACATCCGCCGTCGTGATATCCCGCCAGCCATAAATGGGGTCCCCCACGGGCGCTAACGCAGTGAGTCCGGTGGGGAGAGCGGAGACATCGCTTGCCCGTCCATGTAGCGGAGCGGTATGGACTTTTGCACACCGATTGTCGAACGCGATCTGCACTTTGTTAGTTACCACATCGTGACGCAAACGGTTGCACTGTACCAGATTACTGTAAACATAATCACACACTGTTTCTTGCCTGTTTGCCATAGTTATTTTGAATTTGTGTGCAAAGGTACAACTTTTCTGAGGCATGGAGAATTCCATCTGCCACAAAGTTGAAGAGTGCGTTCCATGACATCATGGTCGAAGCGATGGACGCGTTTCAGTTGGCGTGAGAGCGAACGGTAGTCCACCTCCCACCCCAGTTCGTGAGAGAGAAGCCGTGCCAATTCGGGCTGTGATGCCCACGGCTGATTAGGCCAGTGCACATGCGTAAGAGCCAGGACAGAGGATGAGTTACGGGCGTAAAACTCAATAGCGAGATTACGGTAGGTGTTACGACGCTTACGCGTCCGTGCCTGCGATGCAGGGCTTGTAATTTGATCTTTCATCACCGAAAGGATTTATGCTCGGCTCTGTTTTGTGAAAACGTTTTCGATGTGGCCACAAGCCAAAGCAAAACCTCGCGGTTAAACAAAAAAAATCCGGACTCCCTATATTGGAAATCCGGTGCAAAGGTAGTATATTTTTACAGATTGTGCAATATGTTCGATTTTTTTCGTATGCATTCTGCACGGGAAAGAAGGCTATAGGTATGAATAGGCAAAAAAGAGGGCGAGAGTTACCTCCCACCCTAAATGTTTACACATCGGAATAATCCTTATTGTGTATGTCCTTCAAAAAAGTTGTGCAAAGATACAACTTTTTTTTGAAATACGCAAGAAATTTATAAAATAACTTGTTTTTCTCCGTGATTTTCTATATCTTTGCAGCAAAATGGATACGCGATTTAGCGAATATAGAATTATGTGGGTACTGGTTTTGTTTGACCTTCCTACTGACACCAAGAAAGACAGGAAGGAATATGCCCTGTTCCGTAAGAAGCTCTTGATGGATGGGTTCACTATGTTTCAGTTTTCCATTTATCTGCGGCATTGCCCGAGTGCAGAGAACGCAGAAGTACACATTGCGCGCGTAAAGAAATGGATGCCGCCATTTGGTAAGATAGGTATACTCCGGATTACAGATAAACAGTTCGGCGATATGCAGATTTTCGATTGCTGCAAAGAAATCATCAAAGATCAACCTGTTCAACAATTGGAGTTGTTTTAGAAAACTAAAAATGGCTGACAAAAAACAAAAGCAGTACCGCAAAGTACTGCTTTTTTACGTTCTAAAACAAGCTTTAACTTGTTGTGTTTAAGGGCTTTATACGGAATCTATTGTTTTAGACCGTATTGTTTACTTTTTTGAATGACATACACAACATGATGAACCATTCATGCCGTTCTTCTTATTGTTTTAGACCGTATTGTTTACTTTTTTGAATGACATACACAACTCAAAGGTATGGTTAGTACATTGGCAAAAGATTGTTTTAGACCGTATTGTTTACTTTTTTGAATGACATACACAACACCTTTTTCGATAGCCTTTTCCATGCGCTCATTGTTTTAGACCGTATTGTTTACTTTTTTGAATGACATACACAACGTTTTTGATGTATCAGGCACAACGTTCGAAATTGTTTTAGACCGTATTGTTTACTTTTTTGAATGACATACACAACTTATATCCAGCCGTGGCTGCTCCGTTATATATTGTTTTAGACCGTATTGTTTACTTTTTTGAATGACATACACAACGTGTGCCTCAACGACCCCCATGCTCTCGCTATTGTTTTAGACCGTATTGTTTACTTTTTTGAATGACATACACAACTATTTGAATATTGGTAAGTTTTATATTCAAATTGTTTTAGACCGTATTGTTTACTTTTTTGAATGACATACACAACTCATTTCTGCCTACTTTTTGGATTTTTTGCATTGTTTTAGACCGTATTGTTTACTTTTTTGAATGACATACACAACGTTGAAATCAAATCAGCGGCTGTATTGCGTATTGTTTTAGACCGTATTGTTTACTTTTTTGAATGACATACACAACCCTGTTCCAAATCATCTTGTGCCTGTACCAAATTGTTTTAGACCGTATTGTTTACTTTTTTGAATGACATACACAACGGTCGTACGTCTGCCAGTTTGCGCGTGGAATTGTTTTAGACCGTATTGTTTACTTTTTTGAATGACATACACAACTGCATTCGCGATGCTTTCGTTCGTGCAGTTATTGTTTTAGACCGTATATGTTTACATATTAGAGATTTCCTCTGCCATTTTATTCATCTCAACACATTCAGTACGGGTGACATGTTTTTTATGTGCATCGTATTCCCATGGGCTGAGGATGAGCAACTGTTTTTGTGCGACTGCATCAAACAGAACATCTTTGGGTTTGTAATAGTCTCGAAAGCCGTTATCAGCAATGTAAATGAATGGAAGTCTTTCTTTGAGCAGTTCCTCCATTATTGCTTTCTCGTTTTCCGATATGAATGGTGAGACTAAGATTGTACCATTTCTTGCAGCCAAAACGCATCCATTCATATAGTCACGCAGTTGCTTATCATCTCCATGTTTCGCTGCTTCCACCCATATATTTCGTACATGTACAGGCAAATACTCCTTTTTATATAATAGTTCCACATTTCCCAATCCTTTGTATGTTCTACCGGCAATTACAATATTATCTTGTATGCGGAAGAACCCCGGCATAAGTTGCATTGTCGCCAATCGTTGGGGATTAAGCCAAGTGTAGCGAATCATCGTATCAAGTTGATTTTTCCGGGAAAGAGGACGTATAAACGGCATCTCTGAGAATATGGGATTCGCCTCGCTATGTTGATTATTCCGAATGTCATTCGGGGCAACTGACATAGAATATTCCCTTCCAATCTGCTTAACTGCTTGCCAAAAACCACGCACAACGCTTTTGATTCCGGTAGGCATTGGGCGAACCACATGCCAGATAGTATGTAAGTGATTCGGCATAATGTCAAAACTTATAATGCGGACATCCGGATGGTGTTTTGGCACACTCCATAAACAATCTATCACCTTTTCCCCTAATTCTGTGCGTTTTATATAGGCCTGCGTAGGATTATTATCCGGAATAACGAGTGTACCTAATAAAGGTTCACGATTAGATACCGACAGAGTAATATGATAAATTCCGATACCTTTCCATGCTGTCCCTTGCTTTTGCCAGTGCCAGTGCTGTTCCTTATTTTGCTCTCTATGTTGATTATCCCGAATGTCATTCGGGGCAACTGACATAGAACTTTCTTGCTTACCCTTCATTGTATCTTATGTATTACCAATCAGGATATATGATTTTTCTTGCTTCGCCGGAGTAACATTTCTGCACACTCTGCGCGGTGGTTTGGATAGCCAACATCATCGGGCTGCGATGCCCGGAGATGTTGACATCCATGGTTGTTATTCCTAATAGTTCCCGCTTTTGCTCGGAAGAAATATCGCTTGTTATGCCTCCTTTTTGCCACATCTCCAATACTTTCATATCTACAAACGGGCGGTAAGGCTCCATGATATCATCTGCCAAACAATAGGCATCATACCGACTATGATGATGAATGCCTAATGTAGGCAGTAATCCGGCTCCTACCAATGCCCGAGCCATCATCGCACGAACAATACTATAGCCGTAATTGAGTAAATTATTAGGCGGCATACCTTGTGGGTCCCGGATAAACTCATCATTTTTAAATACTGTTCTCCAGTAATATGCCGCTGCGCGTGCCTCCATATTGTCTGTATCTCCGGAACGCACATCCTTAGCCCATTTGAACATATTTCCGTGCTCGATATGCTGTGTCCCTAATACATGAGCTTGTCCTAAAATCTTAGCAATTACCGTCTGCTGCCACATCTGTTTTTTGAGTGGTTCGGATGCTTCTATCTGCTCGCGGAAACGCTCACTTTGCAAGTTGTGTCCGTCTAACGGAAGCATCAGTCCTACGGGCAGGTGTTTATCGTTGCTTGTTACTATCGCACAGTTGTTAGCCAATAGTGCATCTATGAGGGCGTGCGTAATGGTGATTTGCTTATGGTCAAGAATCACGACTCCGACATCCTCAATAGGCACAGTACGCGTAACATCTTGCAATTCAATTACAATCTGCTCCAGCTTGAGGCTCAACCGAGCCGGGTTCTCAAAACATAAGACGCGCTTTATCATACCTTGCGAATATGACCAAGTATATCGATTTTTACTTTATGAGGATGTTTGGCAAATAGACTACTGATACCTCTAATACTTACTAATGCTCCTAATTGAAAACTTGTATTAGTTCCATTTGCGACTCCCTCATACTTATCATCCACTTTCGTTTCTGTGTGATAACGGAAAGTGTACTCTCCACTCCTAATTTTCTGTATTCTATACAAATGTTTATTTAACGCTGCATAATCTTGGCGTTCGATTGCATCGTTAAATTCATCTTCTTCCATTCCTAAGATAAACATTTCATTTTCTTGCATGGAAAATAGATACTGCCAGTCATCATTTGGTAATTTAGCCAAAAACTCTTGTGGGTATTCTGTGTTGAGCAAACTATCCCAGACCTCATGCGGATTGGTGATTACTACCGGCACGCCATAACGCTTGCGTTCCACCGCATCCCAAAAACTAACAACACTCTCCTGTGCTTTTTCGTTTTTGTCTATGTATATTGCCACATGGTGATTATTACCTTTCTTTGCGTATCCAATGGGTTGCCCTTCTCCATTATACTTAATGGGCACAACACTATTATTCGTAACATTTGCATAGCAGCGAACACTCTTTATCTCCATGCCTTCCGCAGAATAAATCGGCTCCTTGAATGCCTCTTTACCTCGTTCAGCGACACGTTTCTGCACAAGTGCGCGGATTGTAGAATCTACGATATTCTCCGGCTTCATGGAAGGATGATCAAGCGGATATTTAACCGTAAACTTATCGCCTAATTTGCCATAGATTGTTTCTTCCGTCAATGCTCCGCGCGGTACTTCTATCCCTCGCTGTACAATAACACGTTTGCCTCCTTTATATATTGCGCGGCGCGCAGGCGTGGTAACACGTTTGCCGGCACGGAAGGAAACAAGGATGCCATCTACTGCATTGGTTACTTCTTCTACCGAGAAATGTGGTTGCTCGTTAATCCACTTCTCCAAGATGGATTTCTTCTCGTTGTAATGTGTTCCTGCCTCTTTGACTTGCTTTTCCATAAAATCATGCGAAGCCTCCAGAGTATTCAAACGCTGAATATATCCCTGCTGTGTCAAAGCAACCGTTAGTGCATCAATTGCATGATGGCGATGGTCAATACGCTTTGTCCAATTTTTAATACGCTCCTCGGTATGTTTCTGTCCGGCATGTTCATAATCTACGAACTCTGTCAATCCCTCTACCTGTCGATAGCGTGGCAGATTGAGGGTGTGCAAAATCTCGTCATATCCCCATTGGTGGCGCAAGAAATCAGTAACACTACCGCCGCTTGTCCATACTTGGCGGATACCATCTTGTAATACTTCAACTGCTTTAACTGCTATATATTGGCTCTGACGTAACTGTCGCTCTATGAAATCTGTTGGAATATCCGCCTTGCGCCATAATAAATGGTCACGCTTGGTTTTGCTGATACGTTTGGCTGTAAAAGCCTCATCCACTCGGCGTTTGTATGCTTCAAGATCTCCAGCCGGCTTGGATTCCATATATTCCATTGCCGTTTGGTTGCCTTTCTCTTGATTGCAACGACGACATGCACACACTTTATTACTGAAACTGTCATCAAACAAAATACTGCGCGGGATAATATGCTCGATTTCTACATCCGCTCCATTGAGGAACTCGGCCAAATCTATGGTTTTGCCGCAGTAGAAACATTGATGCATGCTTTCTTCCCACATCTTATATTTCTGTATGCGCGAACGTGAGGGACGGATACCAAACTCGGCTATTTTGTCTGCAATCTCTTTGTTGCGTCTTTCATTTTGTCCCATCGACTTATAGGCACTCTCACGCTCGTCACGGCTTTGTTTCAGCTCGCGCGCCAATTCCACGCGTGCCTCGTCAATCTCACCGTATTGGTCTTTGAGAGAGTTGACGATATTAATCATCTGGTTCAGCACTTTCTCGACCACCGGTTGACGCAGTTGGTTCTTTTGCAGCAGTTGGAGGCGGGCGCTCAATGGGCGTTGCTCGCGTTCTTCACGCGTCATACTGTTGGAATGGTTGATATTAATGCGCTCACAAGCTTCGCTATACATCATTCCATCCATCAAATACGGCAGCAAGCGACGGATGAACTTATGTGATTTGTTGGCATAGCCCGGTTTGATAAAATCTATCTTGCACAATGCCTCAATAACCGATTCGTCTGTTATTTGGAATTTCTCACGAAGTGTTTTTGCCAGTTCTTCGGAATTTTGCAGAGAATATACAGCGTGCCATAAGCGGAACAGCGGCGTTTCCTCTATCTCCGGACTAACCGCCCAAAATACCTCGCCGGTTGTTGCATCCACTACATCAATATGCTTAATCGGCATTTCCAACCACTGGTCATATTTGCCTTGCAAAGCCTCGCGTAATTGGTTGAGAGTGGCATTGCCTTTTATACCCTTTCCGATAGCCTTTCCGCCATACCATCCATCATTTCTTCCGATACCCAGTATCTTCTGCAAATGCGAGACTTTCAGTTCCTTGTTGTGACAAAGGAAATCAACGATTTGTTTGCGTTGCTCTAATGTGAAGTCGTATTTCTCATTGTTCCGATTAGTCAGAGTGATATTATTCGCCGTTTCCCACATTGCACATAGTTGCGCTAAAGGCGAAGTTCGCGGTGCACATTTAGGTCCGCCATAAACTATCTTACCTTCTTTGGTCTTATATGGACGTACCTCAAACTCGCAAAGACTAACTAAATGCTTGCAAGATTTCAACGGACGCTGATAGAAGATAATCCGGTTACGCAGTGTGTCAATTAACTCATCCGTAAGAATCTCTGGATAATATACACGCTGAACCGTCATTATCTGGTCAAACTCAGCGATATACGCTGCACGCGGAAAAACCTTGTCTTTGATGCGATATGTATAATAAGGACCATTAGCACGCTCAATTTTACTGCGCAGCAACTCTAAATAAAAATGTTGCCCGATTGTTTGATGAGCCTCCTGTATCTCTTTGTAGCGTTTGTTTACTTCCTCTACATATTTGGTCTGTTTGCTATCTCCGTTATCGTCCGCTTTGCTATGTTTGTAACCGCGTTTCTGGTTTATATGATATAGTACACGACCTATTTGTGATAACGTCAGTTGATGCCCTTCAGTAGCCGCATCGCTACGTTGTTTCCATAAATCAATGACATTCTCATCCAGTCGCTCTGGCAACATGTTCTTGTCGCGCAAGACTTGTGTCAGCAATGCCCTGCGCATTTGATAGCGGTTATAACCCTTACGAGCCGTGCGACGCTGGGTGCGGTCTGCATTCTTGGTGATTGCTTGTCCTTTGGAAAATTGGTCGTTATCATCCTTACTGATAGGCACAATGCGGCTACCCATACCTAAAATCTTTTTAGGTTGGTTGTCTTCCGTTTCAATCAAGGCCCATCCAATTGAGCCGACACCTAAATCTAAACCGAGAATTTTCTTTTTCATGGTTCGTTTTGTATTCTAAAACTCGCGCAAAAGTACTGCTTTTTTTCAACATGACCAAATTTTTTCGTAACAAAATAATTCTAAATTTTAGATAGTTACTTTATTCTGCAAGAAATCAAAAATATTGAGAACTAAAATCCCGTCATTGTTACGATAGGTAGGCTGCATACCGCCAACGATAACAACCTTTTGGAAATTGTCGTTAATATGTTTGAGTGAAGCTAATTCTTGCTCTTCTTTGCTGTCCCCATCCAAATTCAGGGCTGATTGGATGTACACTCGATCATATCCTTTGTTGCACACAAAATCCACTTCCAATTGTTTACGCTCCGTCTTGCCTTCTTCATTCCTTATATACATAGTAACTTGTCCTACATCAACGGAGTAACCGCGTAGTCGCAACTCGTTGTATATCAGGTTCTCCATAAGATGGGTTTGTTCTATTTGACGGAAATTCAAACGTGCATTGCGCAAACCTAAGTCCTCAAAATAGTATTTCGCAGGAGTGTCTATATACTTGCGTCCTTTGATATCATAACGAACAGCCTTCTCTATTAAGAAAGCATCCTGCATATAATCGAGATATTTCTTGATAGTATCTTGAGTTATACGGCTCTGCTTAACAGACTTGAACGTGTTGTGAATCTTCAAAGGATTAGTTAGACTACCGATGTTGCTCGCGATTACATCTATCAATTCATCCAAATCGGAGTCCAACAGAATACCATTACGTTCCTTAATATCTCGCAGATAGGTATGAAGAAGTAAATCTTGAAGATATGTTTTCTTCTCATTCTCGTCTTGCATAAGTGCCACCTTTGGCAGACCACCATACTGCATATAATCCATTAAAGCACGCGTCATATCAGAACTCGAATGAACAGACATGTACTCTTCGAAACTCAAGGGATGCACATGGACTCCCCATCCTCGACCACGAAACTCCGTGATAATATCTTTCGACAGGAATTTAGCGTTGGAGCCCGTTACATAGACATCCGCATTCTTAACCGACAAATAACTATTGAGCACATCTTCAAACTCACGAACCATTTGTACTTCATCCAATAAGATATAATACATTTGGTCATCCACTAACAACGAGTCAATGTGATGTAGGAGATTGTCCGGATCGCGTAGTTCACTATTACGTCTATCCTCCAAGTTGATTTTGATGATATGATTATCAGCAACACCTTCGTGAACTAAAGCATCAGCAAAAAGGTTGAACAGCAGATAGGACTTTCCGGAACGACGTAAACCGGTAATCACTTTTATCATGCCGTTATGACGGCTTTGTAGCAGTTCTTGAAGATAAAAATCTCTCTTTATTTCCATGTTTATTCGATATTTTTGTGGCAATACACACTTTTAACGAGTGCAAAAGTACTGCTTTTTTTTGAATTGACCAAATTAAACGTTCCTTTTTTAAAAAAAACTTGCATTTATCAAAAAAGTCGAAAGGTTTGTCCACATCCTTCGTAATCATGGAGATCGCATACCCCTCGCGGACTTCCCATTGTTCCGCGGTATAGGTGTTATGGGAATAGTTATCGTCACTGTTGTTTACAAACAAGGGGATGTAGATACTAAGAAGAAAATCCAAGAATTGGTATTTCCTAACGGAATTTTATGGGATAGGATAAAACGCAATTATCGAACCGAGAATCGCAATAAGTTTTTTGACTTACTTGACAGATTTTCAATAAGTTACGAAAATAAAAAAGAGACACCTTCCGAAGAAGATGTCTCAGAGTGCGCAGGATGAGACTCGAACTCACACGAAATCTGAGTCGAAGCCTCATTTTTCTCCCTGACTATCAATCAGTTAGTTAGCAATTTCAAATATCATTTTACGTTAGGACGGTTTGGGCAGATTTTGGGTCATTTCCTTTCCATCCAAATCGACTGCAAAGGTACAAAAAATATTTAACATGTGCAAATTTTAGGGCATAAAAATGCAAACTTAGCACGATTTTGTTAATTTTCGTATACTTTTCATCTTCTCTTTATTATCGAAAGTATCCTAATGGTTTGAATACCATTTTACCAGGTTCGCAAAATTCACACACGCGCGCATATAAGCGCCGCGCGCACATATGTATTTTAAAAGGAGTTATTGTCCGGCATCCTCTAAATCTTTCTTGATTTTTGGTTCAAGAATTTTCTTCTGATACTTCTTATGTATCTTGGCGCGTGCCTTTGCCTCACGTTTCTGCTTCTCGGTAAGGTTGGTATATACTTGCGTTTCCCCTACACTTTGCATATATGGAACTATCAAGTTGAACTCTGGTAGCGGCTCTAACTCACCAATAGCCTCCGGATGATTCTGAATATATTTCAACCGGCTCTCCAGTTCTGCCACACGATGCTTTAACTGCTCCAGCATGTACTTGTTGGCGTCATCCAATAATTGCGAAGCATTGATGGTGGTCTCTTGATATTGGATTAGCTTCTTCAGATAGCCATTCTCCATATCTGTCTCCGTCGCGTAATCAATCGGTTGACGCGTACGCACAAACAGGGAGTCGATAGTTACATTAAAGAAGTCTGCAACCTTCTCTATTGTCGAGGCCGTAGGATTCTTATAAAGGTTATGCAAACTACTGTTGGGTTTACCGGTCACAGCCATAGATAAGTCTCGCTGTGACTTCTTCTGTTTGGCTAATAAAAGCCTGATTGCATCTCCGTCGTACATAGGTTTTTGTTTCAAAAAGTAATTATAGTGCGCATCCGCGTATTATAATTACTAAAATGCTATAATAATACGCATTTAATGCTAAATTCGTTGGGTATGTCACCGAAAAGCACTAATTTTGCACCACAAAAGTACAACAAAAATTGCAAATACGCAAATATAATACGCAAATTTTATGCAAAATTAGCATTTTTAAGCCAAATTAACTAAAAACCAACCTATATGAAAACCTTTAAACGTTATTATCTTCAATTGACCGGCAGTCGGAGACGCCAGTTCAAACGTGTAGTCATGCAGCGTACTGGATGGAGCAATTCCACCTTTTATTACAAATGCGAGCATGCGAATGTAACCAAGTTAGAGGACGAGGTTATCAACCAAATCCTGAACCACTATCGCAACGAAGATCGCGCTCAGCAGCGCTTCGTAGAAAAGTACTATGCAAAGCAACACCTTAATTCTTAATCCGTGTAGAGAGTTGGACGCGTTCCAACTTTCTATTGCCCTCTAAAAATCCTAAACTAATATGCTATCAAATCGCACAATAGAATTAGTCCGATTGCAGGTGAATATCAAAGACGTTGTCTCTGATTATGCCACGCTCCAATCGTCCGGACGTAAGTTCAAGTGCTGCTGCCCGTTGCACAATGAAAAGACGCCGTCTTTCCATATTGATCCGGTGCGCAACACATGGCATTGCTTTGGTGCGTGCGGCGAAGGCGGTGACGCCATCTCCTTCATTGAGAAAAAGGAGAAGTTTTCATTCATCGAGGCCGTTCGTTTTCTTGCGAAGAAGCATAACATCCCTGTCGAGGAAGATACCCGCGAACGCACTCCCGAAGAACAAGAACAGGACAAACAACGCGAGTCCATGTTGATTGCCTACGAGGTCGTTCAGAAGTACTACGCGGCGAACATCCATAACCAAGACGAAGAAGCTCGTGCTGCTTATGAATACGCCTCCGAACGTTGGGGTATCGACCTCGTTGAAGAAAGCGGTATAGGCTATGCCTATGATGCTTGGGAAGGCTTGCAGAAATACGCACAAAAGGAAGCACTTTCTTTACCCTTACTCCAGTCGATGGGGCTGCTTAAACACTCGGACAAAACGCATCAGGAATTCGACTTCTTCCGTGGTCGTATCATGATTCCTATCCGGAACAAATACAATCGTATTATTGGATATACCGCGCGTACGATGTCGAACGATGAGAACACACCCAAGTATCTCAACACGTCCAATAACGTGCTCTATCAGAAAAGCAATTCCATCTTCGGCATTGAGCAAGCATGGCCTGCAGCCGCCAAAGAAGGTCGTTTCTATCTGGTCGAAGGAGCGCCGGACGTCCTTCGTCTGCAATCTATCGGCATCGACAATGCGGTGGCTTCGCTTGGTTCTGATTGGACAAGTCAACAACTCGACCTTCTCAAACGCTACGCTACCACTTTGTGCTTCCTGCCGGACGCCGATCGGCACAATATCTCCGAGCATTACGGCACGGGTATCAAGAAAGTGATGATGACCGGTCGTAACGCGATGGCCGCAGGTTTCAAAGTGGTTGTCCGTGAGATACCATTGGGCGCCGATGGTCAGAAGAATGATCCCGATTCGTATTGCAAGAACGAGCGTATCTTCAACGAGTTACCCGAAGAAGATTTCGTCATCTGGTACGCAGACAAGCGCATCACGGACGCAGGTGATGCAGAGGTTAGTATCTCCATTATTGACGATATTGCCAATGTCGTAGCACTTTGCGACCAAGAACACGAACGTAACCTGTACATCGACAAACTCATCAAGCTTGTACCGGGACGCAGCACTTGGAACAAAGCCGTTCGTGCCGCCGTACAACGTAAGACGGAGGCGCAGTTGCGTGATACTTCTACGCCATCCAATCAAGATCTTTTGGAGCGCTATGGTTTCCAGCAAGTGGATAACCATTACGTTTCGCTGGGCGCAGATGGTAAGATGTTCTCGTGGTCGAACTTCGTCCTCCGTCCACTCTTCCATATCCGTGACTCCATCAACGCTGTGCGTATCTTCGAATTGACCAACATGCGCGGTCAGAAGGAAATCATCGAACTCAAGCAGGAAGATCTCACAAGCATGCAGAAGTTCTCTCAACGTATCGAAGGCCTCGGCAACTACCTCTGGACGGCATCTGCTGCACGGTTGACACAACTAAAGATGTATCTCTACGAAAACACCGAGACCGCCACCCGTATCGACCAACTCGGCTGGCAATCTGCAGGATTCTATGCGTTCGGTAATGGCGTGCTTGCTAATGGTACGTGGTACCCGGTGGACGAATACGGCATCGTCCGGCTGCCCGAACTCGGCAACCAGTACTTACCCGCATTGTCCACCATCTACAAGCACGATACCCAGTTGTATCAGTTTGAACGCAGCTTCGTCCATCGGAACACCGGCGCCGTTTCGCTTCGCCGATACGTAGAGCAATTGATATCGGTCTTTGGCGACAATGCCATGATCGCCTTCTCGTTCTTATTGGCTACTCTCTTCCGTGATATCATCGTGACGCAGACCAAGTTCTTCCCGATGCTGAATATCTTCGGTCCGAAAGGTTCGGGTAAGTCCGAACTCGGTCACAGTCTCATGTCGTTCTTTATCTGCGAGAACACGCCTCCGAACATCCAGAACTCTACTCTTCCTGCATTGGCAGACGCTGTCGCGCAATGTGCCAATGCGCTTGTTCATCTGGATGAGTTCAAGAACGGCATCGACCTTGACAAACGTGAGTTCCTCAAAGGTCTCTGGGATGGCACCGGGCGTAACCGTATGAATATGGATAAGGATAAGAAACGTGAAGTAACCAAGGTTAACTCCGGTATTATCATCACCGGTCAGGAGATGGCTACAGCCGACATCGCCTTGTTCTCACGCTTTATCTTCCTCAGCTTCCCGAAGTCCGAGTTCTCCAATGATGCTAAGGAACGCTTTCAACAGTTGGTCAATCTCCGCAAGTTGGGTTGCACGCACTTGACGCTGGAGATCCTGCGTCATCGTCCGCAGTTTGAGTCCAACTTTCGTGAAGCGTATAATCGTGCTTTTGATGATCTCCGTGATGCGCTGCAGAACTCGCCGGTAGAAGACCGTATCCTGCGGAACTGGGTTGTACCTCTCGCGGCCTGCTATGCACTTCGTTCGTCACTCGATTTGCCATTCACGTACCAAGACCTGCTGCGCGTAGTCATTGACGGCGCGCTCCACCAAAACCGGCAGACCAAGAAGAACAACGAGTTGGCTACCTATTGGGACACCGTCAGCTACCTTCGCGGAACAGGTGACCTTGCGTACGAAGGCGATTACCGCGTTGAGTATGTCTCTGAACTCAACACCCGTGATCGTGAGTTATGTCGCTTCGAGCAACCTAAACGAGTGCTGTATCTAAAGATCAAGCAAACCGCTCAACTATATACCCTGCACGGACATCGTACCGGCGAACCGCTGCTGCCAAAGAACTCACTGGAGTACTATCTGGAGAACAGTCCTGCCTATCTCGGAAAGAAGATTGTGCGCTATAAGGATATCATCCAAGGAGTGCAACAGTATGAAACCAAAACGGACGAACGAGGTAACACTCGTAATATTCAAAAGTCCAGCACGGAACTCTCTTATTGTTTCGACTACGACAAACTGGTTGAGCAATACGACATCAACCTGATTCCGGAGGATACCATCCCGGACGAACAAACCGCATAAGAGAGGAAGCGCATGACCATTGGTTGTGCGCTTTTTTCATGTCCTTGGGTTGATGGTCTTTTGCTGTGGTACACGCATTAACATCGTACACATTGTACACATTGCTTATTATCAGCAATTTATGCGCATAGACCAAGTAAACATCCGTTAATATTTGTAAACATTGTTAACATTATATAAGAATATTAACATTGTTAAGGATATATAGTTTTACTTAAATGCCTGTAAATCAATACTGTGTACGCTGTTAACGGTGTGTACTCCAAAATGTATGTGGTTTATATATTTTCTTTTATGTGCTTGTTTTTTTTGAGAGGTTACCGAAGGTTACCGCGCTGGTTGCTTTGGTAACTTTTTGTAACCTTTCCCAGACTAAGGTGCTCGCGGCGCGGAAACGGGCAAGGTTACCTCGTTGATCTTGCCCTCTACATGCTGACGCACGTGCTGTACTCTTGTGGCTTGCCCGGAAGCGGCAGATGGTCCACTCCATAGGCAGTTCACTCTTCGCTGATGACGTGCTTGTCCGCTGAACTCTATTTCCGGCGCGAAGTTAATACTTTCTCTCGATAAGCAAGGCTATACAAGTCGCCTCGAAAAATCTCCACACGCAGACGGTAGTATTTGTCGGTCGAGTCTTGCAACCAATCTCACCAAAGCACTTCGAATGCACCGTAAATAAAATTCAGCAATTATGTACAAGCACATTTCACATCAGCAAAGTCAGTTAGAACTCCCTCTTTTATGGAGTGAATCATCCGTAGCCGCTCCCGTTATAGAAAGCCCCAAGAGCGAGGTTGTTAAAGAAATTGTACGATACACTTGCAGTGTTGAGGATTTCAAAGCACAGCAGGAACTCGAACGCGATTTGATGTCCGGTCGTGGTGCTTGGCTGTATAAGCAGTTAGAGCGCGAACTCGCATGGGAGCGCGCACAACAAAAAGCGCTTGATAATATGATGGCTATGAGAGCCGCCAATATAAACGTATTTTAATAACTTTTAAATTTTTAGCATTATGAACTACAGAGAACCATTAACCAAGAACGAAATCCGTGCACACGCTGCACACTATGAGAACAGCAATCCGGCAGTCTGTTGTGGCACGTACTACAAGTACAACTGCAAGCAAAGTTTGTACGGCATGTGGATTGATTTAACAACCTTTGAAACGTACCACGAGTTTATCGATTTCTGCAACCGCCTACATGCGGATGAGCAGGATCCGGAACTCATGTTCCAAGATTACGAGCACTACCCCGAACAATGGTATTGTGAAGGCTGCATGGGCGAAAGCACGTTCGATAAAATCAAAGCTTATGCCGAGCTGAGCGAGGAAAAGCGCGAAGCATACGAAGCGTATCTTACCTATTGGGATGAGGGCACGCTCGAAGATTTCGAGGAGCGCTACGAGGGCAAGTACGATAGCGCAGAAGATTTCGCCGAGTACCTGTGCGAGGAGTGCGGCTACTTCAAGAACTTGCCGCAGTGGCTGCAATGCTGCATTGATTATTCGGCAGTATGGCGCAATCTTGATTCGGGTGGCGATTACACCGAGGTCGATGGGCACATCTTCCGGAATTGAGCAAGGGCAGCGCAAGCTGCTCTTTCCATGACCCGACTTTCAAAAAACATCCGGATTTTTGCAAAAATTCCGGATAGTTTTCGTAAATATGCAGCAAAAATTCACTTTTTTCTCATTTTCTTAAAGAATAATTTGCATAATACAAAAAATAGCAGTATCTTTGCAGTCGAAAAGTGGGAAACTTTTGCAATTTTTCCCACATTTTATAATAAATTATGACACTTAAGGATCGCATAACGAGACATAAGGATGGATCTATTTTGTTCCGCGACTCTTTCATGGAGTATGACGATGAGTACGTTGGAAATGTGTTCGCCGACTTGTTAAAAGATGGTACGCTAGTTCGTTTGTCACATGGTGTTTACTATAAACCTGTGCATACTCGTCTTGGAATACTCTATCCTGCTGTCAGTGAAGTAATCACGGCTATTGCTAAACGTGACCATGCCACCATCTTACCAACGGGCAATACTGCCATGTATCATTTAGGGCTGACTACGCAAGTTCCTATGAATTATGAATACTTGACAAACGGCGCTGCCCGACAAGTGACGGTCGGCAAACATGCTATTACACTCAAGCATGGTGTGGCAAATAACTTCGCTTTTCGAGGAAAACTAATGCCTGTGCTCCATCAAGCTCTTCGCGCCATTGGACAGGAGAACGTGACGGATGAGCATAAAGGGCAAATAGCAGCTCTGATAGTACGCACTCCCGAGCCGCGAACGATTAAGCATGACTTAAAGTTGCTACCGGTTTGGGAACGGTCCTTAGTAAAACCTTTAATTCCAAATAACTAATGAGTAAGTGGATTGATGCTTCGTTACAAGAGCGGACAGTAATGCTACAGCAAGTGGCTGAAAGTAAAGGAATCGTGGATAGCGCGGTTGAGAAAGACTGGTGGGTAACGCTCACACTGAAGGCGTTATTCTCTTTGCCTTGCTCCAATTATATGTTCTTCAAAGGTGGCACGAGCCTGAGTAAAGGATGGGATTTGATTAAGCGTTTTTCTGAAGATATTGATTTACTCATTTCACGACAATACTTTATTGATGCTCGTCAGCGTGCTTATGCTCAATGCGAAAACAATCAACAAATCAAATTGCTTCGCCGCGATTCACGCGACTTTATTGTGGATGAACTATGTCCCATGTTGGCGGAAGCAATTCGTCGATTAGGCGTAGATGATTTCACATTAGAACCAGTGACCATGACTCCTCAGCCGGATAGCACGCTCAAGCCGGTTGACCATGATAGTGACCCGACTGCTTTGTTGCTGCATTATAACAGTATCGCTGATACGCAATTGACTTATGTGCCACCGACTGTCAAAATTGAGATTAGTTGTCTTGGCATGGACGAGCCTTTTGAGAATCGCACAATCTCTTCTTTGATATACGAGGCTTTTCCGCAGGAAGATGATGAGATGCAGATGTCTATTCCTACGATCCTGCCTTCGCGTACATTCCTCGAAAAGACTTTTCTTCTCAATGAGGAGTTTCAGCGTCGCGCTCCTCGTAGCCTGCGTATGAGCCGACACTTGTATGACATTGAGAAATTACAAGATACACGTTGGGCCGCAGATGCCTTAGCCGACTCAGTATTGTATACAACTATTGTTGAACATAGAAAACGCTTTTATCATGTGGGAGGTGTGGATTATACCACGGATATGCCTCAATGTATCAACTTTATTCCGCAAGGCGAAATGGCAGAGCGATATAGTGCGGATTATGCAGATATGCTTCGAACTTATATCTATGACAAGAAGTCTGCGCCCACTTACGAACAACTTACTGCACGCTTAGAAGAATTGCTGCAGCGGTTTAGAAATAGTAAAATTTAAAATCACCATGGCACAGAATAAAGGAGCAATAGTACGTTATAGAGCCATCGACCGATGCTTGCGGTCGAAGCATAGCGAAAATAATCCGTGTGTCAACAAACCGATTGATTAAACAAGTGTTATAATTACAAATTATCAAATACAAGAATATGAAAGTTGCACTTATCCATTTTTCTGATTTCCACATTTCCTCTCAAGAGGATTTTGTAGTTACGCATTATGGTAAAATAGCCGCTGCATGTCGTCCGCTAACAAATCTATGCGAAAAGATATGTATTATCGTAACAGGCGATATAATAGATCGAGGCAATGTTGCTGCATACACATATGCTGAAACAGCTCTAAAAGGACTGAAGTCTGAGTTATTGAGCGAGAATTCAAAAGCAGAAATTCAGTTTATAATAGTACCGGGAAATCACGATAATAAGTATAAATGTTCTCAAGCTATTGTCAGGTCTGCAATAATAAAAGGCATAAAAGATTCTGATTTCGTTAAGGAAGAACTTTTATCAATCTGTTTAGAACCTCAAAAAGATTTTTGGAATTTCTATTCACGGGTAACAGAAGAGGACCAAGAGCCATCTGTATCTTCTTTGAAAGATTTGAAACTGGATGATAAACATCAACTCAAAATAGTATCATATAATACTTCGGTATTTTTAGAAGAAAAGGAAAGTGATGGATTCTGTTTGGTGCCTGAGAATACGTTCATAAACATAGAAGAGGAGACACCTAATGTTCAGCAGATTGTGATAACGTTATTCCACCATAACCCATGTTGGTTAGATTCGCAAACAGAGAGAAATAATCGCGTAAAATTTCGCACCCATATATCTTCCTCCTCTCACATACTTCTTTGCGGACATGAGCACAATAAAGCAAGTGAACTTCGTACAGAATTAGAATCAGAAGATCAAGTGTTGTATTTAGAAGCAGAATCTTTGCAAGTGGGAGATCACCATAGTTTCCAAATATACACGGTTGATACAGAAAAATGGGAGGAAATAGAGATACAAGATATAATTGAAGAAGATGGAGAACTGATTTTATCTACTCCAAAGACTAAATTACTTCCTCAAAAAACTCATTCTTTTGAATTTGCGGAGACATGGAAACAAGATTTACTTAATACCGGTGCTCCATTGTCTCATCCATTCAAAAAGGATTTGAATCTTAGAGATATTTATGTTTTTCCTGATTTGCAACCTTTGACAGATTTAGCAGGAGATAAAGTGTATATGTACACAGATGCGGCAGATCTATTGGAGGACTTAATCAGTGGGCGAGTTTATATATTACAAGGAGAAAGTCAATCAGGAAGAACATCGCTGTTAAAGATGTATGCTGTGCATATGTATGAGAAAGGTGTATATCCATTGTTTTTGCGAGGAGAAGAAATTCAAGGTGTTCATATAGGAGGGACGCTTCAACAAGCATATAAAAAACAATATGCAAGAAACGCCATATCTTCATACGACAAATATATGATGCTGGAGAAGAAGAAACGCATCTTATTTATTGATAATATTGACAAAAGTATATTAAATGTATCTGCAAAAAATGAATTATATAAGACTTTATTGAATACTTTTGAATGGATAATAGTTACATCTAAAGATGTCATTGACATAGGCACTTTGATAGATCAAAACAACACGGAATCTACTTATATACAATACCATATAGAACCATTCGGTTATGAAAAACGCAATAATTTAATAGACAAATGGTATCGTATAGGACAAAATATGTCAACTTACCAAAGCGAAGCAGTTGCAGACCAGATAAAAATAATTTTCAATCAGGTCACTTCGATTCTTGGAAAAGAGTTAATGCCCGCATATCCGATTTTTATATTACCTTTGCTCCAGACGCAGCAACTTATTCAAGAGAATAATGCTCCATTACAACATACTTCATATGCGACATTATATGAAATTCTTTTGAAAGGGGCCTTAAGTAAATCTAACTTTTCTCAAAGTGACTATGACGGAATCATTCGTTTCTTATCGTATGTCGCTTATCACATGCATCAGCACAAAATAAAGTTTTTTGCAGAATTTACAAGTGCTTCGACTCCTGTGGGATTCTATAATGAGTATGATGAATATATTAAACATTACAATTTGAGAGAAGGACGGGAAACTATTCTTGCCAAGTTGAAATCTTCTTTTGTCAGAGAAGAAGAAAAGGCGGTATATTCTTTTTCGTATAAGTATATTTACTATTATTTAGTAGCACGTTATATTGCTGAGAATCTAGATAGGGATGAGGGGAAAAGAGAAGTGACAGAATTGAGAAACACTCTTCATAAAGAGGAGTCGGCTAATGTCTTGGTTTTTCTTGCATATTTAGACAAACATAAAGTATTGTTGGATGAATTGCAATTAGCAACGTGGCTTCCATTTGAGGACATCCCAGAAGCAACTTTACGTCAGGATGATGTCCTTTTTGAAAAACTTCAACAACTGATTTCTTCGATAAAAGATAATATCCTTCAATTAAATGTGGATAGTAAACAAGAAAGATCCCGTCAGCTAAATGAAGCAGATAAGCAATCTCGTCAAATCAGGGCTGCCCAACAATCCGGAAATGCATTGATCCCAACCGAAGAGGATTTTGAACATGATCCTATTTTGCGAGACATCAATAACACATATAGGATTACATCTATAATTGGTCAAGTGGTCAAGAATCAACGTGATACAGTAGAACGCGACACATTGATTTCTTTAATTGAAGATACATATAGAGCTAATTTCCGCTTCATTAATTATATAGCAGATATGCTCAGCCGTGAGAAAAAAGAAATAATAGATGGGTTTATTTCCAATAATCCAAGAGCACAAAGTATGAAATACTCAGAATTAGAAAGACGTGTTGGAGTTCTATTACAACAATTATTGTTGAAACTGACATATGGAAATTTCACGCATCTTTCTGTTTCTGTTGGTACCGGTGGCATAGACAAATACTACGATGAGGTCGCATTGAGAATAGATAGTCCTGCTGCGGATATAATTTCTTTCACTATAAAGAGTTACTATGCTCCAATGAAAATATCAGAATTGGAGTATTTGATGGAAAAATATAAAAACAATATAGTAGTAACTAATTTCCTGCGAGCTCGTGTACGAGCTTATGTATACAACCACGAATTATCCCGCGAAAAGAAACAACAATTTGGTCAAATTGCAGGAATGCGAATGATTGACTCTCATGCAGCAGCATTAGCCAAAAGAAATAAACGATGAAATAACAAGTGATGTTTGTATATGGCTAAAGAGACGAACATATCAACGGCGCAGGAGTTGTATAACTTCTTGTACAAGGCGTGCGACATCATACGCGGGCCGGTGAGTCATGAGAACTTCAAGGACTACATCACACCGCTGCTGTATTTCAAGCGGTTGAGTGACGTGTATGATGAGGAAACGGCTGTTGCGCTGCAGGAGAGTGGCGGCGATGAGGAATATGCCGCTTTCCCGGAGCAGCATCGCTTCGTCATTCCGGATGGTTGTCATTGGAGCGACATCCGTAATCGCACGGAGAACCTTGGTAGTGCTATCGTGGGTGCCATGCGTCAGATAGAACTCGCCAACCCTGAGACGCTGTACGGCGTGCTCAGTATCTTCGGCACGAGCAACTGGATGAACAAGACCATCCTTGACGATGCCAAGATACGCGACCTGATCGAGCATTTCTCTTCCCGCAAACTCGGTAATAACGATTATCCCGCAGACCTCATGGGCGATGCCTATGAGATTCTGCTCAAACAGTTTGCCGACGAGAGCAAGAAGAAAGCGGGCGAGTTCTATACGCCTCGCAGCGTGGTACGTCTGTTGGTCCGAATCCTTGATCCGCAACCCGGTGAGTCGGTCTATGATCCTGCGTGTGGCAGCGGCGGTATGCTGATTGAGGCGATACGCTACATGCACAACGATTCGCTCTGCTGTGGCGCTATTTACGGTCAGGAGAAGAACGTGACCAACGCCGCAATCGCCAAGATGAACCTCTTCCTCCACGGAGCAAGTGATTTCAATGTGCGACAGGGCGATACGCTGCGTGAGCCGAAGATATTGAGCGGTGACCATCTGGCACGTTTCCATTGCGTGTTAGCTAATCCGCCTTTCTCGCTCGAACAATGGGGCGCGACGGAATGGAAGAACGACCTGTATGGACGTAATCTCTATGGCACGCCTAATGACAGCAACGGTGACTACGCATGGATTCAGCACATGGTTGCCAGCATGAAGCCTGTTGTCGGACGTATGGCGGTGGTATTGCCGCAAGGCGTACTCTTCCGTGGCGATACCGA
>JAGKVE010000003.1 GCA_021152555.1 Bacteroidia bacterium | reverse complement strand
AACACTATTTCAAAGAACTCATGCTATTCGGACTAAAATCAGCCGTTTAGCGATCATATTTTAACTAATTTAAGTCAAATTTTTAACGAACTATTGAGTTATCAAAACGGTTCCGCATATGTGCAGCCTTCTCTCCAGCGCGAACAGCCATAGCGTGTGTTTCCACGTATGATTAATCCTTGACGGCAAACAGGACACAGCATGCCGGCTTTATTAGATTTTACATCCTTAACAACACCGGTTGTCATCTCTTTCAACTCATCAAGGAACTGTTGCGCAGTATATTCTCCGCGTTCAATTTCCCGGAGTTTTTTCTCCCACAAGCCCGTCAGTTCAGCTGATTTCAGAAGCGGAGAGATAATGGTATGGATGAGATCGATACCGATGTCGGTTGCACGAAGCGATTTTCCTTGATGCTGGATATACTTGCGCTGATAGAGTTTCTCTATAATAGCCGCACGAGTTGACGGGCGGCCTATACCGTTTTCCTTCATCGCCTCGCGAAGTTCCTCATTATCAACTGTTTTCCCTGCCGTCTCCATTGCCCGAAGGAGAGTTGCTTCGGTGTAATATTTGGGCGGCGTTGTTGTTTTCTCTTTCAGTTGCGGGACATGTGGTCCTGCCTCTCCTGATACGAAAGAAGGAAGCGATTTAGCAGATTCCTGATTTTCTTGGGATTCCGGACTTTCCGGCGTATCCGGTTCCTCCTTACCAAACACGACACGCCATCCCGGTTTGAGCACTTCACGTCCTGTCACACGGAAATCAATATCAGCCGCCTTTGCCATAACGGTTGTATTGCTCACTTCACACTCGGGATAAAAGGCTGCAATAAAATGCAGCGCAACGAGATCATAGACCTTTTTCTCGTCTGCCGTCAAACCTTCCGGACGCTGGCCGGTCGGGATAATGGCATGGTGGTCGGTTACTTTTTTATTATCAAAAACTTTCTTGGATTTAGGAAGAGACTGTGCACTTTTCTTACCGTCGGCTTTAAGGTTCAGGAGCGGTGCTACTTGCGGGAAATAATCTTTTATTCCCGCCAGAGTATTCGGTACTTTCGGATAAAGGTCATCACTCAGATAGGTAGTGTCCACGCGCGGATAAGTGGTCACACGTTTTTCATAAAGCGACTGAATGAGTTGTAGTGTCTGGTCTGCAGACAAAGAAAATTTCTTATTACAGTCCACCTGGAGCGAAGTCAAATCGTATAATTTAGGAGCGTACTCAAGTGCCTTTTTCTTATCTACAGAAGTTATCGTCAGCGGCACATCTTTTATAGAATCCACCAACGCCTCTCCTTGTTCCAAAGAGGTGATTGCATACTCGCCTTCTTCCACAGGTATTTGCGCACTGAACAGCGTATCACGATACGTCGTTTTCAGTTCCCAGTATGTCCGTGGCACAAAATGCTCTATTTCCGCCTGGCGCTTGACGACCAACGCCAGCGTAGGCGTCTGGACACGACCAACAGACAAGACTTGTCTGTCACGACCTGTCCCGCGCGCGTACCTTATGGTATATGCGCGCGTAGCATTCATGCCGAGCAACCAGTCACCAATTGCACGCATCATACCCGCCTCATACAAGTGTTGGTATTCCGACTGATCCTTTAATTGCTGAAAGCCATCGCGGATAGCTTCTTCCGTCAATGAATTGACCCACAGCCGCTTGACAGGGCACTTACATCCGGCCTGCTGGTACACCCAGCGTTGGATCAGTTCTCCTTCCTGGCCGGCATCACCGCAGTTGATAACCTCATCTGCCTGATTGATAAGGGTTTTGATGATATTGAATTGCTTGTGTACACCTTCATCGCCATGCACTTTGATGGAAAAACGCGACGGAATCATTGGCAAGGAGCTGAGACTCCATGCCTTCCATTGTTCCGTATACTCCTGGGGATCCAGTAATGCACACAAATGTCCGAAAGTCCACGTTACCTGATAACCGTTGCCTTCAAAATAACCATCCTTACGCTGTTTGGCGCCAAGCACATTAGCTATATACGCGCCAACCGACGGTTTCTCTGCAACGCAAACAATCATATTCAGACTTCTGTGGTGCCGTAGCCATAGCCGTAGCCATAGCCCATGCGGTTTCCTTTGACTCCATTCAGCACGCAAGCCACGTTGTGCATACGTTTCTGGTCGATTACCTGATTGATATAATCAATCATCTCACTCGGCGTATATTTATAGCGGCTGACAAAGATTGTCATATCAGCAATTCTATCCAACAGATATGTATCACTCACCAATGCAACAGGAGCCGTATCTACAATTATGTAATCGTAGCGTTTGCGCAGTTCTGCGAACAACTCCTCCAGGCGGTCTGTTTGCAGTAACTCGGACGGGTTCGGAGGAATGGTACCGCAAGGGAGAAGGTCCAAATTCTTATGCTCGCCACTCGGTATAATCACATCTTCCAGCGCAATATCCGGTTCTGCCAGATAATCCGTAAGATGCCCCTTTGTATTCAAATTGAAATAAGTAGCAAGCATCGGTTTACGGATATCCAATCCCACCAAAGCCACTTTTTTCCCGAGGATGGCAAGGGACAAAGCGATATTACTTGACACATACGATTTTCCGTCGCCATTAATACATGACGTTACCAATATAACCGGAGACTGCACATCTGCAGGAAGAGTAAAACGCAGATTGGTTCGAATCAAACGGAACAACTCCGCCGAAACGGTCTGTTCTCCTTCGCGAATAGCAATATGTGCATTGCGTGAGTTCTGCACCAGTTGTCCAAGCACAGGCGCTTTTATGCGGCGTTCATACTCCTTGACATCATCAATCGTATCATTGAACAGCACGTAGATATACAGTAATCCGGCAGGGAGTATCAAGCCGAGGATGATGCAAATCAGAAGCAATTTTGTAAGTTTCGGATTCTTGCTCCGCACATCGCGCTGGGGCATGTCAATAATCTTTGCAGGCATTGATGTAGCCGCCAGCATCAACGCGTTCTCCTCGCGTTTCTGATAGAGATACAAGTACAAACCCTCTTTCAACTTTTGCTGACGCGCAACGCGTATATACTCACGCTGCTGCTCGGGAGCGTCTTTGATCTGGCGGTTGTATTTGGAATCCTGCGCTTGCAAATTACGCTGGCGAATCTTCAGACTCTCTCGGACAGAACCGATAGACGCAATAATATTCTGGCGCATCGAAGCCAACTGCGCATTCATCTGTTCGATAACAGGGTTATCCTCTGTGGCGGTGCGCTGGATTCGCATGCGTTGCAACTGGAGTGCATTGTATTCCGACAAAGCACCGACAAGCGAGGCATCCGAGATCCCAAGATTTGACGGAATCAAGTTATTACGTTTCGTATCGTCACGCAAAAACTCATCTACATATTCCACCAGACTCAACTGCGTTTCAATCTCCGCCATGGCGCGCTGTTCCGCACTGCTGGCTTCCAGAAACAACTGGGCCTGCGTCGCGATATCCGCAATGTTATTTTGCTCTTTGTACTCCGACAATGCCGTTTCCGCCTCGTTCAGTTCCTCTGTGATAATCGCCATGCGCTCATCAATGAAGGCAGCGGTATTAGTTGCAATCATATTTTTGTCCACCACGGCATTGAGGTTGTATTGCTCAATTATCTGGTGCAGCAACGCCCTGTCTCTTTCCGGTACAGGCGAGGACATTGACAGATTGATAATATTCGACTCTTTCTTGTGCTGAGATACTTTGATTTCTTTTCTAAAGCCGGCAACGACCAGTTCGCGGCGAGCATGTACAATACGGTAAGTTGTATCATTGCTCAACGGGCGATTGGCATGTATGGAAATAGTACCGACACAAGTCTCTATCGGGTCTCCCAAGTTGCTTACTTTGACTGAGGACCTATTGAAGAGACCCATTTTTGTCTTTACCTTATAGCCGGACTTTGTCGGTTTGACAGTCACCACGAACGAGCCCAAGTCAGCATCTTCCGTCAGCTCGATACATTTAAGTGTCAGTGCAGGGTTGCGGAATTCTCCTTCCCAACGCCAACCGTTACGCACAGCTGTTTCATCCCAAATATTCAGCGCGTCAATTGCCTGATACAACAAGCCGCGCGAGGCAAAAACGACCACTTCGTCTTCCGCCGCGGTGTTTCCCGAAAAACCCAGCATAGACAATGCGTCAAACTGCGCGCCGCCCGCTTTCTGGCGTAACATGATACTGGCATCTGTTGTCCATTTCGGCGCCTTACGCATGTAGTACGCGAAGCCTAACAGCGAGCAAATTGCCACGCCCAAAACAAACCACCACCAATGTTCAAGCACCAAGCGCACTATCTTGCGCACATCTATCTCCTGAGCCTGATTTGTATTACTTGTATTTGTATTTTCCATATCTTATTTTTTACTTCTTATTTAGCCGGTGCAGCATTACTATTCTTTATTTTGCAGACTAACCACCGTCACGATAACCGTTGCGGCACTCGCCACGGTAGAAACCATGCTCAGCCACAAACCCACATTAGAACTCTGAACGACACGTACACCGTTCGGCGCTACGTAGAGCACATCGTTTTGCTGCAAATAATAATACGGGGAAGTGTATATATTCACGTCCCGAAGATCCAGACGCGCCATTTCCAATTTGCCATCCACCTCACGGGTCAGCAGCACGTTCTCACGACGTCCGTATGGGGTCAAATCCCCCACTGCCGCCAATGCTTCAAAAATGGTCAGGCGGCCACGGTCCATCTTAACGAGACCCGGATTTTTAACCTCACCCAATACGGTCACTTTAGCATCTACCAGATTGACATGGACCAGCGGCTTCATCACCTGCGCCTCCAACAGTTTCTTAATCTCTTCCTCCGCCTCAATGCGCTTCAAGCCGGCAACGTGTACCTTACCCAATACCGGCAACTCCACATCACCCGCCTCGTCAACAATATAATATTGCAACATTGGGGTAGTCTGCACCTGCGCAACACCCGGTTTCGTAAGCGTTACGTTGGATAAATTATACGGAGCAACCGCCTCTTGATCCAAGGCTGAGACATACACGGTTATGGCGTCACCGCTACGGATAATAGTTTCTGATTGAGGTTGAAATTTTGCGTTAATTGAGTCCGCTATCTCGGGACCAGCCGCTTGAAGATAAGTCATATTCTTCCTTGTCGCGCAACCCATTGCAACGGCCGCCAGAAGGCTCAATACAAAAAACTGCTTAATCGTTCTATACATAGTTTTTTCGAGTTGTTTCTAAATAAAGCGTGCAAAATTACAAAAAATAAATGATATACACAAATAATTGCGTGTTTTTTTCCGAAAATCATAGATTTTTAGCCTTTTATTTGCACATATCAAAAAAAAGCACTAATTTTGCATGACATTTTGGCAGAAACCATATGACACAGCAAGAATTATTAGCAATAAAACAACGGTTTGGCATTATCGGGCAAAGCCCGTTGCTTAACCGCGATATTGAGATTGCCGTACAGGTTGCGCGAACCGATTTAAGCGTACTTGTCACAGGAGAATCGGGGGTCGGGAAAGAGAATTTCCCGAAAATCATCCATGCTTTCTCTGCACGCAAGCACGGACCGTATTTTGCAGTCAACTGCGGCGCTATTCCCGAAGGAACCATTGACAGCGAACTCTTCGGGCACGAAAAAGGCGCGTTTACCGATGCCAAAAACGAGCATAAGGGATACTTTGAAATTGCAGATAACGGCACACTCTTTTTAGACGAAGTCGGCGAATTGCCGATGCAGACCCAAGTGCGCTTGTTGCGTGTGCTGGAAACAGGAGAGTTTTTACGAATGGGATCCAGTCAGGTTCGCAAAACCAATGTGCGCGTTGTCGCAGCAACGAACCTTAACATGCGACAGGCTATTGAGGACGGACGATTCCGCGAAGACCTGTACTACCGGCTCAATACTGTTGAAATACGCGTGCCTGCTCTGCGCGAAAGGAAAGAGGATATCCCTTTGCTGTTCCGCAAGTTCGCAGTGGATTTCTGCAACCGTTACCAGATGCCGCCGTTATCACTCAACGAGGAAGCCACACGGCTATTACAAGAATCATACTGGCGGGGCAACATACGGCAACTGAAAAACCTCGCGGAGCAGATTGCCGTAATTGAGCTGGACCATCAGATTAACGCGGACACTCTCCGCAAATACCTGCCCAAAGAGGAAAGCCAGCAAGGCATTGTTCTGCGTAACCCGGTTCAAGAGCAAAGCGGGAAAGACTACTCCCACGAAATAGGCATATTATACAACATGCTCATGAAAACGCAGCAGGAATTGCGCGAACTCAAAGAGGAACTGACGAATTCCGTTTTTTCGATTGGGGAGAACGAAAAATCCGCTCCAACGGCAATCATCCAAACGCCTATTGTCACGCCGGATAATACAACTGCGCGCAAGCAAATCGAGGCTGAGGATATTGAGAGCAGTCTGCGTATCGAAGATGCTGAAATTGAGAGAATCAAACGCGCATTGGAAGTTTCAGGCGGAAACAGAAAAGTGGCTGCCGCAAAATTGGACATCTCCGAACGGACACTTTACAGAAAGATCAAAGAGTATGGATTGTAAGGCAAATCAGACTGGCGAGACACAATCGAGAGAGAATCGGTTCGAGAGATTATCGAACTTCTATCAAGGGCATATCGTACTGCATACGACTCTTTTCTTATTTCTCGCACTGCTCTTACCGGCCTGTTCTATCAGTTATAAGTTCAACGGAGCCAACATCAATTACCAGACAACTCACTCCATCTCTATCGCAGACTTTCCGAATAACGCAGCAATGGTCAATCCGACATTGAGCAATAACTTAACAGAAAGCATCCGGGATATATACCAACGCCAAACGCGTTTGCAGGTCCTGCGAAAAGGCGGAGACCTTGAATTAGAAGGAGAAATCATAGGATATGAGATATCGCAGGGAGCAATTTCTACAGACAGTTATGCTTCTGAGAGTAAACTAACAATCTCTGTCACAGTTCATTACACCAACAACATCAATCCCGAAGAGTCATTCGACAAGACTTACTCGGCATACCAAACTTTCGATGCTAGCCGACTGTTGACTGACGTACAAGATGAACTTTGTTCAATTATTATCAAAGAAATTGCAGAAAACATATACAATGACACAGTTGCAAAATGGTAAAAATTATTAAAAAATTTGCATATATCAAAAAAAAGCTGTACCTTTGCACCTTGAATTTATTGCAGAACGCAAATCGCTAAATCGTAAATTTATTATATTATGTACATTTTTATTACTATTTTAATTGTAATCGCCGCCATTCTGTTGACATTGCTTGTCTTGGTACAGAATAGCAAGGGCGGTGGTTTGGCTGCCGGATTTGCCAGCGGTAACATGGTCATGGGAGCACCGAAAACGGCTGACTTCTTGGAGAAAGCCACATGGACGCTCATTGCCCTCATCGTCGTTTTCAGTATTGCCGCTGTTGGTTTCAACAAAGGTCAGCAAGTTGAAACGGACGACCAATCCGCTATCCACGTTGAAGAAACTGTTCCGGCTCAACCCGCTGCTGAATTGCCGGCAGAGGACGCTGAGTAATTTTATTTTTCAATTACTTATTTACAACAAAACAGGCAGCCGAGCGGCTGCCTGTTTTGTTTGTATATTGCAGGAAGTTTATTCTTCCTCTACACCAAGACCTGCTTCTGCGGCCTCTCGTGCTGCTTGAATGGCGGCATACTCTTCCTTATTATGAACCGAAAGACGCGCAAATTCACGTAATCCCGTTCCCGCAGGGATAAGGTTTCCGCAAATCACGTTTTCTTTCATTCCTTCAAGGTAGTCAACTTTTCCGCGGATAGCAGCCTCGTTGAGCACCTTCGTCGTCTCCTGGAAGGATGCCGCAGACATGAACGATTTGGTACCGAGCGCAGCACGAGTAATACCCTGCAGTATCTGCTTTGCTGTTGCGCACTCTGCCTCACGGGCCTGTACCAGTTTCTTATCGCGGCGACGAAGCGACGAGTTCTCATCGTGCAGACGGCGCGCTGTCACTATCTGGCCTTCACGAAGCACCTCGCTATCACCGGCATTAGTAACAACCTTACGTCCCCATATACGGTCATTCTCCTCAAGGAAGTCAAGTTTGTCAACTATATCTCCCTCCAAGAAACGCGTATCACCCGGTTCAAGAATCTCAACCTTGCGCATCATCTGGCGAACGATGATCTCGAAGTGTTTATCATTAATCTCCACACCTTGCAGGCGGTAAACCTTTTGCGCTTCATTAACAATGTATTCTTGCACTTTCGTCTGACCTTGGATTGCCAAGATATCATCCGGGGTGATAGCACCGTCTGATAGTGCAACTCCGGCGCGAACGAAGTCACCCTCCTGTACCAGAATCTGCTTGGTCAACGGGATCAGGTATGCTTTCTGCTCGCCCAACTTGGACGTTACAAACAGTTCACGGTTACCACGTTTGATTTTTCCGAACGACACTTCTCCGTCAATTTCAGCAACGATTGCAGGGTTGGACGGATTACGTGCCTCAAACAACTCAGTGATACGCGGCAGACCGGAAGTAATATCACCACCGCTATTGGTAACGCGCGCTGTCGAATACAACGAATCTCCGATTTTCACTTCGGAACCGTCTGTGAATACCAGACTCGCCTTAACAGGCAGGTTGTATGAACGGAGAATGTTGCCTTCTTTGTCAACGATGTGTGCCAAAGGCATCTTTGTCTTATCCTTGGTTTCGATAATAGAAACCTCGCGTTTGCTGGTCTGTTCGTCGACTTCCGTCTTACAGGTTACGCCTTCAATAACATCCTCGTAGCGGATGACACCATCTTGCTCAATGATAAGCGGTGTCTTATATTGGTCCCATTCGCAGACTTTCGTTCCCTTCGGATATTTTTCTCCGGACGTTACGAACAGTTTGGATGAATACGGGATATCGAAGGTAGCCAGAACAACACCTGTTTTCTCGTCTTTGAGAGAAAGAGTGTTTTTACGGCTTACTACAATAATCTCGCCAGCAGCAGTTGTAATCGTACGCAAATCTTCGATTTCAACGAATCCGTCGCGCGGCAGTTCATAGGAACTTTCTGCTGCAGCACCACCAGCCAAACCTCCGGAGTGGAAGGTACGCAGTGTCAACTGGGTACCCGGCTCACCGATTGCCTGGGCTGCGATAACTCCGACTGCCTCACCGCGCTGTACCATCTTACGGGACGCCAAGTTACGTCCATAACATTTAGCACAAACACCGTGTTTGCTCTCGCAGGTAAGTACCGAGCGGATATCTACTTCTTCGATTCCGGCAGCCTCAATAGCCTCGCATTGTGCCTCGCGGATTTCTTCTCCGGCAGCTACAATCAGATTGCCCTCATTATCATGAATATCATGAACAGAGACACGACCGAGAATACGCTGACTCAAAGAAGCGACAACGCGGTTGCCTTCTTTGACAGCGCGTGCTGTCAAGCCACGCAGCGTTCCACAGTCTTCTTCGTTGATAATCACATCGTGAGATACGTCCACAAGACGACGGGTAAGATAACCTGCATCGGCAGTCTTCAACGCGGTATCAGCCAAACCTTTACGGGCACCGTGAGTAGAGATAAAGTACTCCAATACGGACATTCCCTCTTTGAAGTTGGCGATGACCGGGTTTTCAATCTCAAGACGGGCGTCGGTAGAGCCGGCTTTCATAGGCTTGGCCATAATACCACGGATACCTGCCAACTGCTTGATCTGGTCAGCACTACCACGGGCTCCGGAATCCATCATCATGTAAACTGAGTTGAATCCTTCATCTGCATCCTTCATGTGCTGCATGACAATTCCCTTGAGCTCTTCATCGATTTTCTTCCATGTATCAACGGTTGTACGATAACGCTCATCGTCATTCATGAATCCGTTTGCGTAGTTGAAGTTAACCTCATCGATAATAGCGTTACCCTTGGCTATCTTCTCTTCCTTCTCTTCCGGGATGATGATATCATTGAGGTTGAAGCTCAAACCACCACGGAATGCGCGATAGTAGCCCAGGTCTTTAATATCATCGAGGAACTGTGCTGCGCGAGCAACACCGCAGGTCTTGATAACTTTGGAGATGATACCTTTTACAGTACCTTTCTTCATAAGTTCATTCTGGAAGCCGATTTCCTCAGGTACATATTGATTAACGATCACACGTCCGGGAGTGGTCTCGACCAAGTGAAGTGTCGGTTTGCCGTCTATATTCTCTTTCACGCGCACTTTCACTTTTGCATGAATATCAACAGCGCCTTCGTTCAGAGCAATGATTGCCTCTTCTTCCGAGTAGAAAGAGAGTCCCTCTCCTTTCACGCCTGCGCGCTCCTTAGTAATATAGTATAAGCCGAGAATCATATCTTGCGAAGGAACCGTAATCGGGTTACCGTTTGCAGGATCAAGGATGTTATGCGAACCAAGCATCAATAACTGCGCCTCCAGGATGGCCTCGTTGCTCAACGGCAAGTGGACTGCCATCTGGTCACCATCGAAGTCGGCATTAAAACCGGCACAAGACAGTGGATGCAACTGAATAGCTTTACCCTCGATCATCTTCGGCTGGAAAGCCAGAATACCATGACGGTGAAGAGTCGGGGCACGGTTCAGCAGAACAGGGTGTCCTTCCATAACATGCTCCAGAATCTCATAGATAACGGGCTCACGGCGGTCTATAATTTTCTTAGCAGACTTAACCGTTTTCACAGTACCGCGCTCTATGAGTTTGCGGATGATGAACGGTTTGTAGAGTTCAGCCGCCATCTCTTTCGGCAGACCGCACTCATGCATTTTCAATTCCGGTCCTACAACGATAACTGAACGAGCGGAATAGTCTACACGTTTACCCAGCAAGTTCTGACGGAAACGTCCTTGTTTACCTTTCAATGAGTCTGACAATGATTTCAGCGGGCGATTAGCATCCGATTTCATTGCCGTGGTCTTACGGCTATTATCGAACAATGAGTCGACAGCCTCTTGAAGCATGCGTTTCTCGTTGCGGAGAATAACATCCGGTGCCTTGATTTCCATCAATCGTTTCAGGCGGTTGTTACGGATAATCACTCGGCGGTACAAATCGTTAAGGTCCGACGTCGCAAAACGACCACCATCCAGCGGAACGAGAGGACGAAGCTCCGGAGGAGTTACAGGGATTGCCTGCAGAATCATCCACTCCGGACGGTTCTTTCCTTTGCTGGCGCGGAACGCTTCAACAACTTGCAGACGTTTTAGTGCTTCCTGACGACGTTGTACAGAAGACGATTTGTCCGCTGTTGCACGCAGTTCATAGGATAATTCATCCAGATCGGTAGCACACAACAAATCGTAGATTGCCTCAGCACCCATTTTGATGATTACCTTGTTTGGATCGGTATCATCAAGCGTGTCGTTGTTTTCCGGCATTATATTGAGAACTTGCATGTACTGATCTTCATCAAGCAGCATGCGGTCCTCAATAGGAAGACGGTTTTTATCGTTCTCATGTTTCTCGCCGATTTCCTGACCTGCCAATGCACCGGCACGTACTACGATATACTTTTCGTAATAAATAACCGTATCCAATTTCTTGGTCGGGATGCCGAGGATGGCAGCCATCTTTGACGGCAAAGAACGCAAGTACCAGATATGCGCTACCGGAACAACCAGTTTGATGTGCCCCATGCGCTCACGGCGTACTTTCTTTTCTGTTACTTCTACACCGCAACGCTCGCACACGATACCTTTGTAACGGATGCGCTTATATTTGCCACAGTGGCACTCATAATCCTTCGTAGGACCAAAAATGCGCTCACAGAACAAACCATCACGTTCCGGTTTGTATGTACGATAGTTAATCGTTTCCGGTTTCAGGACCTCGCCCGAAGAGAGTTGCATTATCTCGTCCGGGGAAGCCAAACCAATAGAAATCTTGGTAAAACCGGTTTTCTTATTTTCTTGTTTAAAAGCCATAATTGTCCTCCAATCTTATTCCATGTTAATACTGAGTGCGAGACCTTGCAGTTCGTGCAACAACACATTCAACGACTCAGGCAGACCCGGAGTCGGGAAGTTTTCACCTTTGACGATAGCCTCATAGGTACGTGCACGACCTGTAACATCATCAGACTTGATTGTCAGTATCTCTTGCAGTACGTGAGCGGCACCGTGAGCCTCAAGTGCCCAAACCTCCATCTCACCGAAACGCTGACCACCAAATTGAGCTTTACCGCCTAACGGCTGTTGGGTAATCAAGCTGTACGGACCGATTGAACGAGCGTGCATCTTATCATCCACCATGTGACCGAGTTTCATGAAGTAGGTCACACCGACCGTTGCCATCTGGTCAAACGGCTCGCCGGTCTCGCCATCATACAACTGGGTCTTTCCGCCACGGGGCAGCCCCGCTTTATCTGTCCATTCATCAAGCTGCTCCATTGTACAACCATCGAAGATCGGTGTCGAGAATTTGACACCCAGTTCTTTTCCAGCCCAACCGAGTACAGCTTCAAAGATTTGGCCGATATTCATACGGGAAGGCACACCCATCGGGTTCAGGACAATATCTACAGGCGTACCGTCAGCAAGGAACGGCATATCTTCTACGCGCACGATTTTAGACACGATACCTTTGTTACCATGACGTCCTGCCATCTTGTCGCCTACGCGAATCTTACGTTTCTTGCAAATATAAACCTTTGCCATCTGGATGATTCCGTTCGGCAACTCATCGCCAACAGTAAGGTTGAGTTTCTCACGTTTATGGCGTGCGTCCATCTCCTTATATTTTGCAATATAATTCATGATACACTGTGCAACAAGTGCGTTCTTGTGCTCATCTGCTGTCCAGCCTTCAAGCAGAACGGAGAAGTAGTCAATCTCATTCAAGCGTTCTTTTGTAAAGTGCTGACCTTTTGAAATTAACTCAGTTCCCAGAATATCTTTGACAGACTGAGCCTGACGACCGTTCAACAAACCATACAATTTGTCAATCAGCAGTGCACGGAGCTTATCCGCCTTAGCACGGAACTCGACATCCATCTTCTGGAGTGTCTCTTTATCTTCCATCTTCTGCTTGCGGTCTTTGTTGGCTCTCGTGTACAATTTTTTGTCCACAATAACACCTTCCAACGACGGACTAGCTTTCAACGAAGCGTCTTTTACATCACCTGCCTTGTCACCAAAGATTGCCTTCAGCAGTTTCTCTTCAGGACTTGGGTCAGTCTCTCCTTTCGGGGTGATTTTACCGATAAGGATATCACCCGGTTGGATATACGCACCGATACGAATGATACCGTTCTCGTCAAGATCTTTTGTTGCATCTTCGGATACGTTCGGGATATCAGCCGTGAACTCTTCCATACCGCGTTTGGTATCGCGCACTTCGAGTAATTGTTCAACAACGTGAACGGAGGTGTACATGTCCTCACGAACGATACGCTCGCTGAGTACGATAGCATCCTCATAGTTGTATCCTTTCCAAGGAATATAAGCGACTTTCAGGTTCTTACCAAGGGCCAGTTCACCGCCTTCGGTTGCATAACCTTCCGTAAGGATCTGACCTTTTTCGACCACGTCACCTTTTCTAACAATCGGATGCAGGTCGATAGTCGTGTTCTGGTTGGTTTTTTCGAACTTCGGCAGTTTATATTCTTTCTCCGCCGGTTCAAAGGAGATATATTCCTCCTCTTCCGAACGGTTATATTTGATGCGAATAACATCGGCGTCAACATAAGTAACAGTACCATTAGCCTCGGCTACAATCTGCGTGCGGCTGTCAGTTACCAGCTGTTCCTCAATACCAGTTCCTACAATCGGAGCTTCAGAGGTAATCAATGGAACCGCCTGACGCATCATGTTCGAGCCCATCAATGCGCGGTGAGCATCATCGTGCTCAAGGAACGGAATCAGGGCAGCAGCCACAGAAGCAATCTGGCATGGGGCAACGTCCATCAGATTCACTTTATCAGGTGCAACCACAGGGAAGTCAGCCCCCAGACGAGTTTTTACTTTCGAGCGAATGAAACTACCATCTTCGCGTAGCGGAGCATTACCTTGTGCTACCACCTGGTTCTCCTCATCCTCTGCAGACAGATAGATAACATGGTCATTATCCAAATCCACTACACTGTCATGCACTTGCCGGTACGGAGTTTCGATAAAACCAAGGTTATTGACCTTAGCGTATATACACATAGAGGATATAAGTCCGATGTTCGGACCTTCAGGAGTCTCAATAGGACAGAGACGACCGTAGTGTGTATAGTGTACGTCTCGTACCTCGAAACCGGCACGGTCACGGCTCAGACCGCCAGGACCTAACGCAGACATACGACGTTTGTGCGTAATCTCTGCCAAGGGGTTCTGTTGGTCCATGAACTGGCTCAGCGCGTTTGTTCCGAAATAACTATTGATTATCGATGAAATGGATTTTGCATTAATCAAGTCTGTCGGAGTGAACACTTCGTTATCACGAACGTTCATACGCTCACGAACAGTACGAGCCATACGTGCCAGACCTATACCGAACTGATTGAACAACTGCTCGCCTACAGTACGTACACGGCGGTTACTCAAGTGGTCAATATCATCCACCTCGGCATTGCTGTTAATCAGTTTGACGAGATACTTAATAATCTCAATGATGTCTTCTTTCGTGAGAACACGGGTGTCTTCCGGAATAGACATGCTGAGTTTGCGATTGATACGATAACGGCCTACTTCGCCGAGATCATAGCGTTTCTGCGAGAAGAACAAGTTCTGAATCATCTCACGCGCTGTAGCATCATCCGCCGGCTCTGCATTACGGAGTTGGCGATAGATGTAGAGGACAGCCTCTTTCTCGGTCTTAGCCGGGTCTTTCTGCAGCGTATTGAAGATGATGGAGAAGTCGTTTTCACGTTCCTGATCCTTATGCAGCAGAACAGATTTGGAGCCCGACTCCATGATGATATCAATCACTTCGGGAGTCAGTTCAGCCTCACGCTCAACAACAATCTGGTTACGTTCAATAGACGACACCTCACCGGTATCCTCATCCACGAAATCCTCGATGGTCGGTTTCATGACATATCCTGCCAACTTACGACCAATGCAAGCCTCCAATGTCTCACGGTTCACTTTTACCTCTTCGGCCAAATCGAAGCAGTTGAGGATGTCCTTGTCAGACTCAAACCCGATAGCGCGAAGCAGCGTTGTAACCGGCAGTTTCTTCTTACGGTCGATGTACGCATACATCACTTTGTTGATATCCGTAGAAAACTCAATCCAGGAACCGCGGAACGGAATGATACGTGCCGAATACAGTTTGGTACCGTTAGAGTGCATAGACGTTCCGAAGAACACACCCGGCGAACGGTGCAACTGACTCACTACGACACGCTCGGCACCATTGATAACGAAAGTACCTTTGGGAGTCATATACGGAATTGTACCCAGATAAACATCGGAAACGACAGTGTCAAAATCCTCATGATCAGGGTCTTCGCAACTCAGACGCAGTTTGGCCTTCAAAGGCACACTGTAGGTCAAGCCACGCTTTATACACTCCTCAATCGAATAACGCGGACGGTCAATCGAGTAATCAAGGAATGCCAAGGTGAAACTGTTGCGGGTATCCTGAATCGGGAAGTTTTCCGAGAATACCTTAAAGAGTCCCTCTTTACGCCGTTGTTCAGGTGTTGAATCCATCTGAACGAACTCCTCAAAGGACTTCAATTGAATTTCCAGAAAGTCAGGATACGGCATATGCTTTTGCATACGACTGAAATTAACTCTCTGCTGTTTTTTAGTTGTAGCCATTATTTTATATGGTTAATAATTGTTTTACAGAACTAAACTGTTGGTAATGAATAATTTAAATCTAAATCGGCGGTGTGTAATTTTATACTATATTAATGTTCACCTTATAATAATTACCAAATATTACAGTTTTTTAAACATTCTGTTCTATTGAGCAGAAAAGGTTTAGACCCTCATTTTGACTTGAGGATCTAAACCTATTCCACCCGATTAGAGTGGTTGGTCAAAAGGGTATTACTTGAGTTCTACCTCAGCACCTACCTCTTCGAGAGCTTTCTTCAAAGCCTCAGCAGTAGCTTTATCAACGCCTTCCTTAACGTTAGCCGGAGCAGCGTCTACGATGTCTTTAGCCTCTTTCAAGCCAAGACCAGTTTGCTCCTTAACAGCTTTAACAACCTGGAGTTTGTTAGCACCAGCGCTCTTGAGTACAACATCGAACGATGTTTTCTCCTCTGCAGCCTCAGCAGCAGCACCACCTGCAGCAGGACCAGCAGCAACTGCAACAGCTGCAGCGGCGGGCTCAATTCCGTACTCCTCTTTCAGGATGGTAGCGAGTTCATTTACTTCCTTAACGGTAAGGTTAACTAATGTTTCAGCAATAACTTTAAGATCTGCCATTGTCTTATAAATTTTAAATGTTTATTTTTCAGTTAATTTGTTTTTCCAGCAGGCTAGAAGACTAGACAACTGGGGTTATCCACGTTTCTCCAATGTCTGGAGTACCCCGTGGATGGTGTTTTGTCCGCTCTGAAGAGCCGAAACGACATTCTTCGCAGGCGATTGCAGGAGTGCAACCAATTCGGCGATAAGTTCGTTCTTCGACTTGATAGTGCAGAGGAACTCGAGATTCTGCTTGCCAACGTAAACAGTTTCTTCTACGTAAGCAGCTTTGAGTTGCGGCTTAGCCTCACCCGTTTTGTCGCCTTTAGTAAACTCTTTGATAAGTTTAGCAGGCGCATTACCGGTGTTGCTGAGCATGAGTGCGGTGTTTCCCTTGAGAGCAGCGAAGATGTCTGCCTCAATGCCTTTTTTCTCAAGCGCTTTGTGAAGCAGTGTATTCTTTGCAACAAGGAGTTTGATGTCCTGTTTGAAGCATGCGCGACGCAGTTCGCTTGTTTTCGCAGCGTCCAGTCCCTCGATGTTAACGAGGTAGAAGTGCGCGTATTCAGCGAGTTGTGCGCCAAGCGCTTCAATGACGAGATTTTTATCTTCCTTTTTCATACTTGTCTGTTGTTTTTAGAGATTAAAGCGATTTGGTATCGATCTTAATACCCTGACTCATAGTGCTGGAAAGATAAACGCTCTTGATGTACTCACCTTTGGATACAGCGGGTTTCAGGTGCTTGATAGTGTCGATGAACGCGAGAGCGTTCTCAGCGATTTTCTCAGCGCTGAAACTTACTTTACCGATAGAAGTGTGTACAATACCGAACTTGTCAACTTTGAAGTCAATCTTACCGCCTTTTACCTCTTTAACAGCTTTTGCCACATCCATGGTAACGGTACCGCTTTTGGGGTTCGGCATCAAGCCACGAGGACCCAATACCCGGCCGAGCGTACCGATTTTACCCATGATTTGAGGCATGGTAATGATGACATCAATGTCTGTCCATCCGCCTTTGATCTTTTCAATATACTCATCCAGACCTACATAGTCGGCGCCAGCCTCTTTGGCAGCAGCCTCCTGATCCGGAGTACAGAGCGCAAGAACGCGAACTGTTTTACCCGTTCCGTTAGGAAGTGCAACGACACCGCGAACCATTTGGTTAGCTTTGCGGGGGTCAACGCCCAAACGAACGTCGATATCTACGGACGCATCGAATTTGGTAGTTGTAATCTCTTTAACGAGAGCAGCCGCCTCTTCGATGGTGTAAAGCTTGCCTGCTTCAATCTTCTCAGCAGCAAGTTTCTGTTTTTTTGTCAGTTTTGCCATAATTGTTGATGTTGATTGAAGTTAGATTACTTTACTACGATACCCATACTACGGGCAGTACCTTTGACCATTTTGAGAGCCGACTCCACAGTGAAGCAGTTAAGGTCCACCATTTTGTCCTCAGCAATCTGCCGAGCCTGCTCCTCAGTGATAGTAGCCACTTTGGTACGGTTCGGTTGGTCAGATCCGCTTTTCACCTTGGCTGCCTCGAGGAGCTGTATAGCTACCGGAGGAGTCTTAACGATGAAGTCAAACGACTTGTCCGCATAAACGGTAATGATTACAGGCAGCACTTTACCTGCCTTGTCTTGCGTTCTGGCATTGAACTGTTTGCAGAACTCCATGATGTTCACACCCTTGGAACCGAGAGCGGGACCTACGGGAGGAGCAGGGTTGGCAGCGCCACCTTTGATTTGGAGTTTGATAAAACCAGCAATTTCTTTAGCCATAGTTTTACTTTTGTTAATAGTTTTTGACTTGCAAGCGGACTTTTGAAAGTCCTCAGTCGGTTAATAAAATTGAAACTACCGAGTAGTGACTAACGACCTGTAACGGGGTCTCCTACTCTTTTTCTACCTGGTTGTAGCCGAGTTCCAGAGGAGTCTGGCGGTCAAAGATAGTGACAACCACTTTGAGTTTGTGTTTATCCTGACTCACTTCCTGTACAGTTCCCTTGAATCCGTTGAACGGACCGTCCACAACCTTGACGCTCTCGCCTACGAGGAATGTAACCTCGCTGGCCGCGCGCGTTTCAGACTCGCTGACGATGCCGACTAACTTGTTGACCTCCGCCTGTGAAACAGGTTTCGGTTTGACGGTTGTTTTACCGCCGCTCAAGAAGCCCAATACATTCGGGATGTTACGTAACAGAGGGAAGCTCTCATCGCATAAGTAGCACTCAACCAACAAGTAGCCCGGAAGCAGATTGCGTTCTTTCTCCGTGCGTTTTCCATTTTTGAGTGTTACTACTTTCTCCCGAGGAATCAAAACCTGCGACACATATTCACGGAAAAGGGAGGAAGAAACGAGTGCATTGTTAATGTACTCTTCCACTTTGTTCTCTTTGCCGCTAATTGCGCGCAGCACGTACCATTGTTTTTTGTTCTCAGCCATCTTAATTCGAATTAAAAAATTAGAACTTAAATTTAAGAATTACGAATTAGAAGAGGCCGTAAACAAAGGTCATGATAGACTCAAAACACCAGTCCATAAGCCATACAATCAGTGATAGTATTATGGAAGCAATCAATACTATCACAGCACTTTGCGCCAGTTCCTTGCGGGTTGGCCAACTTGTCTTGTGAACCAGTTCGTTGTACGATTCTTTAACGTTTTCTACAAAAGCCATATTAGTAGATTTTTTAGTATTCTTGTCTTGTTTATTTCTTCAACGCTATTCCGCGGCAACAATCCGGCTCTAACGGGTGTTAAAGTCGAATCGGAAGCTATGTCATGTAACAGAGAACTTTCGTTTTTGTTTGGTACTTGTTTGACATTGTTTGAACTTTCAAACCCACAAACACTCAAACACCCCGATTGTTCTTAGCACGGAAGGCAGGAATCGAACCCACATTGACGGTTTTGGAGACCGCTCTCCTACCATTGGAGGACTTCCGTAAAATTGCTCGGGGCTCGACACCCCGAGCAGGTTTAGACTAGACCGTCTAGGTTCCTAGGATTCCTAGGAAAACTAGCGATTATTAGTCAATCAGTTTGGTAATCTGACCAGAACCTACGGTACGACCACCCTCACGGATAGCGAAGCGCAGACCCTCAGAGCAAGCTACCGGATAGATCAACTTAACTTGGATCTCGAGGTTATCACCCGGCATTACCATCTCTGTTCCTTCCGGCAGAGTGATCTCACCGGTAACATCCATAGTACGGATGTAGAACTGCGGACGATAGTGGTTGTGGAACGGAGTGTGACGACCACCCTCTTCTTTCTTCAGGATATAAACCGAAGCCTTGAACTCGCTGTACGGTTTTACCATACCCGGGTGAGTCAATACCATACCACGCTTAACCTCATCTTTGTCGATACCACGGAGGAGCAGACCTACGTTATCACCAGCCTCACCTTGATCCAGCAGTTTGCGGAACATCTCAACGCCGGTTACAACAGATTTCTTACCCTCAGCACCCAGACCGATCAGCTGAACCTCGTCACCTACTTTGATGACACCGGTCTCGATACGACCCGTTGCTACAGTACCACGACCGGTGATGGAGAATACATCCTCAACCGGCATCAGGAACGGTTTGTCAATGGCACGTACCGGCAACTGGATCCAGTTGTCGCAAGCGTCCATCAACTCAAGAACTTTCTCCTCCCACTCAGGAACACCGTTCAGTGCACCAAGAGCAGAACCGCGGATAACCGGAGTGTTGTCACCATCGAAATCATAGAAGTTCAACAGCTCACGCATCTCCATCTCAACGAGGTCGAGCATCTCAGGATCGTCAACCATATCGCACTTGTTCATAAATACAACCAGGCGCGGTACGTTTACTTGGCGAGCCAACAGAATGTGCTCGCGGGTCTGAGGCATAGGACCATCAGTTGCAGCAACTACGATGATTGCACCATCCATCTGAGCGGCACCGGTAACCATGTTCTTTACATAGTCAGCGTGGCCCGGGCAGTCTACGTGTGCGTAGTGACGGTTAGCAGTTTGATACTCTACGTGAGCGGTGTTGATAGTAATACCACGCTCTTTCTCCTCAGGAGCGTTATCGATAGAATCGAACGAACGCTGCTCTGAAAGACCTTTCTTTGCCAATACAGTAGTAATAGCTGCGGTCAGAGTCGTTTTTCCGTGGTCAACGTGACCGATGGTACCGATGTTAACGTGCGGTTTCGAACGGTCAAATTTTTCTTTTGCCATAGTAATTCTTTAATTTTTATTAACGTTAATAAACAAAATTGTTTAATTGTTTCTTTAACTTAAAAAAGGCCGGTCAAGTTTGACCGTTGACCTACCTTTATTTCATTTCTGTTTAGCGCGCAGCGCAGAGCTGCTTCCGAGAGTTGAACTCGGGACCTCATCCTTACCAAGGATGCGCTCTACCACTGAGCTAAAGCAGCATTTCCTTTTATTAAGGAGAGGTAGGTCTCTCATGAGCGGAAAACGGGACTCAAACCCGCGACCCCCAGCTTGGAAGGCTAGTGCTCTATCGACTGAGCTATTTCCGCAAAAATCCAATTCCGGATTTTTGCGAGAGTCTTGCCCGCATCAAGTTGAGAATGTAAGCATTCACACTCCTTGCACAAGACTTCCGCGTTTAAGCGCGACGATGTCGCAGTGGGTGCGGATGGATTCGAACCACCGAAGTCGAAGACAGCAGATTTACAGTCTGCCCCATTTGGCCACTCTGGAACACACCCTTTCTTTCAATGATCACTCGCGAATTTCTTATTCGCTTTGGAGCCTCTAGTCGGACTCGAACCAACGACCGCTGGATTACAAATCTAGTGCTCTACCAACTGAGCTATAGAGGCGCACTTGCGTTCGGCAACAAGATTGCGATAGTCCATACCGCTCCGCTAAATGGACAGGCAAGTTGTGCCTCCGCTCTTCGGTCCGCAAACAACTTGCAGTTTGGTTTACGTCCCGAGGGAATTCAGCATACTTAAACCTCGTTCCGACGAAAAAGCGTGCAAAAGTACTGCTTTTTTTTGACATGACCAAATATTTTTGAAAAAAAATTCATTTTTTAGTCTTTTTTCTTGTTTTTGGCATTTTATGACGAGCCGGCGGCTTATCACGCGCGTACGTGCGGGATTATTAAGGAGTACAGGTTCGAACGTAACGTTTTCCTGAGTTTGTGTTTGTGTTTGTTCCTGTGTCAGTTCTTTTTTCACGTCCTCTCCTTTAGCCTCGGCTCTAAGGGCGCAGTAGATAGTTGCGAACACGTACGAGTAGAAATGCGGATACCTTCGTTTTTCCACCGGCACACTGCCCTTTCCTTTGTACCAGACCGGCAGTGTATATAACTGATGCAAGAACTTGACACGCCACTCCAACGCCGCCAACGAGTGGTCACGTTCGACAGCGTGCGCCAGCCGCTGCGCCTCTTTGATCAGTTCCCGGTTTGCCACGCAGGCCGCGGACCAGTGTTTCGGGAAATGGTAGGTATAGAGTTCAAAGAGCCCTTTGCGGAAACGGGACGGGCGCACGACGATGCGTTTTTTGTACTTGCGGCCTTCTGCTACGCTATCCATCGCTCCAGAGAGGGCGTTGAGCGTTTCGCAAACACGGAAATAGCGTACGCCTCGTGAATGAGGAGCAGACACCGCAGGAAGTTGTTCAAAAGAGGCAAAAGTGGACTTCAAACGGTTAATTACGCGTGTTTTCAAGTGTTGCGACATGGCTTATAAGTTGTTGATTTTATGCCGATTATGATAATATTATATTAGACAAAGTCTAGGATTGGTACGATGGGAGCATAAAGCACCATCGATAAGGCCTCGTATTTGAGTGCAAAGATACACAAAAAAATTAAGATTTGCAAATTTTTGGGTTCGAAAAGTTCATAAAAAGCAAAAAAAGGAGAGATTTATTTGTATATTTCCGATTTTTGCCGTACCTTGGCAGCCACAAAAAAAGAGAATGCGGAGATTTACGTATGGAAAGGCGGTCTGCCGATATTGTCAGCCCCGGACAGCATCACCTTTGTCAAACCGGAAATGAGCGCACAGGTTCAGGACATTGAAGATAAAGGTTCGCAAGGCTTTGCTATCCGGTACCTGTTCCTTACCAAAGACTACATGGGCAAGCCTCAGTGGCAATCGGCTCTGCTGAACCTGACAGCCGACCAATGCTCAAGCAAACATATAGCAAAATGGTGCTGTACAACCACTATACCGTCATGCGCGCTTCGACACGACAGAATCCAGTGCACTTATTGAGGCCGACAGTATCAAATACTTCGTGCAACACGCCTATTGCGACAGTACCACCCAAGAAGCAAAGAAGATATTGCATATAGCAGACAGTCTGGACTTCACGAAGGGCTGGACGCCGGACAAAGACACCAACTTGAAAATCTATCATTCCAAGAACGATGAGGTAGTCCCCTTTGAGAATGGGCGAGAGTTGTACCAATTCTTCCAGCGACAAGGATGTGAAAAGGTTGCCCTTGACAGTACGACACTTAAATGGGAGCACGTGGATTCCGGCAATAGTTTTGCTATCAGTCTCATGCAAGAGTTCACACAACTATAATAAATCGGGCGGCTCAATGAGTCGCCAGATTTATTATTACATCCCCACGCCTGTTATGCGTGAGAGTGTTGTTTCTCAAATTCTCTCAAGAACGGTTTTTACCAACTCTTTGATACGCGGTTTGTAGTCAGTGTTCGCCGCCTCGATTTTGCGCTGTGCGATAACACAGCATACCGTCATTGCCCGGTGTCCCATATGAAGCGCCAGACCGGCGATACATGAACCCTCCATCTCATAGTTGGTGATGCGCTGACCCTCATAGCGGAAATCTGTAATCCTCTCGTTGATATCGGGCACAGCCAGACCTACGCGCAGCACGCGGCCTTGCGGTCCATAGAAACCGTTGGCGGCAATGGTGCAGCCGCGCATCATGTCGTCTTTGGCAATACGGTCAACCAGCGCCGGATTAGCAGCCACTACATACGGCACAGCCGCCTTCTTGGGATAGCCCACGAAATCTACGAATGCCTTCTCGAAACCGAGGTCGGCTATCTTGTCGCGGTCCTCATAGAACGCCAACACGCCGTCAAAACCGATAGACTTCTGGCTGACGAGGAAGGTACCCAGAGGAATATCCTCCTGCATACCGCCGCAAGTACCGATACGGACGATATCGAGCACTCTTTTTTCGGATTTCTCTGTACGAGTGGCGAAGTCAATGTTGGCGAGCGCGTCAATCTCATTCATGACGATGTCACAGTTGTCGGTACCGATACCCGTTGAGATACAGGAGATACGTTTGCCGTGAAACTTACCGGTAATGGTATGGAACTCACGACTCTGAACGTCACACTCGATGGATCCTTCGTCAAAGAAGGATGCCACCATATTTACTCGGTCCTGGTCTCCGACCAAGATCACTTTGTCTGCCAAGAACTCAGGTTTGAGGTGCAGATGAAATGCAGAACCATCCGCATTGATGATTAACTGCGAAGCTGGAAATGTTTTCATAGTGTATTAAATTTTATTTACGATTTAACAATTTACGATGCACGATTGATGTACGTTAGGCTTCTCCACCGGTAAAAGGCACAGAGATAGTCGAACCCGGTACAGGTCCGCCGACAGGGTTGATAGTGCCGAACTTCTGTTCGTACTGTCCGATATTATTTCCCAGTGCCCCGAGTATCTTTTTTGCCTGATCCGGCGTTACTACAACCCGCGCCACGACGTTTGCCTGCGGGACTCCCGGCATCAACTGCGCGAAGTCCAACACGAACTCCGTAGGTGTATGCGCGATGAGCGCCAAGTTAGCAAACACACCCTGCTGTTTATCAGGAGAGATATTGATTTTGAGTTGTTTTTGTTCGTTTTCCATAATTCTCTAAACTTTAAACGTTAAACTTCAATCTTTCTTTACCATTTCATTTCCCGTTTTGGCACGATGAGCATCCATGCCGAGACGATCGGAAGAACGATGTCGAACCATAAGACGCTGAACATGTTAAAGCGTGTCACTCCCATCCGGCGCGCGGAAGAGTTGATGATAGCAGTCTGGCAAATCCAGCGTGCGAGGAACAGCACTAACGCGCAGCCTACCATTACTGCCTGTCTCTCTATGCCAATAGGATAACAAAGGGCATAAACGATGGAAGCCACTACGGCTGCGTAGAACAAGCCCCTTGTCACAGGTTCGAACGCCAACCGCAGTTTTGTCTGCTCCCTGTATGATGGGGAGACGGACAGATGGCGGCGTTTTTGTTGAAGCCAGCTATGCAGGCTCTTTTTCGGCAAAGACCAAGTAAAGCTATCAGGGCTCAGCACAACCGTGGTATTCTCACGCGTAGCCACATGATTGACGAACAAGTCGTCGTCTCCGGCTTTGTTAGTCATCAGATGCGTAAACCCACCCGACTCAAAGAAGAGCGATTTGCGGTATGCCAGATTGCGCCCCACGCCCATATAGGGATGTCCGCACAAAGCCGCTCCGAGGTAATGCGACCCATTAAAGAGCGTGTCAAATTGTATCAGCCTGTTCACATGCCCCGGTTCAGCGAAATACGCTCCGAATCCCAACACGATATCTTTCGAGTCTTCACCGAAGCCCTTCATCATCTCTCTTATCCAATGTGAGGACTCGGGGCAGCAGTCAGCGTCGGTAAGCAACAGATAGTCGTATTGCGCAGCCTTTGCCGCCAGCGTGAGGGCGAGTTTCTTCGTGGAGCCGACACGCGCGCCGTAAGGTACAAACGTCATGCGTAAGCGTTCATCCTGCGCCATAAAACTCTCGACCACATCGCGCGTGGCGTCTTCCGACCCGTCGTCAACAACAATCACTTCGTACTCCGGATAATCCTGCGTGAGAAGCGCTTTCAGATAGTGCGACAAGTTAAACGCCTCATTGTGCGCACTGAGAATCACAGAGACAGGAGGCAAATCATTTACCATTTGGGCATTTGCCGTCTGGTCATTTTTATTATTCTTCCTCAGTCTCCGCGCAGGCGCAGCAAGATAGCGCGCATACCAGTATACCTGGACGCAAAAGAGTAATCCGAGCAGACTCAGGAGTACCCATTCAACCGTATTTAACTCAACGAAAATCAATTGACAAACTTGATTTTATAGGTATGAGTAGAAGACCCGTCCTCCGCCTTAACGGTTATAATCCACGGTTTGCCGTTTACTTGTCCGGCAGTAACCGTCATTTCCTGACTATCCAACTTACGTCCGTTAAAGCGTGCTTTCTCGCCTTTTATATTCGTCAGCGTACCAATACCGCGCAGGGCAGAAATGGTCACATCCGTCTGACCTTCAGCCAGTTTGCACACCTGTTCTTTCTCAGAATCCGGTTTGAACTCCTTCCACACCTTCCCATTGGCAACCAATCTATCAATACGCGAAGAGTAAATCAGTTCAAGGTCGTCAACGTACAGCCCGTTTCCGTCGTACAAGCCGTCGTTAGCGCGGAAAGCAGGATAATTGCCTGCTGAGAAAATGACATTGCACATAGTAGGTTTATTGTCACTCTGATAGAGAATAGGCACTTTAATCTGCGTCCAGTTGTTATATTTGGCTCGCGCGCGGTACCATCCTTCGGCTACCTGTTTACCCGGTTGGTCAGAGCCGAACTCATTGCCGTCTGTAGCCAGACGTATATCGCTCTCTTCGTTAACGCGTTCGGTTGTGGTCGGTTTGCCTACTTTATTCTTGTACCGGGTGCTTTTAGCCGTACCCGTCCAGGAATAATACAGCAAATGGAAATCCTCTTTATCCGTTGCCGGTCCAACCCGTTTGACCCATACGACCATCGTATCCGGTCGGTGCGTCCAAGGGATACCTCCTTCTGTTCCAGCCGTAGCACTTTTGATTGTCAAACCTTTCATATACTGCCAAGGCTGCCCGAGACTCATATAGCCGGGTCCCGTAGCAGTAATCCCGATAGCGCCAATCTCGCGGTCCGCCACGTAGGCGCTATAACCTGTACGACCTGGCTTTTGATACATGAATGTGAATTTCAGCCCCACCTGCGTTACGTTCGAGCCATTCCAATCTGCCAATTGTGCGTCACCATTGTATATCTTAGACCAGTTCTCAAAATGCGAATCCGGCAACTGCTGTGCCATTGCGCCCCTGCACCATACCGCTGCACTAACTATCAAAAATAACTTTTTCATCTTCTTGATTTAAAAAATCGCCGCAAAATTACAAAATATTTTGCATATATGCAAACTTTTTAGTACTTTTGCAAACGATTTATGCAAATATTGTGCCTATGGCAAATACGTTTGGAGAAAAATGGAGCTTTACCAGCTTTGGCGAGTCGCATGGTGCAGCAGTTGGCGGCGTGTTGGATGGCGTACCTGCCGGTTTGCATATAGACTTAGCGATGATACGCACAGAACTGGACCGCCGTGCAGGACGAGAGCCTGCAGAAAAGCGACAGGGCTCTCAACAAGGTATCGGGGTCTCGCCGAGGGCTATTCGGGAAGAGGATGAGGTCGAGTGGCTGTCAGGCACCTTAGATGGCGTCACTCTCGGCACACCGATAGCATTTTTAATAAGGAATAAAGACGCCCGTCCTGAGGATTATGAGTGGTTGAAACATTCGTACCGCACAGGGCACGCCGACAAGGTCTATGAGCAGAAGTACGGCATCCGCGACTGGCGCGGCGGCGGCAGGGCTTCGGCGCGCGAGACTGCGGCACGCGTGGTAGCCGGATGTATTGCCAAGCAAGAGCTTGCCGCAAAAGGGATTAGCATCAGGGCATCCTTGATCCAAGTGGGTGCAGAAACCGACCCTGCGAAATTTGCAGAGACCATCGCTGCTTACCAACGCGAGGGAGACTCCATCGGAGGCATCGTCGAGTGCCGCATCAACGGCTTACCGGTAGGAACAGGCGAACCGATATTCAACAAACTGCAAGCAGAACTGGCCTTCGCCATTATGAGTATCAACGCCTGCAAAGGTTTCGAGTACGGCACTGGCTTTGAGGGAGTAACGCGACCCGGCTCCGAGATTAATCATATCTCGGGCGGAATTGTCGGAGGGATAGCAGACGGCACAGAAGTTGTCTTCCGTTGTGTCTTCAAACCTACGCCGACAACTCCTAACGCCCTAGCTAAGGTTCAAAAGGACGATGTACAATATACAAAGGTTGGCCGCCATGACGCCTGCGTTGCCGTCCGCGCCGTTCCTGTTGTAGAAGCCATGACGGCCCTGGCTTTGGTACAGTTTTTGTATTAAATATAATACAATTTTAACCCAATTAAAACCTCCCATCGAGCTTGGAGGGCTCTCCCCTCGGGACGTACGCTAACAAAGTGCGTGCGGACCGAAGAGCGAGAGCATGGCAAAAGATCATATGAGCGACAAAGTCGCGAATCGTTCTGAACCATAGCTCGCAGCGAATGGCACAGAAAAAATTAACCCGCTCTACCAACAAGATGTTGGCAGGAGTATGCGGCGGAATCGCCGAGTTTTTTGAGGTAGATCCCACCTTGATCCGTGTGGCTTATGCAGCTTTGTCTATCTTCACCACCGGTTTTCCGGGCTTGTTGCTTTACCTCATTCTGATGCTGATCATGCCGGCAGCAGGTGGCAATGACGGTCAGAGCAACATCCAGGACGCAGAGGTAGTGGAGTAATGTACAAAGGGACAATGTACCATGTACAAAGGATAAAAAAGAAGCGGCTCGGATGAGTCGCTTCTTTTTGCTATTCAGTACTGGGTTTATTACTTAACCACTACCGGTTTGTATTTCGGTACAAGTGCCTTCATTACGCTCCAACCGATGAGGTAAGCCACAGCACAGACACAGAAGATGATCATGTATCCTGCCGGTTTGCCGGTGAAGCCTGCGAACTTGAATGCCTCACCCATCTGAGCAGCATAGTCGAAGAGCATACCCGAACCCTTGTTGATGAGGAACGAGCCCACACCGCCTGCCATGGCACCGATACCGGTGATGGTAGCGACCGCTGATTTCGGGAACATGTCACCCGTGGTAGAGAAGATATTCGCACTCCAGCTCTGGTGAGCAGCACCCACGATACCGATGATGATAGCTACTGCCCAAGGACCGTAGATACCGCCAAGCGGCTGTGCGAACAGCGCGAAGATTGGGAAGAACGCAAAGATCAACATCGCTCTCATACGACCTGCGTACGGCTCCATGCCTTTCTTCTCCACGAAGATCTTCGGCAGATAGCCTCCGAACAGCGAGATAACCGTTACAATCGCGTATAGCGTGAAGATCAAAGCAATACCTTGCGGGTCGGAAGCCTTGATACCAAACTGATCTTGGAAATAAGCCGGAGCCCAGAAGAGGAAGAACCACCAAACACCGTCGGTCATGAACTTACCAAACGCAAACGACCAGGTCTGTTTGTGCTTGAAAGCCTCAGCGAAACTCATCTGCTTCTCTTCTGACGGCTGATGGCTGATGGCTGATTGCTCTTTCTCGTCCTGATGGATGTACTCCAACTCTGCTTCATTCACATGAGCGGACTCTTCCGGTTTGTCATAGACAAAGATCCAGATACCGGCCCAGATGAATCCCAGCGCACCGATGATGATAAACGCCATCTCCCAACCGAGGCTCTTCGCCAGCAGAGGGATAGTAGCCGGAGCTGCCAGCGCACCTACTGACGCACCTGCGTTGAACAGGGCGGTAGCGAAAGCGCGGTCTTTCTTCGGGAAATACTCTGCGGTCACCTTGATAGCGGCAGGGAAGTTACCTGCTTCACCAAGACCCAAAACTAAACGGCAGAACAGGAACAGATACACACTCACCATGGATATTGAACTCACTATCGCACCGGTTGCTTCCAACAGCGCTGCCTTGCTCTCCAAGCCAACAACCTGCTCGGTTACCCAACCGCAGCCTGCGTGCATCACAGCGCCTAACGACCAAACGATGATCGCCCAGAGGTAACCTTTCTTCGTGCCCATCCAGTCGATAAACTTACCGGCGAAGAGGCAGAAGATAGCGTACGCGATGGAGAACACACCGGTGATCGTTCCGTAGTCGGAGTCGGTCCAGTGGAACTCAGGCTGAATAAACTCTTTGAAGGTCAACGACAGAACCTGACGGTCCATGTAGTTAACCGTAGTGGCGAAGAAAAGCATCGCACACATGACCCAACGCCAGTTGGTCATGACAGCTTTTTTTACGTCATTCATAATAATTTTTAATTCTTAATTTTTAATTCTTAATTACTTACGGCACGCTGCAATAATGTCAAAACATTCTTGACATTTTGCCGTGACGTAAGCCCAGTCTCCGGCTTTTACCTTGTCGCTCGGGAAGAGTTTGCTTCCCATACCTACGCAGTAAACGCCTGCTGCGAACCATTTCTCGAGATTCTCTTTCTCGGGAGCCACACCGCCGGTAACCATGATCTTCGACCACGGCATCGGAGCCATCAGACCCTTCACGAGGTTCGGACCAACTACGTCGCCCGGGAACACCTTTGTGAAGTCGCAACCAACCTCCTGCGCTGCACCGATCTCGCTCGGTGTGAGGCAGCCCGGACAGTAAGTCACGCAACGACGGTTGCAGACCACTGCAATATCCTTGTTGAACAACGGACCAACCACGAAGTTAGCGCCCAGCTGCAGGTACAATGCTGCTGTCGGAGCGTCCACAACGCTACCGATACCGAGTGCCAACTCCGGGCACTCAACAGCCACCCACTTGCTCAGTTCACCGAATACCTCGTGTGCGAAATCGCCACGGTTCGTGAACTCGAACGCACGCACGCCGCCCTCGTAGCAAGCCTTAATAACATTCTTACATACTTCCACATCCTTGTGATAGAACACAGGAACCATCGGTGCAGCGGCAATCTTCGCCATCACCTGAAATTTATCAAACTTTGCCATTAAACCCCCCTCGTTCCCCCCTCAAGGGGGATGATCCTGCGAGGGTGCAGGGTTATATGTTTATAATTGTTATCCTAATTCATCCGCATCCCCACTCCCTCCCTTGTAGGGAGGGTCGGGGTGGGGTTTGTTGGGTTATTATCTCTGTACTCGTCCGTTAGCGTTACCACCTGCGAGGCTCAGTACCTCATCCTCGCTGACGAGGTTGTAGTCGCCGTTGATGGTGTGCTTCAGAGCCGAAGCAGCTACTGCGAACTCAAGAGCCTGACCTTGGTTGTCCGGGTATTTGAGCATTCCGTGGATCAGACCGCCGGAGAACGAGTCTCCACCGCCTACGCGGTCGATGATCGGGTTGATCTCGTAACGCTTGCTCTGGTAGAACTCCTTACCGTTGTAGATCATCGCCTTCCAGCCGTTGAACGTCGCGCTGTAGCTCTCGCGAAGCGTCGAAACAACGTACTTGAAGCCGAACTCTTTCATCATCTGCTCGAAGATGCCTTTGTAGCCCTCAGCGTTGGTCTCACCGCCTTCTACGTCTGCATCGGGCTTGAAGCCGAGACACAGCTCTGCATCCTCTTCGTTACCGATACAAACATCCACGTACTTCATCAACGGACGCATGATCGAGATAGCTTTCTCGCTGGTCCACAGTTTCTTACGGAAGTTCAGGTCCACCGAAACGGTTACACCGTGACGTTTTGCAGCCTCGCAAGCGAGTTTCGTGATCTCAGCAGCCTTGTCCGAGATAGCCGGAGTGATACCGCTCCAGTGGAACCAAGCTGCACCTTCCATGATCTTGTCGAAGTCAAAATCCTTCGGATCAGCCTCAGCGATAGCGCTGTGAGCACGGTCGTAGATCACTTTCGACGGACGCATCGAAGCACCTGTCTCGCAGTAGTACAGACCCACGCGCTCACCGCCACGAACGATGTAATCGTCCTTCACGCCATAACGACGCAGCGAGTTAACGGCAATCTGACCGATCTCGTGCTTCGGCAGTTTGGTTACCAGATAAGCCTCGTGACCATAGTTGGCGCACGAAATAGCCACGTTAGCCTCACCACCACCGGGAATGATTCTAAAATGATCCGATTGTACAAAACGGTCTTGTCCCTCCGGACTCAGGCGGAGCATAATCTCGCCCAATGTAATAATTTTAGCCATAGGTTAAATGAATTAAATTGGTTAATATTGTTGTTAGTTATTGTTTTGCTTTTGTTTTATCTGTTGTTTTTCTTTGTTTATATTATCTATTGTTCTGTTTTTTAGGATTTGGCCTTCGTCTATTAGCCCCGCATTTTATTCGGGTTTGTTCAAAGCCTCGCATATTTCCTCTGCCATTTTATTCATCGCCACACACTCAGCTCTGGTCACATGGGGCTTATCCGGATCATGCTGCCACGGCGATAGTATCAACATCCGCCCCTCAGCAACCGCCTCAAACAGTCCTTCTGTCGGTTTGTAATACTCGCTAAATCCATTCTCCGCGATATAAATAATGGTGTGTTTCTCACGCAGCAACACCTCCAATACCTCCTTCTCTTTCGGGCTGATGAACGGCGACACCATCACTACCCCTTTGCGAGCCGCCAGCACACATCCGTTCATATACTCGCGTAGCCGTGTCGCATCTCCATGCTGCTCAGCATCTTCCACCCAAATCCTCCGTACATGTACCGGCGAGAACTTCTCTGCCTGCAAAATGCCTATATTCCCAATTCCGCTATATTTCTGTCCCGCAATCTCTATATCCAGCTGCACTCTGAAATACCCCGGCATCAACCTTTTCGTTGCTAACCTCTGCGGGTTCATCTGTACATAGCGGATCATCGTTTGTAGTTGTCCCTTGTGTGACATCGGACGCACAAAAGGCCGCTCTGTGAAGATCGGAAATGGGAAACCTCCGTTCTTATCTCCCGCCTTGCCTCCTTGCTCTCCTTCGTCCATTAGCCCCGAATTTAATTCGGGATAAATAGCATGGCATGCAATGTCCCCTTCGTTTGTTAACCCTGAATTTAATTCGGGACTAATTGACGAAGGGATTGTTCTTCCGAGTTTTTTTGCTCCTTGCCAGAATCCTCGAACGACCGTATTGAATGTCTTATCCATCGGGCGTGTTACGTAAATTATGGCATGCATGTGGTCTGGCATAAGACAATATTGAAGGATTCGCGTTTCCGGATAGTAATTATGAAGATTCACTAACTCATCAACAAGTCTATCCCCCATCTCAGTCCTTTCCACCACTGCCTGTTTCGGATCATTCTCCGGAATAACAAGCCTTCCCAATAAACTCTCTCTGCTTGGCACAACCAGCGTAACATGGTAAATGCCGACACCCTTCCATGCCGTTCCCGTCTCTTGCCATTTCCATGTTCCTCTTTCCATTTAGTTACCTTGTTATTTGTCTTCGTTTCTTTTATTTCGTCCGCTGTCCAGCATGCTATGCCGATATATTTTATTTCGTCTATTGTCCGGTTACCTTGTTATTATCTTTGTTCCTTTTATTTCGTCCATTGTCCGGCATGTCATGCCGGTTTCTAACTTTTCCCGTCTTCCAGCCATCTCCCATTAGTCTCCATCGGATGCTCATCGGGTGCTCATCGGATGCTCATCGGGTGCTCACTATGACGACACCGTAACATCTACGGCACGATACCCTGCTTATCAGTTATCCGAGTTTCCATCCTCCCTCTCTTGAGGAGTGAAGAGCTCTGCTCGATCGGACTGCCAGTGGCCGTCCGTAGAACCCCTACGGGGTGAGGATCCCAACTCATGCTTGATATAATCGTACAGCCGTCCTTGAATCGACTTGTTATACTTCCTCGCCTTCCGCACAGCCTCCTCATATCGAGCCTGCCATTCCGCTTTCCGCTTCGGATCATGCATGATAGCCTTTGTCTCCGCCATCAGCTCTGCAAAAGCTTTTGCCGTCGGGTGTTCTGCTTTTGCTTTCTTTGTCTTCTTGCTCAACTCCGGCTTCGCACACACAGCAGCCCATTCCCCATTTCCGGGAATCCGCCGTGCATAGTGCCTCTGATCCACCTTCCCCTGCAAACTATCCACTATATTCACCCACTTCGCTTTCATTATTTATCTCTCTTCTTTATGCGACTTTCTTGAGCCTTTGTCTCCTTCGTCCATTAGCCCCGAATTTAATTCGGGTACGCCACACTTCACTTTCATTTAGTTACATTAAATTTAATATCTTTTGCTTTCAATGGTCCTATTATTAATGGCGAAATATATTGATTATATCCATACACATTTCCAATGTAGATTACTTTTGGTTCTTGATTTTTAACACAGCCTGCCAATACATTATTAAATTCTTCCCAATAAGAACGAAGAGTATATATATAAGACTTATAATCTGCATCAGAATAGTACTTTACATTACTTGTGAGGTATTGAGAATAAGCAATAATCGGTTTGTATGCATCTACTTTTCCCTCTTGTCCTGTTTCTAAAAACACAAAATACAAATCCGCGTCTTGACAGATGGTACAATCTTCCGCCATTTTTTGCATTTTATCAATATCACGTTTAAACTCTGCGAGATACCAGTTCTCTTTCTTAACGATAGATTGTGCCTTAAATTCTATCATGGCAATAACAGAGTTTATATCTGTACATTTTGTATTGAGTTCCAAGACCGCCAAGTCAACTTTCTTCCTGCCGAACTCTTTTGGACTCCATTCACGGCAAACAGCATATTGGTCACCATATTTCTTTGCAACTTCATTATGCAAACGCCATGCAATTTTATCGCGAACTTGCAACTCGTTCTTGCCTTGAGAACTTAAATAAGCCAACTCATTGACAGCAAATCCATCATTTAAACTACCCAACAACGAGTTCAAGGTATCTTGGACAAATTTTTGTATTTCGGATATAGAGTTGCTCATATTGTATTTATTCTGCGCTGATATTCGTCAGTTGGCATTTTAAACACGTTGTAGTACACTTCTTTTGTCATTTTCAGTTCTGCTAACAAAGAATAATCCCATTCCGGCAAGTTATTTAATTGCTGCTCAATTGACGGTATTAAAGAACTATTTGAATTCACATAATGTTGCTTATACCGCAAATTCACCTCTTTACAAAGTAAATCAACAGCCTCAGAAATAGAGATTTCATCGTCTCTTTGTAAGAGCAAAATGCCGTAATCTCCATTCTCTCCGGCACGCAGATAACTGATGAGCTGAATAAGGGCACTAAGTACATATAGTTCGTTTTGAGGACGCTCAGCAATATATTCCGCCACATAATTCTGCAAATCGAATCCGTGCGTTACCAAATATCCTAAATCAAGTAGTTTCTCCTCTATCGTTGTGCTTTCCCACTCAGAACAAGAACTCTCCAAATAGGATTTTGGAGAATGCGGGAATTTCAACTCTCTACTTCCATTTTGATAATTAGGATAATAGATTTTTTCTAATACTGTTCTCATAATTAATCCTCAGTTCTTCTGGTTAATCAAATTCACTACCACTTTGACCATGGTGTCTTTCTCCTCCGTGCGGCTTTCGGCAATCATAAGAGTTAGCGCGACAAGGGTATTATCGGCTATACGCTTGGTGCCATCCTCGCGGTATAGAATGCCGTTGTTGTTTAAAAACCATAGAAACAACGTAGCCGCGATGCGTTTGTTTCCGTCCGAAAAGGAGTGGTTCTTAGTCACTAAATACAGCAACATGGCTGCTTTCTCCTCCACACTCGGATATAAATCCGTTCCTCCAAAGGTCTGATAAATCTGACCTATACTGCTTTTGAACGAGTCGTCTTTTTCGTTACCAAACAAAGTGCTACCGCCGAACTTCTCACGCAGCGCAGCAATCGTCTGCATGGCATTCTCATACGTCGCATGGAAGCGTTCTTCAGGTGTTGTCTCTTTGACGGTCAGCCGCTCGTAATCATAGTTATCAAGCGTGTCCAGCGCGTACGTATAATCCAAAACGACATCGAAAATAGCCTGCGTCTCATCTGCGCTCTCCACCGCCTTGCCTTGTACCGTCCGCCCTACTATCTGAACCAACTGCCGCAAGTCCGACAACTGCTCACGACGCAATTTCTCATTGATGGCGTAGCCTTTGACGAGGTAGTCTTTGAGAATCTTAGTTGACCACTGGCGGAATGCCACAGCACGCTTGGAGTTAACACGGTAGCCGACAGATATAATCATGTCAAGGTTATAGAATGGCACTTCACGAGACACTATCCTGTTCCCTTCTTGCTGAACCTGTCGGAATTTCCGACAAGTTGCCCCCTCCATTAATTCACCATCTTCGTAAATGTGCTTTATATGTTCTACTACATTCGTACGCGATGACTGAAACAACACTGCCATCTGATTCTGCGTCAGCCACACGGTTTCGTTCTCCATGCGCACATCAAGTTGGACCGTGTTGTCTTCCGCACGATAGATGATTATCTCGCCTCTATTTTCAATGGGTTGCTCGTTCATTCTATTTCATTCTTTCTTGGGTAGTGCAAAATTTGCACATAACAAGAATTCATTCTTTGTGGTGGACGCAAATTTTGCGCCGACCAGTTTAATAACGTGCAAAATCTACACGTTAATCACCACCCGCCTGCCTCCGGAAATAGAGGCAAGCGGGAGTGAAATACATTAGAACTTGAAGTAATTCTTCGCGTTGTTGTAGCAGATGTCTTCGACCATCTGTTGTACGCGGGCTTTCTCATAACCGGTGTACGGGATCATGCCGTTCTCGATGTCGTTGCCGAGGACGTTGCAGAGCGTACGACGGAAATACTCGTGACGCGGGTAGCTCAGGAACGAACGGCTGTCGGTCAACATGCCGACCATGCGGCTCAAGAGACCGAGGTTACTCAAAGCCATCATCTGCTTCTCCATACCGTCCTTCTGATCGAGGAACCACCAGCCCGAGCCAAACTGAATCTTGCCCGGTACCGAACCGTCCTGGAAGTTACCCAACATCGTAGCGATTACCTCGTTTGCACACGGGTTGAGGTTGTAGAGAATCGTCTTAGCCAGGTGTCCTTCGCTATTCATCTCATCGAGGAAATGACTCATTGCCTTTGCGGTTGTGAACTCACCGATGGAGTCAAAACCGGTGTCTGCGCCGAGTTGCGCGAACATCTTGGAGTTATTGTTACGGATCGCGCCGTAGTGGTACTGCTGGGTCCAACCGGAAGCGTAGTCCATCTCAGCCTGCGCGTGCAGATAAGCGTGCTTGTACTGGCGGATCTCATACACGCTTAGCTCTTTGCCTGCAAGGGCTTTCTGGAAGATCGCGTTGATCTCTGCGTCGGTATACGGCTCATCGTAGAACTCCTCAATTCCGTGGTCAGAGAGACGGCAACCCATCGACTCAAAGAAGTCATGGCGTTTCTGGAGAGCATCTACCATGTCCGCGAAAGTTCTGATAGCTACACCGCTGACGGCTGAAAGCTTTTCGATGTATGCTTTCCAAGTAGCCGCCTCGATGTTCATACCTGCGTCCGGACGCCAAGTTGGCAACATACGCACCTCTGCAGTCGGATCTTCCTTGACCATCTTGTGCCACTCGAGCGAGTCAGCCGGATCATCGGTCGTACAAACGAGCTCTACGTGGTAGTGCTTCATCAGTCCGCGCGGGCAGAACTTCGGGTCGTTGGCAATCAGGTCGTTGCACTTGTCATAGATGGCACGTGCGGTCTCGGGGTTCAGACGCTCCTCGATACCGAAAGCGGTCTTGAGCTCCAGGTGCGTCCAGTGGTACAGCGGGTTGCGGAAAGTATAAGGAACGGTCTCCGCCCATTTCTCGAACTTCTCCCAGTCGGTGGTGTCCTTACCGGTGCAGAAACGCTCATCCACACCGTTGGAACGCATAGCGCGCCATTTGTAGTGGTCGCCCATGAGCCAGATCTGTGCGATGGATTCGAAACGTTTGTTCTCGGCAACCATCTGCGGAATAAGGTGGCAGTGATAATCGATAATCGGCATTTTAGCCGCATGATTGTGATACAGTTCCTGTGCGGTCTCTGTCTGCAGCAGGAAGTCTTTGTCCATGAAAGCTTTCATAATTTAAAGAGATTTATTGTGTTAAATGAACCATTGTGCGTAGTATGTGTAGTGCGCATACGCGCACAACATATCGGCTGCAAAGGTATCAAAAAAAAATGACATATGCAAGCATATGCCATTCTTTTGCCGTTTTTCCTCTCTTTGTGTCAATTTTTCCACATTTTACAACTACAATCCGAGATGTATCCTGAAACGAATACCCCACTGGATAGAAGGCGCGAGAGACCATACAGAGTATAGATCACAGACTCGCAAAATATTTCCAATTCCTACACCTACTTCTGCGTACAGATTACCTTGCGGGTTGGAGATTGAGTATTGTTTCGGGTTACAATACCCATAGGCTATTTTTGCCTCAACGAGCTCACGGAGATGCAGCCATCTGATACCAGGAATGAGGTTAAACAGAATACCCATTCCATTCCATTCCGTTTGCAGCGTCACATACTTGTCAGCCATAATCTGTCCGCCATGTAAGAATGTGAACCGGTATGGGTCATACGCAAAACCTTGGTTGCCGTCTGCATGCCAAAGCATGGTATTTGGTACTTTCCCAAAGATTGCACCGGCTTGAAGAGCATAAGTGAGCGTTCCTCCCATCCCGAGGTTGGCATGTTGCGTCAGCATAAGGCGTAAATGTGCGTACAATCCATCGTTCCAATGCCCTGTTTCTGCGCCAAGATATAATACCGGATACCGGGCGGAATAGGCATATCGCCGCATAAAGAAGCCATCGTATTTACGTTCCCCCCAACTGAGGCGCGCAATGAATGCAAGAGACTGATATGCGATGATTCTGCCATTATTCCCTCCTTGAAGAGACGGAATCACCGAAGGTTGCCATCCCGCCCTAACATACGTATGGGTTTCCAGATGAGGTGTCCAGTCTGCAAACCAATGCAGTTGGATTTGCCGCTGGTGCATAGCTGTATTCACGCAAAGGCTGTCACGATGAAGTGCCTCAAAAGCATATGCGGTAAAATCCATATTGCGCCAGCCCATTGAGTTCTCGCGTTGTAAGCGGTCAAAATCATCCACTTCCGACCACACATACCGGCCGTTGTATTCGAGTTGGAGTATTTGCTTGCGGGGTGAAGGCAGATTGATGGATATACGCCCCATTCCTTTGGGTTTTCGGTCTTTAATACCATATCCGACTGAGGCTTCGAGTGACACTATTTTGGAGAATTTCTCGTTTGTACGGAAAGGCAAACCGAAATGTACGCCTTCATGTTTATTGACTTGCAAAATCTCTTCTGTATGCCCTATATCAACGGGCGTTCCGGTGGGAATATATCCTGTGACAGCGATAGTAGCGAACCATTTTGCTACGCGGATAAGAGGGATGCTGTCCAAGGCAGCAAAAGCACTGTCTGTCGAAAGACCGGTCTGCCGGCTTAGCTCAATCGGTATACTCTGACTATTAGCCGTAAGAAGATCTGTCCGGGCAGTGTCTTGCGTATTATAGTCCGTATTTCTAAGGTCTGTTTTTATCAGTAATGTCGGGAAAACCGTACCTGCTTTATCGGATTTGACAGCAAAATCAAGCAACGCGGAAACATGTTCTTCTATAATCGTATTGTCAGCGGCAAGTGTTTGCGAGACATGAAGATTATTGACATAATTGACTGCCACTTCAGCTGGCACATAGGCCCTTATGGAACGCAAAGCAAATGACGTGGTGTCAATCAGCATCTCCCCGCTGAACGTAGCGTAAAACGGATTCCTTGTACGGAAATGAACAGAAACAACGCTTTCGGGCATTCCGTTCGGAATAACGGGCTCCTCATCCAGATAATACCGATAATATAAATTTCCGCCGGGTGCCAACGGCGAAAGGAACGCATGCCCCATGAGACTGACAGACGGCGCATAGAAATTCAAATTCCCTTCTCCTCCGATAAGAGACGAATAGTCAGTGGAGCTGAGAATCAGCGCCTGTGACTGCTGGTCGTTTGCGGGAATCATATCCGTTCCGGCTATCCGAAAAGACTGCGTCTCCCGGTAGAGCGGCATGACATATGTGGAATCTTCTTGCACAATGAATCCGGATTGCAAACTACGCCATAGGGCACGGCGTAGATGGCGTTTGTTGATATGCGAGACGAACAGCGTCTGCTCCCTGCGGGCAGTAATACTGCTCTCGGCATGTAGTGTGCGGTCATTGGCTTGCCTATATGCTCTGACTTGCCGCAATATCTCCAAGGCGGGATTCTCGTTTGGGGCAACCACAACCTCGGCCAATGAGGCAGTCCTTTCCCGCAGCGCTACTTGCAATCCTGCCATGACACCCGGCTCGATGTCAAATCGCTGGGTGTAGTAACCAACAGCTGAAAAAACCAACTGTGATTTGGCGGTCATGTCCACTCGCAACGCATAATTACCGTTCTCATCCGAAGTGGTTCCTATTTTTGTTCCGCGGAAATGGATGTTGACATTCGGTATGGCTTCACCGGTCGTCTCATTAACAATCTCACCAACGATAATCGTTTCGGCAGCGAATATTGTCGGAGCGAAACACAAAGTAAACAGTGCGATTATTAATATGTATCCGGAAGGTTTCAATTTTTGTTGGCGGGATGATACTTCAGAATGGCTTTGCGAAGGTCTGTCACCTCAAGGTGCGTATAGATTTCCGTAGTCGCAAGATCCTCATGACCGAGCAATTGCTGGATTACACGCAAGTCAGCGCCGTTCTGAAGCAGATGAGTGGCGAATGAATGGCGTAAAGTATGCGGGGAGACTGTTTTTGTGATACCGGCGTTGGCACAGAGTTGCCGTACTATCGTGAAGACCATGGCGCGCGTCATCGGACGTCCATACCGATTGACGAATGCAATGTCTTTGGATTCAGGTTTGAGCGACCATGCAGAACGTTCCTGTATCCAATAGCCGAACCATTCTTCGGCGACCGGAGAGATGGGGACAAGGCGCTGTTTGGAGCCTTTACCCTGAATAAGCATATAATGCTCATCAAGGTATATATGACTAAGCTGCAGTCCCACCAACTCACTTACGCGCAGGCCGCTGCCATACAGCATTTCCATCATGGCGCGGTTCCGGTGCCCTTCATTCGAGCTGAGATCAATTGCCGCCATCATGCGGTTTATTTCTTCTACCGTCAGAACGGTGGGTAAATGTTTTGATTTACGGGGACCTTCTATCAGTTCGGACGGGTCTTGCTCAATGTAATCTTTGTACAACAGGAAGCGGAACCATGAATGGATACCGGCGAGTATGCGTGCCTGGGTGGCTTCGGAACGAACGGTCTTGAATGCATCAAATATGAATGCTTCCAGCTGCTCATACTCCATTTTTACCATGTCCAATCCATTCTCTTTTGCATATGCGCGCAACTTGTCAAGGTCCATCTCATAACCCTCAATAGTATTGGGAGAGTAACCGCGCTCAAGTCGCAGCCAAGTATGGTATTCGCGGAGCAGTTCGGTGTCCGGTTTTATTTCTTTTGCCATGGGAGAAGTGTGCCTGTAAAATGCGTATTGTAGATGGCGCGCTGACCATAGATATCCTTATAATAGAGAGTAAAAAGCAGGTCTTTTTGCCCTAATGTATCCTTGACAACCATATACCCCGAATCAAGGACCTGAATACTGATGATTTTATCTTCCTCTATATTCAGCAAGTACATACCGTGTGGCAGCCCTTCGTAATCACGGCCGGGAAGAAAAGTGAACGGCAATCCTGTTGTATCCGAACGATATGTGCCGTTGACCAATAATGAATCCGGAACAAAAATATCGGATAAATACAAGTTATAACCCGTTCCCTGAATACGGTGATTCTTATCCAATGTTATCCCTTCCGAATAGAGGTCCAATGCTACTATGGCAGAGGAAAGCGAGTCATAACAATGACCATATATTTCCTCATATGCCAGGGTGTATTCTTTCGGCATACCGCGGTATCGGGATGGCTGTGAGGGCTTACAAGCATTCAAGCAAACAAATCCCAAAATACCTATGGCACAGATAATTCTTTCTACTTTTTTCATTTCTTACTATTCAGTTTTCTTACCGGATACCATGCTGCTACAAATCCGAGGGCCATCACCATCGCGGCAATGAGTACAACATCGGCCCATTGGACAAGAACAGGATATGCCGAAATGATATAGTTATCGCCCGAACCTAATTTGAGCCAACCGAATTCTTGCTGGCAAATACATAGAACGACACCGATAACAACTCCGCAAATTGTTCCTAACAATGATATCAACCACCCTTCCAACAGAAAAATGCGGCGTATCGTTTGGTCGTCGGCACCAAGGTGTGAAAGAATTTGAATATCTTCGCGTTTGTCTATCATCAGCATGGACAGCGAGCCTATAATATTAAAACTTGCGATTAGCAGAATAAAGACAAGCAGCAAGAATGTCAACAACTTTTCTATCCGTAAGATGCGGAAAAAATCCGCTTGCTGTTCGTAACGATCGAGAACTTTATATCCGGGACCGAGTGTATTTGAAATTTGCTGTTTCAGATTTGATATTTTACCCCTTTCCTTCGGTTGTATCCTCAACGCTGTGCCCGTATGTTCATCGTAGTCGAAAAGCCGTTGTGCGAGAGGGAGAGAGACGAGCATCAGTTCGTTGTCATATTCAATCTGATTGACTGCGAAAGTGCCGGCAATAAAGGCATATTCATGCCGGAGTGACAGATCCGGCCGGAGCAAGTTGATATTCCCTGTACGTTCCGGAGCATAGAGGTGCAGCGCACCGGTGAAATGAGCATTGATTCCGATTTGCGCAGCTAATCCGCGACCCAATACGGCTCTGTCCCACGCCCCGTCCCATACGGAGTAAAAACCGTCACTAATGATGGAGTCAATATGCGCAGTGCGCGTAAAATTGTCATCCACACCCATTACGCGCGCAGGGAGTTGATGGTCCTTATAACGGATAAGAGCCGTTTGCTCAAGCTGCAGGGAAACAGCATCTATATCCTCGCGCGCGTACAAAGAAAGAACCGGCAATGTGTCTGTACGCAATGTTTGTCCCTCTTCCGGCACAACCAGCAGCACAGGGTCAAACTCCGAAAACATCTGCTCGACCAAAGCTCCGAAACCGTTCATCACGCTCAATACGCAAATCATTGCAGCAGTTACGACGGAAACAGCCGCCGCACTGACGCACGACACAATATTAATAGCGTTATGACTTTTTTTGGAAAAAATATACCGCCACGCAATATGTCTTTCTATTTTCAGCAAAGCGGTCTTTGTTTTTGGGAGCGAAGGGGGTTATCGCTTCAGCAGTTCGTCAATACGTTCCATTCGGTCGATTGTCTCGTCCAAATGAAAGATAATCTCTGGAATAATACGCAACTGGTGACGTTCCAATGCGCCGAGTTCACCGCGCAAACGGTGTGTATTTTCCTCTATTTGCTCCATTGTCTCTTTTACCTTGTCTTGAGGAAAAATAGAGAGGTAAATATGAGCAATAGCTAAATCCGGCGATACGCGCACCTCGCTTACGGAAATAAGGGTTCCATGTAGCGTGCGCGCGTAACGCAACAGAATGTCGCTCATGTCTTTTTGAATAAGACGGGCGATCTTGTGTTGTCTAGTTGACTCCATTAAAATTTGTGGCGTCCTTCGTCGGCAACGGTCAGTTTCTTACGACCTTTAGCGCGGCGTGCAGCCAATACACGGCGACCGTTTGCGGTGGCCATTCTCTCCAAGAAGCCGTGTTTATTACGACGCTTGCGTTGGGATGGTTGGAATGTACGTTTCATTGTTATTGTTGTTTTTATGCTCTGTCACAGAGCGGTTTTTATGCAAAATGGGCTGCAAAGGTACTGCTTTTTTTTGATATGACCAAATTTTTCTTCATTTTTTTTCAAAAACTATACTTTTTTGTGCCTTTGTGCGTTAATTCGTATTCGAACCTTTATCGAGGGCATATCGAGCCGTTATCGAGCCGTTATCGAGCCGTTATCGAGAGATAATCGCACTTTTACCGGTCAGTCAAAAACCTCTGTCAGGATGTTCAGCGATTTGGGGTCCTGCCATGTCTCGACGTGTTCCTCGAAATAGGCGCAAAGGTCCCGTAGTTTCTTTTGACGCTCTGTGCGCGTATGAGGGACAACGGCCATAAGGGCATCATCTTCCGGTATGGCAAAACCCAGTTTGGCGGCGAGACCTATCAGAAAATCAATGTGAAAATTTTGCGGTTCTTCTGCCTCGTCCAAGGCTTGTATGGCTTGCGCTATGAAGTCAAACATCGGCTCGTCCGGCATCGGGTGACGAAGTACATGGTATAATACTTCGCTGATAAACAGTGCGATAGTACGTTTGTAAGGGTCTGTGACGGTGGTCATCGGTACGAACGATAACTGTGCCGTGCGGATTGAGCGTTCGTCTGCGGTCAGTTGTACAATGGATAACGGGCTGTATTTGCCGGCAGTGTTTTTGCGTCCGAGACCATACACCATATAATTAACGCGTCCGCCCGCGCGGGTGTACGCGTGTAAGACATGCGCTTTGTCGGAATGCGGCTGTAGCGACAGTACTATCGCGTCAGTCGTGTTTAACATAGAGAGAATCAATGAGTACTCCGTCTTTCAAGCGGAACACACGGAATGCCAGCGGAGGTACTTGTTCGGCGAATGCAGGCTGCGAGAGACTGATTACCCCGTATGCAGGAACAGTATCCGTCATTTCAGGATGGAATCGCATACGTTGCGTTTTGCGTTTACCGGCTGTATTCAGCACCACAAACGGAGCACGCCTCATATAACTATGGTCATGCCCGGCAAGTACAAGGTCGGCTTGACCGAGAGCATGACGGAAAGAGGTATAAATAAGCGTGTTGGCACGGCCCTTTGCAGGCGACAATACCGGATGGTGCATAATCACAATGACATACCTGTCTCCGGCTGTGTACATGGCATTGCGCAGCCATGTCAGTGTGCGGGTAAGATGTACTACACGCACTAAAGGATTAGTATCAATCGCTATCAGCCGGGCGGAAGGGAGGTCGATATAGTATGATGCTCCGGGTACGCCATACAGACGTTGTATTCGTCCACATGAGTCAGCCCGGCTCAAGAAAGTATTCACCCATATGGGCGAGATGGTTTTGCCTATCCCTTTTGTGTATTCATGATTACCGGGACATGCGATAACCGGCAGCCCGTACAAACCACTGTTCGTCCATTCGCGCATGAGGAGTTGATAGTAATAATACTGTCCTCTATCCAGCCAGTCTCCGGTTTGGACTACAGCGTCCGCTTGCGGTATACGAGCGGCGAGAGTATCGTAGTCTTCACGCGTCAGATTATTATGGATATCGCCTAATACAATCAAATCCAAAGACTCCGGCGTGGAATCATGCGTGAAAGCCGGCATGGCATAACTGATTGTATCGCCCGTCCACGGATGTTCAGGCGGCATGCCAAACCAAGCCTGCCAACGGACGGCGCAGAGAACTGCACCGCCCGCTAACAGAAGCGTAATCAATATGACACTAACCCATTTACGCATTAAAAGGGAAGATCACTTGTTCCTTCACCCGCAGAAGCATCGAAGGGATCGACATTGGCTGTTCCCATGTTCTCCATCGGCTGGGCAGCCGGTGCTGCCGGAGATGGAGCTGCTTGTACCGGTGTAGCAGCCGGTACAGCGTTTGCCTGGGTAGTGTCACCCTGCTGAATCTTCCAGGCGCGGATTGAGGTGTACCAACGACCGTTAAACTCACGGCTCTCGATATCGAAACTAACTGTTACCAGTTGATCTATCTCGCAGGGATTCTGCTTGATGCGGTCCTCTCCGAACACCTCAAAATGCACTTTTCGGGGATACTGATCGAGGGTTTCCAGTACATATGGTTGTACTTTCCACGGATTGCCGTTACGTCCGATTCCTTCCTGGGCGGGCAACACTTGTATGATTTTTCCTACTACTTCCATAATTTATTCAACTTTAACATCCAACATTTATCATTCGCCCTTGATAGCGGCAACGCCCGGCAGTATTTTACCTTCGATAGCCTCGAGAAGAGCACCGCCGCCGGTAGAGATATACGAAACCTTGTCGGCAAGACCGAATTTGTTTACGCATGCAACGCTGTCACCACCGCCTATAAGCGAGAAGGCGCCATTAGCCGTAGCCTCCGCAATCGCATTACCGATAGCACGGCTACCATCGCAGAAGTTATCAAACTCAAACACGCCGGCAGGACCGTTCCAAAGGATAGTCTTGGCTCCTTTGATAGCTGCCGCGAATTTTTTCTGCGCTTCAGGACCGGCATCCAATCCTTCCCAGCCTTCAGGAATAGCGTTAGCTGGGAATATCTTCTGATTGGCATCATTGCTGAAACTATCTGCACAGATAGCATCGGGGGCAAGAACCAGTTCTACACCGTTCTTCTTTGCCAATTCCTCTACACCCAGTGCTACATCAAGTTTGTCCAACTCAACAATTGAACCGCCGATTTCACCACCGTGTGCCTTGGCAAAGGTATATGTCATACCACCGCAGAGAATCAGTTTGTCAACCTTGCCGAGCAGATTCTCGATGATGCCGATTTTCGAACTGACTTTCGAACCACCCATGATAGCAACGAACGGGCGTTTGATGTCGCCGAGAACGGCATCAACAGCAGCCACTTCTTTTTCCATCAGGAAACCGAGCATTTTATGGTCTGCATCGAAATAATCAGCGATTACGGCTGTTGATGCATGTTTGCGGTGCGCGGTACCGAAAGCATCCATCACATAGCAATCTGCGTACGAGGCGAGCGTCTTGGCGAACTCTTTCTGGCGCGCTTTCATCTCTTTCTTTGCAGGCTCATATGCAGGGTCTTCTTTCTCGATGCCTACAGGTTTACCCTCCTCTTCCGGATAGAAACGAAGGTTTTCCAGCAACAGCACCTCGCCCGGTTTGAGAGCAGCTGCCTGCTCCTGTGCTTTGGCGCAGTCTTCCGCAAACTGCACAGGACGACCAAGCGCAGCAGATACGGCATCTACAATCTGGCGAAGGCTGAACTTAGCCTGCACTTTGCCTTTCGGCTTGCCCATATGGCTCATAATAATGAGGGCACCTCCTTCATCAAGGATGTGTTTCAACGTCGGCAGTGCACCGCGGATACGGGTGTCATCGGTAATCTTTCCGTTTTCATCAAGAGGCACATTAAAGTCCACACGGACTATCGCCTTCTTTCCGGCAAATTTAAAATCTTTAATTGTCATAATTCCAAATATTTAGTTTGTTGTTTTTTCTTAATCATTCCAGCCTATCGAGTTCAGTCTGCCTCTATACACATCGCTGTAGGTAGTAGTGGCATCTTGCCCGCCGAACAGATATATACAATCGTCCCGCACAATGGCGGTTTGTTTTTGTCTTGCAGTATATACGCCCGGCAACTTGTTCTTCGTTGTGTCGGCAGGGGTCCAGTTCAGCCCTTCGTCGTTGGAGATATAGATATTTCTTCCAAAATAGGTCATCTTGTCATCTACACCGCCAAAGAGCAGTAACTGATGATTGTAATTGATGACGGATACGCCTGTAAGACTTGTAAAGCGGGGTCTGTCAATAGAATAATCCTGCATACGGTAACCGCCGTTCTCCTGCGTGTGGCGCGAATATTCAATATTCCACCGCGAATTGAGACTCCGTCCGTTTTCAGCAAAGCCGCCGATAATCATCGCGCGGTCACGGAGACTCGGGCTCATGAAAGTCACGGTTGCAAAATCACTTATCGGGAACTCGCCATCCGGTTGAAGACCCGTCATTTTAAGACTGTCACCTTGGAATATTGCCAATTCGTAGTTTTCTTCTTCGCCGGTTAGAGCCCATATATGCTCGTTCCAATACATAAGCATCGTGCGCACAGGAGCTGCCATCTTCTGTTCAGTCCATGTGACGGCGTCCGGAGACGTATAAACACTGCTGTCCTGACCATAGAAAAGCGCCTTGCCGCTACTGATCATCTGCCGCACTTTGGTTCCGGCGGGAAGACCTGCCGGCTTGCCTAAATCACTCCACGTAATTCCGTCCGCTGACTTGTAAGCATGCAGTTCAAATCCATTGGAACTAATCATTACGAAGTCGTTGCCCAGCTCAACTACGCGTTGTTCACTGTCATCCTGCGGATAGATACTTGCGCACAACTGCGTCCATATGTACAAATCCGGATCTATCCTGTGAACGGTCGGACGTATCTCATAAGTCTTGATATTCGATTTGTCTGCCGAACGGATAGTCAGGTAAATAGGCTGTTTGTTGAAATTGAGCGTGTCATAACCCGTCAGCGAAACAGTCGTGTCTGGGAATTTGAGAAATGCGGCACTTGGCGTGGCTTCAAATGTGAATCGCGGAACAACGCTGTCCAGACGGGTCCCGTAGAGCATCGAGTCCTTATTCCATACAAGACCGGTATCCAGTCTCTCTTCAACGGTAAAGACTGCCCTTTCCAACCCCGGGAAAGAGTCGTTCTTTACGAAGGAAAACGCCTTCAATTGGGCAACGGAAGATGGCACCGTTTGGCTCTGTTGATTGTTGCAGCCGATGATAATCAGCGGCAAAAGACAGATTATTATGTTTAAAAATTTGCGCATTTCGTTTTTTTTTCGTACCTTTGCAGCCGCAAAGGTAAAACACTATTTTGTTATGTTGTTTGAAGCACAGTTATATGACCTCAAAATGGCACTTCCATGGGTGGCTGCCCGTAAGGAGCAGGCTGCGCTCAGAGGGATTATTGAGCAGCAACGCCGTCTCTTGTCGCCCGAGCAGATTGCCAAATCCTCCAAACTTATTATGGACCAGTTGGAGCAGATGTCCGCTTTCCGCGAGGCGAAGACGATAATGCTCTATTACCCGATTCATAACGAGGTCGATCTCCGTCCGTTATTGACCAAATATGAGGGTCAAAAAACATTCCTCTTCCCTGTCACGCACCGCCACTCAATAGAAGTACGTCCTTATGACGGCGAGGAGATGATGAGGAAGGGGAGGCTCGGAGTGCCGGAACCGCAGACTGATACTTTTCACGGGACAATAGACCTCATTCTGGTCCCCGGAGTCGCGTTTGACCATCACTGCCATCGCATAGGACGCGGCGGAGGCTACTACGACCGTTTCCTGGCCAAACACCTGCATGCTACGCAGATAGGAGTGTGCTATGATTTTCAACTCAAAGATCGTGTGCCACATACGTGGCGGGATAAGAGGGTGAACCGTGTTGTCACGCCTCATTTCACCATTGGATAGTCGGTTGGCTGTCACGGATACGTTGTAACTCCCGGTCGCTCTCGGCTGAGAGTTTTCTTTCGCCTTTGCGGTAATAGTAGATAACGCCGTACAGCTGGCATTTCATCATCTTCGCATAAGGCAGCAAATCTTTATAGTAGTTCTCTACCAGATTCCATATCGTCAGAATCAACTCGTCAGCTTGAACGCGCAAGGGTTCCAGGTCGCCATGGACACGCTCGGTGTTCTGGACATGGAACTCATGCTGGCGTTGGTGCTCGCAGAAAATGTCATAGTGTACTTTCACTTTGTTAATGGCGGGATTGTAAATCGGGAAACCGCCGTTGGCCATTCGCTTCTGCTCGCCCTCAATGATTTTCTTGCCCCATTCCAACAGGTACTCGTCTGTGGACAAGTCGGGTACTACATGCTGATGCGGGTCGAGACCGTATAGCAGTTTCTGCTCTTTTTTGATTTCGCCGCGGATAACGGCAAGATTGAATACCTGAATAAAATGCGAGATGTACATCCGCGCATTCTGGACAATATGACGGTACTGTTTATTCGCGTTTACAGTCGAGGTGTAGTTGTCTTTCGACTGCATTACCGTGTTCTCGAACTGCACAAGGAATCGTTGTGCTTCACTCAGCGTCTTGTACGGGATAACCTGCTCGGTATAATCCGCTTGTTGAGCTTGCTGGATAGCGCTCTGCAATGCGTGCAAACGGGCAAGATCGGTGTTCGGTAATCGTCTGTACGGCATGGTTGTTTATGATTTTCTGGTTACAAGTTTCTCTGCGAGTTCTCTCAATCGCATCGTTGCATCGTTCTGAGGCAGTTTGTCTAACTGTGACAATGCAATGGACGTATGCTCTTCTATCACTGTTTCGCCGATGGCGCGGACGCCTAACCGGTCATAGATAGTTGTCACGCCTTCTATTTTCTCCTTGGAGCCCTGCGCTTCGTCGTTTTGCACATCCTGCATCATCCACTGAAGCAATTCCGCCTTGCTCTCCGGGTCGGCGTTCTCCATTGCGGTAAGGAGCAGGAAGGTCTTTTTGTTACAGCATATATCTCCGCCTATGGCCTTTCCGAATGTCTTCGGGTCACCATATACATCTAAAATATCATCTTGTATCTGAAAGGCCAGACCGATATGCAGACCGTATTCGTATAGCGCCTCTTGCTGGGCAGGAGTGGCACCTGCTATATATCCGCCGATTTTCATCGCGTACGCCAGAAGCACAGAGGTTTTTTTCTCAATCATACGCATGTAGTCGTCTATGCCCACATGGCTCATATGCTCGAACTCCATGTCTAATTGCTGCCCCTCGCAGATACCTGTTGCCATCTCATTGAACATCATCAATGTCCTTTGTACTTTGTCGCCCGGTATTTGCGCTAATAGTTTGTAGGCTTCTATCAACATCTGGTCGCCCGAGAGAATGGCGGTGTTGTCATTCCATTTGACGTGAACCGTTGGACGGCCGCGACGCACTTCCGCGCGGTCCATCACATCATCGTGAAGCAATGTAAAGTTATGAAAGACCTCCAATGCCAGTGCGGCAGGCAGCACGTCGTCAATGGCGGAACCGTTTATCAAACCTCCGTTCACTATCACCTCCGCCGCGGTCAGGGCGAGTGTCGGGCGGATACGTTTCCCGCCGGATGCCAGTGTGTACGCTATCGGTTCGTATAGTCCGTACGGCTCACGCTGCCAGTCCAGACTCTCTATCACCTTGTTTATATCTGTCATAAATCAAATTCTCAGTTTTTATTTTTCAACGAAATGGTCCTCTATAATGTCCGTCAGCACGTCTTTCATCTCCAATCCTGCTGCGCGCACTTGCTGCGGGATGAAACTTGTAGGAGTCATGCCCGGCGTCGTATTAACCTCCAAAAGGTTGATCTGGCCGTCACCGGCTACGTTACCCTGTTCGTCATAGGTAATAATCCAATCGACGCGTATAATACCTTGCGCCCCAAGGATATCATAGATACGAAGGGTCTCGGCCTGGATCTTATCACGCAAAGCGTTCGGAATACGGGCGGGGGTAATCTCATCCACCTGACCGCGATATTTGGCATCATAGTCGAAGAACTCATTCTTCGTCACCACCTCGGTAATCGGGAATGCAACCGCTTTGTCTTTTGTCTTATACACGCCGCATGTCACCTCTGTCCCCTTCATGTACGACTCGCAGATTACCTCATTGCCTTCTTTGAAAGCACGCTCTATCGCAGGATGAACATCCTCTACACTCTTCACTTTCGTACAGCCGAAACTTGAGCCGCCCACGTTGCTCTTGATGAAACACGGCAGACCTAACGTATCCGCTATATTCTCTGCATTCGGCCATTTCTGACCGGCACGGAGCATCATGCTCTTTGCAATATGGAAACCGAAATAACTCAAATAATGATTGCAGGCGTATTTGTTGAATGTCAGGGCGGCAGCCAGCACACCGCAACAGGAATACGGAAGACCAATCATATCCAAATAGCCCTGCAGGATTCCGTTCTCACCCGGCGTGCCATGAATCGTAATGTACGCAAAATCAAACGTGTACTTCGCGCCCTCGCGCGTAAAAGAAAAATCATTCTTGTCGATCGGGCAACCGTCTTCGGTCTTCCAATCTTTCCCGTCAAACACTACAATTGTCGCGTCGTAACGCGCTTTGTCAATGAATGAATAGATGCCTGCCGCCGAACGCAATGACACTTCGTGTTCGCTGCTGTCTCCGCCGCAGATAATGGCTATCGAACGTTTCATTTTATACCTAATTTAAAATCGGCTGCAAAGGTAACAAAAAAAAATGACGTACGCAAATTTTACGCCATTTTTTTTCGTTTTCATACCGCCTTGCTCTTTCCGCCGGGGCTGAGATGCTTGTTATCCAACTCTCCTGCTGCCCTCGCCAATGACCACATCTATGATGACAGGCTTATGACCGTATCGCTCCCCGAACGCCGATATTGCGCGGATTTGATTTGTATTATTAGGATAGATAACTGCCATAATTCCCTGCTGCACAGTACCATGGAACACAAAACCGCCGTTATAGTCCGTATGTTCCCCTATCAGATTGATACGGCCTGGAGAGGCGTACACAACACCTTCCTCCGCTCCGAATTTCTCCTTGAAGACTGAGATAATTTGTTGTTTGTCCATAGTATCGATTTTTTTCAAAATCGACTGCAAAGATACAACTTTTTTTTACATGCGCAAGAAAATATATACTTTTTACTTGCATATATCAAAAATTAATCGTACCTTTGCACTCGGTTTATAAACAAGAAATGATGAAAAAGAACATGTTTAACGCAGTGGCCATGTCCTTTGCGGCGTTGTCACTCTTGTTTACGGCGTGTAGTAAACAAGAATCTTCTTTCCAATACAACGTGGATAAGTTTTATGATTTAGAGATTCTCCGGTACGATGTGCCGGAGTTCGATTCGCTGAGTTTGCAGCAAAAGCAACTCGTTTATTGTCTGAGTGAAGCGGCGCTTTGGGGACGCGACATTTTCTATGACCAGAACGGTCGCTACAACCTCCGCATCCGCCGTACTTGCGAGGCTTTGTACGAAAAAATCACCAATGACCAATTACCAATCACCGATGAAGAGTTCCTACTCTTCGAGCGTTACCTCAAACGCGTATGGTTCTCCAACGGCATTCACCATCATTACAGCGAAGACAAGTTCCTTCCCGACTTCAGTCAGGAATGGTTCGTTGCCGCTTGTGAAGAAGCAGGAGTGAAGTATGACCCTGCTATTCTGCCCGTCATGTTCGACCCGGCGGTTATGCCCAAGCGCACGACACAGCAGGACGGCGTGGATCTCGTGCTCAACTCTGCCGGCAACTACTACGGCGAGGGTGTGACACAGGCGGAGGCGGAAGAATGGTATGCGGCACACAAGGACAATAGCGCAGAGCCTCTCTGGATTGGCCTGAACTCGCAATTGGTTAAAGCAGATAATTCTCAATTCTCAATTCTCAATTCTCAATTAGTAGAGCGCGTCTATAAGGTAGGAGGGCTGTACGGCGAGGCGTTGGAGCATATCGTTTACTGGCTCCGCGAAGCACTCAAATATGCCGAGAACGACCAACAGAAACTGGTCATCGAGAAGATGATTGCATTCAACGAGACCGGCGATCTCAAGACATTCAATGAATATTGTATCGCGTGGGTGCGCGATTTGGACAGCCGTGTCGATTACGTCAACGGGTTCACGGAGACCTACTCCGACCCGCTCGGCATTACCGGCACATGGGAGTCGATGGTCAACTTCAAGGACCTTGCGGCTACCAAACGCACGCAGATTATATCGGCGAATGCGCAGTGGTTTGAGGACCACTCGACCACTGACCAAAAATACAAGAAAGAAGAGGTCAAAGGTGTCTCTGCCAAAGTGATCACAGCTGCTGTTCTTGCCGGTGCTTGTTATCCCTCTACGCCTATCGGCATCAACCTGCCCAACGCCAACTGGGTGCGCAAAGAGTACGGCTCCAAATCCGTGACCATTGACAATATCGTACACGCCTACAACGAAGCGGCAAAGGGGAACGGCTTCAATGAAGAATTCATGATTGACGATGAGACCCGCGCATTGTATGAGAAATACGGTTCCGTTTGCGGCGACCTGCATACGGATTTGCACGAGTGCGTCGGCCATGGCTCAGGCAAACTCATGCCCGGCGTGACCAAGGACGCGCTCAAGGAACACGGCTCTACGATTGAGGAAGCGCGCGCTGACCTCTTTGCCATGTATTATCTGGCGGACCCGAAACTGGTGGAGTTAGGCCTGATGCCTGATAATGAGGCGTATAAAGCCGGCTATTACCAGCAGATGATGAACGGCCTGATGACCCAACTCGTGCGTATCGAGCCGGGGAAGGACATTGAAGAGGCGCATATGCGCAACCGACAGCTCATCGCAGGATGGATTTATGACCATGCAACGAACAGAGAGGTGGAGATTATTGATAAGCTTGAAGCCAAAGGAAAAAACAGCCATGACGTGCCTTGCGAGGTAAAACACTACTTCAAAATCAATGATTACGAGGGGCTGCGCAGACTGTATGGCGAACTACTTGCAGAAATACAGCGCATCACTTCCGAAGGCGATTATGAGGCGGCTAAAGAGATGGTGGAGAAGTACGCCGTGAAGGTTAATCCCGAACTGCACAAAGAGATTCTGGCACGCTACAAGAAACTCAACCTCGCGCCGTACAAAGGTTTCGTCAATCCTGTTTATACGGCAGTACATGATGCCGAAGGCAACATCACTGACGTAAAAATCAGTTTTACCGAGAGTTTTGTGGACCAGAATCTCCGCTACAGCCGCGACTACAGTCCGCTGCCGGACATCAATTAACAATTAACAAAGCGCCCTGGTGAGTTTTATACAAAGTTAAAAAGTCCGTACGGATTTTAAAACCTTGTACCGAACTTTTCAGGCCCTTTGTGAATTGTACATTATAAATTGTGATTTGGAGATATCTCTTCCTATATCAAAATCCATAGCCAACAGAATACTGTTGTTGCAGGCTATCCACGGGGACCCTCTCATGAGGGTCTCTGCGGATATGCCGGACGATATCATCGTTCTTCATGATGCCTTACAACAAATAAGAGACACTTTCGGCACTCCCGACAAACGTATTTCCCCCTTCCCTTCAGGGGAGGGAGGGGGTGAGGCCCTTTCTCTTAACCTCAAAAACTGCGGCACCGCTCTCCGTTTTCTCCAGATCCACATTGCCGAATGCTATCCCGGCGCACCCATCACGCTTACCGGCGACCCGCGACTGCTGGAGCGGGACGGTAAACCGACTACCCAGACTACCTCCGCCCGCATCCTCCATGGCGAAAACATTCCCGTCGCTGAAAATGAATCGCCCTATATCACTCTCTCCCGCCGCATGAGGGAATCTTACAGCGAGCTTCGCGAGCAGTCTTACAGTGAAACGGTCTTACAGCAACGCGGTCCTACAGGCATAGCCGGTCTGCTGGAAGCCGATTGGTCTTCTGCAGCGTTCTGGTATGAGTACGTAGCTATCCACGGCGGCGAATTGCTGCTGGAGGGGCTCCGACCCGATAGTCTGCAAGGCGACCGCATCGTTGCCGACATCTATGCCGGATATTTTGGTGTAAAGACGGAGTTTGTAGAAGAAGGCGCAGTAATTAGGTCTTACAGCGAAGCGGTCTTGCAGCGAAGCGGTCTTGCAGCAACGCAGTCATACAGCAACGCGGTCTCAATCGATTTTTCGAACTGCCCGGATTTATATCCGGCAGTGGCACTTACGTGCGAAAAATTATCGATTGAACTCAATGCCACGGGCACCGACCGCCTGCGTTTCAAGGAATCCGACCGCATAGAGGCGGTCCGCCTCCACGAAGTGCGCAACGACCACCGCATGGCGATGGCGCTGATGGCAGCGGATTTTCCGGTCTCTATTGACGAACAACAATGCGTCTCCAAGAGCTACCCTCAGTTTGTGGAACAATGGCAGTCAATCAGCGGTCATTTACGTTCCCATCTCGTTACCATTACGGACGTCATAGATGGGTCTGTTTCCCATATTACCCCCCGAAAGGGCATAAATGATGACAATCTGGGCAAGAAGCATGCCTTATCCAAACTCATCCGTGCCGCCCAAACGGAATACGTCTGGCTGCACGATGACGATGTTGTTTGGCCGCCGGCTGCAAAAAAGCCTAACCTAACCTTCCCTAACGGGAAGGAACACTCAGCCGACCTCTATATTCTTCCACTCATGATGGAGTCCTCCCTCCCTGCAGGGAGGGACGGGGTAGGCTCTCTTCTCCAGATTGCCGAATATGCCGCCATACAGGAACTGACCATGCGCACGGCGAAAGCCGGCAGGGCGGTAATGTGTTCGGGAGCGAACCTGATTATCCGGAGAGAGGTATGGCTGGAATGCGAGGGGGAGCTGCATCCTGAGATTCCGAGCGGCGATGATATGTTTCTGATGGAAGCCGTCAAACGCCGCGGTTATACGGTCGGCGTGATTGACGAACCGGACTATACGGCTATAGTGCGTCCCGCTCCTACGTGGCGGGCATTATGGCGCCAGCGTATGCGATGGGCAGGCAAGGCGCCCAAATATACGGACAAGGATATTATCCGTTGCGGCGCATTGGTGGCTGCCGCCAATATGCTTCAGCTGCTTTGCCCGTTGGTTATACTCATCAAGTTTCCGATAGAATACTCCCTCATCCGCCGGCGGCAAATGAGGGAGCAGTCACCAATCTCCAATCACCAATCTCCCATCACCCATATCTTCATCGCTCTGCTGTTGGAGATTGTTTATCCTTTCTACATGATTATTTCACTTGTTGGCGGTCTTTTGCGCGGCAAGCGGTGGTAATGCGCCAATAACGGAAGACGCCATAGACCGCTGCGAGGAGCGCCTTGAATATGAACGGCGTTGGTCCGACAGGCGTTGGCAGATCGGTATATTGATGTATTTCCGGAGTATTGGTACAGAATACAGAATCACCAGATTTCTGAATTTCCAGAATACCAGAATTCCGGATTAGTGGGGGACGGAGAAACGGTACGCCAGTCTGATTCCGCAGGCGAGGTAGTTGAGACGGGAGGTGAGAGAGCCGACGGCGGTATTGACGGTGACTTGCGCAGGCGGTGTTGTAGTAATCGGCGCGACATCGATGATGTGCTGCGTAGCATTGCCGGCAGTATGGCCGTACGGCGAGCCGTCGAACCAAGCCTGCAAAGCAATCCAGTCACGGTCCGCGACCTGCCACTCATAGCCTATATCCGTGCTCAGCAACAGGCTGACGTCCGCCATATCACGTTTGCCCGTCTGGACGAACTCATCCTGCGGCAGCTCGCCGGTAACGAGTTCGTTTTGAACAGGTACGTCATAATCGGCGTAATAAGCACTGATGCTGAGGTCGCGCATGGTCTGGCGATACTGATACCAAAGGGGTACTTGCAGTTTGAGTCCCACATGGAAAATCAAGCCCTTATAATGGAGCGCGAACAGCGCGGGAATCTCCATTGCGAAGCCTTGCGTATGCTCATAGATAGAGCCGACGGTATTGGTATAGACAATAGTCTGGCCGAGGTAATCGATATTGGTGAACTGATCGGTATGCGAAGCGGAATAAGCACCGCTCAAGTACCCGAAATCCAGTCCTGTTGTTATCCCCAACTGATAGTCTTTGACCTGCCAGAGATAGGAATAGTTAGCATCCACCCATGCGTTAGGCTGCCAACTTGTCTTGACATCTCCTTTCGCGAGGAACGTACCTGCCCCACCTCTCAGACCGACAGAGATATAATGCGGCTGTGCGCAAACCATGCTTGCGCCGAGGAGCAAAAAGAAGACTATATGTTTACGCCATTTACCTTGCATACACAATATATTTGAGTACCGTATCGACGGTAGGGGACTGTACATGGACATGATAACACCCGCTGACTATGCCGGCAGGGAAAGAGAACGCCGTTTCGCCGGAGACGGTAAAGGTATTGACCAGACTACCCGTAGAAGAGAACACATGGAGCGTAGTCTCTTCCGCCGGGTTCAAGCCCACCAGTTTCAGCTGTCCGCCCATCCTTGTTCCGTTAGGCAGCAGCGCGAGCTGACGGTTAGGATCGGAACCGGCGAAATGGACAATGACGGAGCGCAAGACCGAGGAGCAGAGCGTAACCGGCGAATCGAGCGTTATGTCAATCTGCGCATAGTAATCGCCGGTTCCCCAGAGGTTCTTATCAAGGGTGAGGTAATAGCCTTTGCAGACCGTTTCATCATCGCCGAGCGGCTCGTCTTTCTTATCCGGTTCGTTGATGACCCGATACCATGTTACATCCTCGGGGTTGAAATAGAACCCGATTTCATGGATTTTCTTCATATTGAGCATGATGAGCCAGTCATAGGAAGTGACGACAGGCAGGTCAGGCAGGTCCACACAGTTCTCTGCAAAATAAGCTATATAGGCGACGTCTGCAGTGACTTCCACCTGTCTCAACGAGTCGGTGTTTCCGTCACTCCACTCCACGAAATGGTAATCCTCATGCGGCGTGGCACATAGCGTGATCCATGTGCCACAATTCACAGTCATCCCGCCTGCGGGGTTGGCTTGCGCCATTACCCCGAGGCAGAAAAGACTGCAAACTATATTGAGAATAAACCGTTTCATTTTGTGATGATTTGGCATTACGGAATGGTCACCGTGACAGTACCCTGGCTATCATCATCGGACGTAGCGGTGATGGTGAAGGTATTCAACTCAAATACTGCCGTGTAGGTAGCCACACCGGTGATAGCCGGGAGCGTGTACGAAGCATCCGTACTTACATAACCTGCACTGCCATTCTTTTTCCAGCCCTTGAACGTGTAGCAAGGTGCTGCCGTTGCGGTAATAGTCGGAGTTGCACCGTATCCATAGTTTCCTGTACCGGTTACATCACCCTCACCCTCTTTGCCTACAGTGATAGCATAGGTGTCAGCATCGAAGGTAGCCGTGTAGGTTGCCTCGCCGGTTACTGCTACAACAGCCGGACTCCAGCCAGTCCAAGTAGAACCGGCCTTCGTCGGAGTTGCGCCTTCATATACCGGAGTAGTGCCATAAGGAACAGATGTAGACTGCAATACCGTTCCGTTATAGTTAACGAACGTAATCGTGTAACTACGCAGTTGCGATGCCCAGGTAGCCACATACTCTGCATTTCCTGTAACTGTGTAGCTGATCGACGGCGACCAAGCATCGAACGTATAGGTGTATTGAGCAGTTGCCTCTTTTACCTGGAAGTCTGTACCAGCTACAGGAGCGGTAACAGTTGCACCGTACTTGAACGTACCGCCGAAGCCTGCGATCTTATTGCCTGCGTCAGCCGGGCTGTCTTTATAGAAGTTAATCGTGTAGGTCTGACGATCATAGTAGATATTGATTACCGTAGAGCCATCAGCTGCGATTGATGTCTGCGAGAACGGCTTAGAATTAAATCCGGTGTACGATTTAGCCGCAGCAACTGTGTTCGTTCCGGTAGTACCGGTCTTATCCTCACGATCACCCACAACCTCAGTGTAGTCATCGTTAGCCAAGTTCTGCTGCCAGTGTTTAACGGTGTAGTGAACCGTTGCAGGATTCCAAGTAGCAGTGTAAGTAGTTGCCTCAGCCGGCATAGTAGCGCTGGTAGCAGGCGTCCAACCAGCGAAGGTATAACCTGTCTTGGTCGGAGTATTCGGAGCAGTAATAGCTGCGCCATACAAAACCGGACCGGAAGTGTAAGCACCCGTCAGAGCGTCACCATCCGTTACCCAACTTAGAGCGTACTTGTTACGCGTGTAATTAATCGTAATAACGGTAGTACCATCAGCTGCGATAGTGCCTTGTTCGAAGTCCACTTTCGTAAAACCGGGGTACGATTTAGCCTCAGCAGCTGTTGGAGCACCGGTAGTACCCGTTAAGTTATCAACGTCAGTTGCAACAGCCGGATAAGTACTACCATCCAAATTCTGCTGATAGTGCTTAACGGTGTAAGGCGTGTTCGTGTTCGGAGCAAAGATAGCCTTGTAGGTAGCCGCGGCAGCTGCCGTTACTTGATAAGAAGCCGATGTGCTAACTTGCACGCCATCTTTTTGCCATTCCACGAAATGGTAACCTGTTTTGGGTGTAGCAGTGAGTGTTGCAGTTGAGCCGCAATTCACTGCTTTGCTGTCACTTTGCGGAGCCGCAAAAGTCAGAGTTGCTGTAGCCGTAAGGGCCAAGAGCAAAGAGAAAATCTTTCTCATAATGGTATTGGTTTTAGTTGTTAATTATATCTTTTCGTCTTTTACTAATCAAGGTGTCGTGACACTAACCGTACCCATACTGTCATCATCGGTTGTAGCGGTGATAGTGTAGGTACAAGAGCAGGCGGGTGTAGTCACTTCTATTTGATTCGATACACTTCCTCCGCTCGGCGTCACTGTATAATAATATGTAGTTGTCGGGGCCAAAGTTGTTACAGACGCCGAAGTGCCTGTTACTTCTTTCGGATACCCGGAGACATGTTCCATAGAGGAAGAGGTGGTAGTCACATTTTTTGTTCCCTCAAGAGATATAGACTGTATCTCCCATGTAGGGCATGCGGTCGAGTTTCCTATATACACAAACGCCAATTTAATCGTTTCTCCTTTATAGCCTGCTAAATCTGCAGTAGATGATCCAAAAGTCCAGGAAGAAGCTGTAGCCCAAGGGGAAAGAGTTAGATTTTCCCAAGAAGAGCCGTTATCCGTACTTATCTTCATCGAGACATCTGAACTATATCGGAACACGTGAGTTAGAGTCAAAGTCACATCCTCTGCATCAGTCAAATCTATTGATGGAGAAATAAGCCAACTCTCTGCATCATATCTTGTTCCACTAACATACGAGGTCGCATATGCGCAACTATAAGAACTATTATAATTCCATACATTAGTATATCCAGAAACATTGTGAACTGTCCAATTGCTAATATCCGAAGTAAAATTCTTGGAGTAGAAAGTAGCCGCCTCAGTGGTCGTCGTACTAGTAGTTGTTTCTTGGAACACGTCCAAGGAATAGGACGCTGCGCCTGCGGAAGTCCAATTGGCAGTAAAGGAACTGCAAGTCACGTCGGTTGCCGCAGTGGCGTTGAAATTATATACGGTAAGCGTATAAGACGCCGACGCTCCACCTGTAAAACAGGTGTTGGCAGGAACAGTAGCCGTAATAGTTGTAGTACCTGCACTTAGCGGAGTTACCGTACCATCCGAAGCCACGGTAGCAACAGAGGTATTGCTGCTGGCATAAGAAACCGTAGCATTGGAGTTCGTAGTAAACGTATTGGTTACCGTTCCTCCAACCGTAGTTGCTTTAGTACTGCTCGCATAACTTGCCGTCGCTGCTACCGGCGTACAAGCCGTACATTGCGTAGAATAGTTGCTATAGGTAGTGGTAGAACCGGAATAGTTAATTACTATTTGATCCAAATAGCCTGCGCCTGAACCATTCGTTAGCACAAAGTAGTCTGCATTTTGACTTGAGCAGTTGAACGTATATACAAGACCCGAGGACGTCGGAGTAATACTTGTACCACTTGTCGGATTAGCCGACGATCCCACATTCAGGGTAAAGTTTTTGTTTCCATCCGAACTATTGTACGTAAGCACAATAGAAGAAATCTTTCCAGGGAACGTTCCTGAATTGTACATCGTTCCTGTTCCGCTTGCATTTCCTGCGGCACGCCACTGCAATTTGCCGGAGTTAAGATACATTTGCTGAATTTGGAACTTATAACCTTCTAATGTATATTCGGTAAAGGTATTGGCTGAACCATACGACGTCGGTATATTTGTTGTAGAGGTTGTTATTGTTACGCTTCCGGAAGCACCGCCGCCACTTGTTTCCTTATCTGCATAAACGGCAAAGAAAGTCTTATCGGTAGTCATGGTGGGTGCTTCGTCGGTAAACAAATCGGAGCCGCTTCCGCTATAGTTTTCATTGTCTGTCCAGCCCACAAAGACGCGGGAAGATGTACAGTTGGATGGGTTAGTAGCCGGAACGTCAGGACGTGTACCACTGGCAGCATAAGAAGTACCCACCTGTGTACCATCTGCCATCCAAGTAGCTGTGTAGACGGTAGTACAAGTACCAGTTAATGTAACCACATGAGAAGTAACACCACAACCACTAATCGTCAATGTAGCAGTATGACTTCCATTCGCTGTCGGAGTATAAGTAATCGTGATATTATATCCGGCTTCTGCTTGTGCCTTGGTAATAGTAGTACTGCTTGCTCCTCCCGGCAATTTGAAATACGAGTCATTTGTACCTCCAATAGTCAATGTCAAACTACTGTTTTCCAAGTTTGTACCTTGTACCGTTACATCTTTATAAATAGAATTAGATGTGTTCGTCGTTCCGATATTTACCGTTCCTGTAGGCGAAGTAATCGTTGGGCCCACGCATGGGCAACCATCACCCGATGTCCATGAACCGGTAAATGTCCCCACCAATTCACTGAGTGTAACTGCTTGACCAGCTTTGTTTCCCCACAGATATTCGGCTAAACACGGATAATCAATAAATGGGTTACGGTTACCTTGAGTGGTTTCCATTCCATTATTACGGTCAATCTCTTTCTGGCTTACAGGATCTTGGCGATGCCACTTCATTAAAAGCGCAATAGAATAATCTGTCAAACCATAGTTCGTATCTGTGCTATTGAACATTTTTTGCCCATCTCCAGCAGCAGCGAGGTCCACGCTATTACTATTCCCCGGTTTATAACGAATGACCATGTACATGTACATACGAGCAAAATCTCCTTTATACTTATCCGCCGGTTCAAAAGCAGTGCCCGTGAAAGTAGTTGTAATAGTACTTGATCCTTTCACATTCGTAGTTGTAACCGCTTTTGCTTTTCCTAATTTACCCGTTCCCCACGTTGCATAGCCACTTGCGCATTCGCCAAAGACATTATTACTACGCATACCATTCACTTTTCCATCTGTAGGAACGATATGACCTAAATCGTAATAAGCTGGCGTTTTTTCATTAAACCAACTCTTCGGCAAAGAGTGTTCACGGTTAAAGCAATCGCACACACCCGAATAGGTACCACATTGTTTTCCAGTTCCTTTTCCGGTGGGTGTAAACAAACAGTCACTATACATATCCCAAATTTTCCCTGCTTTGCCAGTAGAGTCCGACGGATACACATCCGTAGTTTGATAAGCCTTCCATAAACCATCATATGACATTCCAGATGGTCCGTCTGATGTGATTGTGTACAGTGCATCCCGAAGAGCCGTTTCCTTCTTTCCGTTTATAGAACTATAATAACTCGAAGTAATCGCCCTAACTGGCAACGGCAGTAGGAGAACTACTGCGAAGAGCAGGGAGAGATGAATATGAGATACTATGTATTTAGAGTGTTTCAAGGTATTATTGTCCTACTTTTTGCTTTGCGACGAAAAAGCGTGCAAAATTACTGCTTTTTTTTTATATATGCAAGAGTAAATGTTGTAAAACATATTTTTTATGCGTTTAAAAGTTCGTTTTGGTAACATTTGGCGAAATTCCATCAACAAAACACTTGCTTATCTAATAAAGTTAACGCATCAGTAGTATTAGTCAAAAATCATCAAAAAAGGTCCCAGAAAGGAGTCTCGAAACAGTCTCGAAAGAGGTTCGATAATCACTAAGAGCCACTAAGAATCACTAAGAACCACTAACGATTTTTTTCGAATAGTGTGTTCGAAAAAAGGACAAAAACCTAAATTCAAATCGTCTTGCGTAAAATATAGTAAATCATGTTCAAATACAATCATTTGCAAAGACAATATGAAGTTTTAATAGGACAGCAGTGAAATTCCATCAATTCTTATTCTACTTTTGCAGTTCCTTTTTGGTCATCATCAGAAGTAGCAGTAATGGTATATGTACAATCGCAATCCGGCGAGGTGGTATGATAAGTGGTGGAACTTCCAGTGGCTGCAGTCTTAACTATTAAATCAAAGTCGTCTAAACGGCCATTGCTACTATTATTGTTAGTTATCGTCAAATCAAAGGTTGTATTGCCTGTGTTAGTAATGTCTCCTGTCAGAACATATCCGCTTTTGGTAAATGTGCCAAGAGAGATATTTGCCGTACTTGTAGTAATTGCCAAATCTTCCACCGAACGGTTAGACTTAAATGTCAACGTCATAACCGTTGCGTTACCTGTTGGTATCGCGGAAATAGAGAAAACACCGCCATTCTTTCCTATCATCAATTCCGGTTCTGTACCGTGAGCATACATGGTTCCTGTATAAATTTTCGTCACATTACCACCATCCTCACAGGAGTAGGTTACACTTCCGCTATTATATACCGTTGTCGAAGCATTAGAAGTGGCAGGCACATCGTTTGCATTAAAGCCACCGAAACTCTCTGCCCATAGGGTTGTACCAGCAGAAGCACCGCCACTACCGCTGCCATCCGTTTTGGTAAACACAGCGTGGTAGGTTTTGTTGGTTGCAGCAAATACACCAGTATAATCAATCGTCGGAGCTACTGTGTTATCTACTGCGTAAGTATTAGTGCTCCAGCCTTCAAATGTATAGCTTTCGCAAGCTGTCGGGTTAGCCGGCGTACTAATAGGATCTCCTGCGTTACCCGTTTCCGTAGCAATCGTAGTCTCACCATTCATAAACGTAGCAGTTACGCTCACAGGAACGCTGCCGCCACAAGATAACGAATAGTCCGAATACGTAATCGGTGTACCATGATTGATGGTGATACTATTGATATAAATAGAATTGGTAGTTACATTGACCGTCAGTTGGACAGCTCCGCTTTTCGGTGCAGCCGTAAAGTCAAACTCACTATCGCGTAGCGTGGTCCCACCCGGCGATGTACTATAAGAAACACTATTCGTTTTTGTCGTTCCACCTACACTAACTACAATAGAGCCCTCACCAGAGGAACCATTGGTACAATAGTTAACCACTACGGTGCGGATGTCATTGTAGGAATTAGGACACGTTGCGTTGGCTCCTGTATAGGCCGTCGTAATCCATATTCCTTGACCATCTTTATAGCGATATCCGTCCCTACCGCTTGTCCAATCTTCGGTATCGGTTGACCAATTTTTTCCGGCAAAGGTATATACCTCTGAACCGGCATCTACAGAACCGGCTGTAGCATCAGCATAGACGGCATAGTAAGTTTTATTGGATGTCATGGTTGGAGCAGACGCTTTGAACAAGTCTGCCGGTTTACTGCTTACGCTTTCTTGTGCTGTCCAGCCAACAAACACACGCGTTGCGGAGCAGTTAGACGGAGGAGTCGGAAGGTTCGGCGCATCACCGGAGGCAGCCGTTGTTTGCGCGTATTGCGTACTCTCTACCATCCAAGTAGCAATATAGACGACCGAACAAGTACCGGTAATCGTGAAACTCTTCGTAGTTATTCCGCAACCGCTAATGGTCAGCGTTGCCGTATGGCTACCATTTGCCGTCGGCGAATAAGTTATCGTTACAGTCTGTCCGCTTTCTGCGTTGGAATTGGAAACGGAAGTTGTAGAGAGGCTGAACAAACTTGCATTCGTTCCGCTGAGCGCTAAAGTCAGGTTTCCTGATTCTAAGTTCGCACCCTTAACTGTAATCGTTTGGGAGATAGGAGTTCCTGCAGCCGTTGTTCCTACATTGATAGCGCTGGTCGGAGACGTAAGTACCGGAGTGGTAACAGCGGAACAACCTTCATCCGTAAAGCTATCATCGTAAGCGCAAGTGAGCGCAGCCATAGAGACAGCTGTACCTACTTTGTCACCCCAGATATATTCTGCCAAGCACGGATAGTCAATAAACGGGTTACGGTTGCCTTGAATACCATAAACCGTATTCATGCGCACGCGTTCCTTATTTGATACAGGGTCTGCACGGTGCCAAGCGAGAAGGAGAGCACTCGTAGCAGGTTTGAACTCCTGCCAAGAGTCATTGTCCATATGCGGAGTGGCATTATCCGTTTGCCAAGTCACAGTATCTCCGTACGTCACGGCTATGTACATCAGCGCACGAGCAAAATCACCTTTATACTCATCGGGCGGACAGAAAACGCTAATTCCATTTGCGTCATTACCATTTACCCACACGCCATTATTAAAAGTTGTGTCCACCGGAATACCGGGGCCACGATTACTTTTGCTTCGGTTAGCCGAGAAGTCAGCCGGCACCAAGTGATGCAAGTCACAATACGCCTCTTTACATCCGGCTTTCGCGCCCCACCATGAGTTAGGGAACATATGCTCGATGTCACAGTTAGTTACGCTAGCAGTAGGATTACTTGTATCAAAATAGCGTTTGTTATTGGAATACATGTCTATTACACTATTGTCACTCGTATTACGATCCGTATAATAGAGCCCCTGCCACGTTCTATTCTTACCGAAACCATAATCATACAGAGTCGTCAACCTATGCCGCGTCAATGTGCCCAACGCCGATTTGAGGCTGGCGTCTTGCAACCCATCGATAGAGGAATAATATCCGGCAGGTGGTGCCCCCTCCACCGCACGAGCGATGAGCGGGAGGGACAAGAAGAAAAGAAGAAATATGTGTTTCTTTGTTCTCAAGGTACAGATATCTCACAAGCGTGTGTTCACGCGTAACGCGAGAGGAAAAAGTGCGCAAAGGTACAATCTTTTTTCGAAATACGCAAGAAAATATGCGACAAAATGCGAATTATTCATTAAAAAAGTTCATTTTGCCAATATTTGATGAGTACTTGAAAAATACATACGCGCGTACAATTTTAAGGTACGCGCGTATGTGCGAGAGACTCGGAGAGCCTAACCCCGACCCTTCCCTAAAAGGAAGGGGAAAAGCAGAGCGGAAAAAGGCATGAAGCCTTAAAGCCGGGCCTTAGCCTACACTACTCCGCTGAAGCCCATAAACGCCATGGCGAGGAGACCTGCAGTGAGAAGGGCAATCGGAGTGCCTTTCATTGCCTCGGGCACTTTATTGAGCGCCAGTTGCTCGCGAATGCCTGCGAAGAGGATGAGCGCGAGTGCAAAACCAACGGCTGTTGCGAAGGCATAAACCGTACCGGAGAGGAGACTATAATCAGCGCCAAGCGGCAGTTTAGCCAATAACTTCTGCTGGTCAGCTACGATAAGAGCGACACCGAGGATACAGCAGTTGGTAGTAATCAGCGGCAGGAACACACCAAGCGCCTGATAGAGTGCCGGAGAGACCTTTTTCAACATAATCTCAATCATCTGCACGAGAGCGGCGATGACGAGGATGAAGAGGATAGTCTGAAGGAACTCAACTCCCCAGAGAACCAACAGTTTCTGCAGAAGGTAGGTAACAACCGTAGCCAGAACGAGTACAAACGTAACAGCAGCACCCATACCCAGCGCGGTGTCAATCTTCTTACTTACACCCAGGAACGGGCAGATGCCCAGGAACTGGCTCAATACAATATTGTTAACAAATATTGCAGAGATAAATATTAGAAAATATACCATAAAGCTATTTACAATTTAATCAGTTACAATTTGGTCATTTATTTCTTCTGCAGTTTGTTGACGGCAGCCATAAGGTAGGCGAGGCAGATGAATGCACCCGGAGCGAGTACGAAGATTAGCGCTGCGAAATGGCTACTGTATATCTGGAGACCGAAGACAGTACCAGCTCCCAGGAACTCACGGATGATACCGAGCACTGTGAGCGAAAGGGTAAAACCAAGCCCCATTCCCAGTCCGTCAAGAGCAGAGAGCCCTACGGTGTTCTTAGCCGCGAAAGCCTCGGCACGTCCGAGCACGATACAGTTCACCACAATCAGCGGAATGAACAGACCGAGCACATCATAGATACCCGGCAAGTATGCCTGCATGACAAGTTGCACCATCGTCACGAACGTAGCGATGACCACAATGAAGGCAGGAATACGCACCTTATCTGGAATGAGGTTTTTAAGGAGCGAGATTACTACATTCGAGCAAACGAGCACGAAGAGCGTAGCCAACCCCATAGACATACCATTGACAGCACTGGTAGTAGTAGCCAGCGTAGGACACATACCGAGCACCAATGCAAAAGTCGGATTCTCCTTGAGAATACCATTGGTGAGAGTTTTTAACGCGTTATTCATAATGTTACCTCCTTTTCTGTGTTGTTTTCCGGAGCCTCCTGGGTTTCTTGAGAATCCGTGTTCTGTACTGTGGCGCCGGAAGCCGCCTCTACTTCGTTAGCCGCGATAGCAGCGTAAGCTTTGTTGATTGCTTTAAGGAAAGCGCGTGAAGAGATAGTAGCCGCAGTGATAGCATCTACGTCTCCGCCATCCTTGTTGACAGTAAGTTCTCCGGCTTTCTTGCCGATGATGCTTTGGTTCCCCTTCGTATCCTTGAACCAATGGTCGATATGCGCACCGAGGCCCGGAGTCTCAGTTTGCTTGAGGACTACATAGTCCAGCACTTTGCCTTCGGCATCCAGACCAACCATGATAACCTGCGGTCCGTCAAAACCCACTTCGCTGGTCTCAACAGCTGTAGCAATCCACTGGTCGCCTTCGTATGCCTTATAGACAGTAAGACCTTCTACCACTTCGGGTTCAGCGATGGTGCATCCCTGTGGCAGAACAGCAGCGATAGCCGCTTTCTGCTTCTGTGCTTCCTGTACAGCAATCGTCTCAGCGGTAAGCGCATAGACACCAGCCAGTGCTCCGGCTGCCACCATGGAGATGATGACCAGTGAGAGCACCATATTCTTGAATGTACTTTCTAATTTAGCCATAAATTCATTTACAATTTAGTCATTTACCATTTGTGAATTTATTTCTTAGCCCTTTGGGCACGATCACTTCTTCTTCTCGCCGAAACGCTGCGGACGAATCTTGTTCAACAATGGAACGCAAGCGTTCATGATCAGGATAGCGAACGACATACCTTCCGGATAATTACCCCATGTACGGATAACCATCACGATAAAGCCGATGCCGACACCGAAGATGATCTTCCCCCATGCACTCATCGGGCTGGTGACATAATCGGTAGCCATGAAGAAAGCACCGAGCATGAGTCCACCGGAGAGAAGTGAATAAAGAACATAATCACCGGTTGTCATAGCCTCAGGAAGATGTCCCGTCCATCCCGTTACAGCAGCAAAGAGCGCCACCGTTGCGATGATGCTGACAGGGATATGCCATGTGATAACGCGCGCGCAAATGAGGAACAAGCCGCCAATGATAAGCGCAAAAGCGCAAACCTCACCAAGCGAACCACCCATCACACCCCAGAAAGAATCTGCAAGCGAAGGGAGTTGGTCAATCACAGAGCTGTCGCCTGTTGCAAGCATTTGCTTGAGATAATACAGAGGCGTAGCGCCCGTCTCAGCGTCAATATACTTGGTATCGAAGCCTTGCGGCGTAGGCCATGTGGTCATTTGTGCAGGATAAGCAATAAGCAGGAAGACACGACCAACGAGAGCCGGGTTGAAAGGATTTTGCCCCAAGCCTCCGAAGGTCATTTTACCAACGCCGATAGCCACAACAGCACCGATAACGACAATCCACCAGTCGATACCGGAGGGCAGGTTGAATGCAAGCAGCAGACCTGTCAGCACGGCAGAGAGGTCACCTATCGTCTGACGCTGCTCTTTAAGAACATAACGGTTGATCAGATACTCTGTGCAGACACAGACGAGAATACTGATAGCCGCTGTAATCAATGCTCCCCATCCGAACTCGATTACTGATGCCACGTAAGCGGGCAACAGTGCGAGAATGACCAGAAGCATATTCCGGCGGACGCTATCGCCACTATGAACGTGCGGAGCCGGAGAAGTAATAAAATGTGCCATTTTATATTTGTTATTTATTATTTGTAATTGGTAATTTATTTTTTCGCAGCGGCAGCACGTTCGCGGAGTATAGCCCCCACTTTGGCCTTGCCAGGACGGATACCATCGAGCAGACGGCGGTGTGCAGGACAGGTGAATACGCAGCAGCCACAGTCGATACAATCCATGATATCATGTTTCTCCAACTCATCGTACATCTCCAGTTCGCTCAAGCGGCTCAGGAGGTAAGGCTCCAATCCCATCGGACAAGCCTGTACGCATTTGCCGCAACGGATACAATTCTCTTGTTCCGGGCGAACGCTCTCCGTCTCGGACAGGAACAACAGTCCGGAGAGTCGTTTGTTAGCCGGCATGCCTTCGGTATGATCCATTGCGCGCCCCATCATAGGACCGCCGCCAATGATTTTGCCAGTCTCAGCAGGCACGCCACCCGCCATAGCAATCACTTCGTCAATCGGCGTGCCGAAACGCACGCGATAGTTACCCGGTTTCGCTACATACTTACCCGTTACAGTCATGACGCGGCTGATAAGCGGTTTGTTTTTCTGCACCGCCTCATACACAGCAAAGATAGTAGCCACATTATCCACAACGGCTCCCACCTCGATAGGCAGGGCACCGCTGGGCACTTGACGGTTGATACAAGCGTCAATAAGCTGCTTCTCTCCACCTTGCGGATAACGCAGTTTGAGCGGCAGGACCTCTATGCCAAGATTAGACTGAGCCAGTTTCTGCATATGCTCGATTGCGTCTTTCTTATTATTCTCGATACCGATGATAGCGCGCTGAACACCGAGTGCTTTCATCAAGATCTTGATACCAATCATGATTTCCTCACCATGCTCAAGCATCAATTGATGATCGCATGTCAAGTATGGCTCACACTCTACTCCGTTGACAATCAGCACTTCCGCTTTCTTTCCCGGAGGCGGCAGCAGTTTGACATGTGTCGGGAAGCATGCTCCACCAAGACCTACTATACCCGCAGCGGCAATCTTATCAATGATTGCCTGGGGTTCGAGTGTACACTGACGCTCCAGGTCCGGCTTGCGATTGATTTCGGGCAGCCATTCGTCCCCCTCAACATCAATAAAGATTGCCTGTCCGGGTGCGCCCCAAGCGTCCGTCCAATCACCTATTTTGGTAACAGTACCACTAACCGGCGAACAGATGTTCGCACTTACGAATCCTCCGGCTTTTGCCAACAGTTCGCCTACTTTTACTTTGTCTCCTTCTTTGACCACAGCCTGAGCGGGCGCACCGATATGCTGAACAAGCGGAATAATCGCCTGCTTGGGCAGCGGGCACTCAGTGATAGGCTGATGCGCGGAGAATTGTTTGTTGTCACGCGGATGAACTCCGCCTATTTTAAATGTACGCATTCTAAATTAAAAATTAAAAATTAAGAATTACGAATTGTGAATTAGGATTTTTGCGCCATAGCGATGTTGAGCGGGAAAGCGGCTCTCGGCGTAGCGAGCGCTTTGATTTTGGCAGCGATAGCAGGATTAAAGCCTTTCTTTCCTCCCTCAGCGGCATTGTCAGCCTCCGCGTTTTCAGGAGTCTCACCACTCGGAGTCAGTATTTTCTTAACCTCCTCCATTGTCGGGTCGCCTCCCACAGGGCACGCCAACCCATCAATACCGCCGGCTTTAACACATGCCTCCGCGAAGTTACGGCATCCGGCAAATCCACATCCGCCACAGTTTGCTCCGGGCAGCACAGCCGCCACAAGGTCAATGCGCGGATCTTCTTCTACTTTGAAGAACAGGCTGACAACATAGAGCAGCATAGCTGCGAGCAAGGCTGTCACACCCAGAACTCCCATTGAAATTAGAATTAAAATCCAATCCATGATTGTTGTTATTATTATTTAGTTATTGTTAAATTCTTGATTATCATTCATTTTTCATATTATCTCCCGATAACGGCTCGATATTGGCTCGATAACGGCTCGATAACGGCTCGACAAATCCTCGTTCACAATTTGCGTGCGGTGAAAGAGAATTGTTTTTGCAAGCGGTGTTTGAAAACGCTTAACCCGATGTAATAGAGGGCGATGGCGCAAAGGGACAGAGTACCGACCACCGCCTCGCTCCAATCAGTAGTAAAATCAAGCACAGCAATCACCGCCATCATCACAACGAACGGCAGGACATACGCCAGCAGCACAGCTTTCCATGCCAGTCTCTCACGTACCTCCACTTCCACTTTATCACCGGGTTTCATCGGCTCCAACATCTGCGCGTCCATCTCTTTTTGCTGACTCTCGGACGACATGCACATACTTTTCGCCTTGCACGCCGAGCAGGCACTCGACTGCACAATCGCCACGTGCGCGACGTTCCCGCTCACGCTCATCACTACACCTGTATGTCTGATTAATTCGTCCATAAACACAAAAAGCGCGCAAAGATACAAAATCTTTTTTATATACGCAAGTGCGCGCGTACATTTTATTATAAAAAAGTCAATTTTAGCAAAATATGACATTTTTTTTTGTTTTAGTTTGTGACGGTCATTTCTTTTTTGTAATTTTGCATGCTAATTGTGGATTATTATGCCCAGAACAGTATCAAAATCACGAAATATAGCAGAAGAACGTCCCTCAGAGCGCGCGATTAAGGTTGAGAAAACGAACCTGTTGGAAGCGATACGGCAATTCCTGTTGGACCGCCGTACGCGTATGATTATCGGCGTGCTCTTACTATCGTTTGCCATCATCGCTTTGTTGGCGTACATCAGTTTTCTATTTACCGGCACCGCCGATCAGGACATCTTGTCCTTGGATCATGCGGGCCGATCCGCCAACCGCGAAGCTATCCGAAACATGCTTGGTTTGCCGGGTGCACGTTTGGCACAGTTCCTTATTGACGGTTCATTCGGTTTTGTGAGTGTGCTGTTGCTGCTGATGATTGCGATTTACGGGTTGCGTTTGATGCACGTATTCAAGGACATTCACGCTATCAAAATGTTCTGCGGTGGCAGTTTTTGGGTTATTTGGGGGTCGGTAGTATTAGGTTTCGCGCAACAGACGGTTCATCTGGGCGTGTTCCGTTGGGGCGGCAAGTTCGGCGCATGGGCTGCCAAATGGCTTGTGAGTTACATCAATATTGTCGGGACAGTTGCTCTACTGATGGTGGCGCTGATTATTTTCCTTATTGTAACCGACCCGCGTTTCATTGACCACTGCAAAGCCTTCGGAGAATGGCTCAAGGGGTTGTTCAAACGAAAAAAGAAAGATCCAGAAGACCTTTCTTTGCCGGATAACAAAGAGGGGAATGAGGTGACGATTGATTTGGACGACACTCTTCAACCTTCACCGCAAGAGGGTGAGGAAGATAACAAAAATGGCGGCACTATCTCGTTTACCATAGAGCCGATACAAGACGAAGAAAACGGGAAAGATACACCTTTAGAGATAGAGATAGAAGAGCCTCTTCCGGATGACGGAGGCCCGACGGACGGCACCCTGACGGATCTGATGGCAAAAGAAGAAGCCTCTTCCCACCCCGCCCCTGAAGAGAGTGGAGAGAAAAATCCGGATTTGAAGATTGAAGACGTGACTGAGGATGAACTCTATACAAAGGACCCGGACAAACTATTGGAGAAGTTAGGACCGTACGACCCGAGGAAAGATTTGGAATTTTATAAATTCCCAAGCCTCAATCTGCTGAAAGTGTACGACAACGAGGCCGCCCCTATTATAGACGAGGAGGAGCAACGCGCTAATGGTGCGCGAATTGTCACCACGCTGCGCAACTACGGCATTGAGATCGAGTCCATCAAAGCCACTGTCGGTCCCACCGTCACGCTCTATGAGATAGTGCAGAAAGCCGGCATCAGGATTTCGAAGATCCAGTCGCTGGAGAACGACATCATGATGAGCCTGAGCGCAACAGGTATCCGTATCATCGCTCCTATGCCGGGCAAAGGGACTATCGGTATCGAGGTGCCGAACGAGAAGCCGCAAGTCGTTTCCATGCACTCTGTGATTGCCTCCAAGCGCTTCCAGGAAGAGAACAAGATGCATCTTCCTATTGCCTACGGCCGAACGATTACGAACGAGGTATTCATGTTCGACCTCGCCAAGACGCCGCACTTGCTGGTAGCGGGTGCAACAGGAACAGGTAAGTCCGTTGCCATCAACGCCATCATCACTTCGCTGCTATACAAGAAGCACCCGGCAGAGTTAAAACTGGTAATGGTCGACCCGAAGATGGTGGAGTTTGCGCCATATAAACCGTTACTCAAGCATTTTTTGGCAGCTATGCCGGACACCGACCCCGAGCAGATTGTAATCACCGAATGTGACCGTGTAATCAACACCCTTAATTCATTAGTCATTGAGATGGAGAACCGCTACAAGCTGCTGATGGATGCCGGAGTACGCAACTTAGAGGATTATAACGACAAGTTCGTTCGCAGAAGGCTGAATCCGAACAAGATTGTGGGCGACAGTTTGCACCACCAATACTTGCCTTACATTGTGATTATTATTGATGAGTACGGAGATTTTATCATGCAGGCAGGCAAGCAGGTTGAGACGCCGATTGCGCGAATCACCCAGAAAGCGCGTGCCGTGGGAATGCACATGATTCTCGCTACCCAGCGTCCGTCTGTCAATATCGTCACGGGTGTCATCAAAGCGAACATCCCGACGCGTATAGCCCTCCGCACGCAGTCTGTCATTGACTCGCGTACCGTGCTGGATGCGAAGGGAGCGGAGCAACTCATCGGACGCGGCGACAGCCTCTACGCCGGTAACGCCTCCATCACACGTGTGCAGTGTGCCTTTGTCGATACGCCAGAAGTGGACGCTATCGTCGGACATATCTCCAAACAGCAGCGTTACACCGAGCCGTACCAGTTGCCGGAATATGTGGGCGAAGGCGGCGAAGGAGAGGCATTGGCTCCCGGATCCGTGGACATGAAACGTCTCGACCCGATGTTTGCAGACGTAGCGCGGTACGTAGTCACCAAACAGGAAGGTTCCACCTCCCGTCTGCAGCGTGCCTTCGAGATCGGTTACAACCGGGCAGGCAAACTATCCGACCAACTGGAGGCAGCAGGTATCGTAGGACCGAACAAAGGACCGAAGGGACGTGACGTCCTCATTCAGGACCTCTCCCAACTGGACCAACTGCTGGAAGAATTGGGCGTTAAGTAGCCAAATCAGACTGGCGAGACACTAACGAGAGAGAATCGGACAGAGAGTATTACGGGGGAAAAAGGAGAAAAGTACTATGCAAATGTTACTAACGATATTAACAGTCCTTTCGTCTTTTCTGGCGAACTTGGAGGAAAAGACGCTGCAATCGGGTTTCACCGTGACGGTGGCAGAAGAGGTGAATGCTCCCATGAACTATCCGGGCACTATAACGATGAGCGGAGACAAGTTCCTGCTGACCATGTTCAATATCGAGGCTGCGTATGACGGCAAAACGATGTACATGTATTCTGCGGAAACAGATGAGTTGACGCTTTCCAACCCGACACAACAGGAACTGGTTGAGGCAAATCCTTTTCTATACGCCAAGGCGTTAGTGGGCGTTTGTAACATTACCGAGCGTGCGATGACGGACGGCAAGCAAACCCTCATCACACTCACTCCGAAAGACCAAAGCATAGGAATAAACCGCTTCACGCTGCGCGTGCGGACCGCAGACTTGATGCCGCTACAGGTAGAAATAAAAGAGGGGAAAAAGACTTCTACTTTGAAAATGAAAGAACCGAAGTATGTAGAGCAAAAAGTAGAAAGTCAAAAGATGAAAAACTCAGAGTTTTATACGATAAAACCTGAGAAAAACACGTATATTAATGACATGCGAATATGAAAGTTAAATGTTTGATTATCGGCAGTGGTCCGGCGGGATATACAGCAGCTATATATGCGAGTCGTGCAAATCTCTCACCGATATTGATTGAGGGTCCGCAACTCGGCGGCCAACTGACCACCACTACCGAGGTGGAGAATTTTCCGGGTTATCCGGAGGGAGTAGAACCTTTCCAGATGATGGATGACATGCGGCGCCAGGCCGAGCGTTTCGGGACACAGTTTGTATCGGGTGTAGTGACAAAAGTGGAGTTCAGCCGTCAGCCGTCTGCTGTCAGTCCTCATAAAGTATGGGTGGAAGACACAGAGGAATATGAGGCGGATACAGTGATTATAGCAACCGGCGCGAGTGCCAAATATTTAGGTATTGAGAGTGAGCGAACCTACCGCGGACGCGGAGTGAGTGCCTGCGCGACCTGCGACGGGTTCTTCTACCGCAAGAAAACAGTTGCCGTAGTCGGTGGCGGCGACACGGCGTGCGAAGAAGCAAACTACCTTGCAGGGCTCTGCGAAAAGGTCTATATGATTGTGCGCAAGCCATACCTACGTGCCTCGGAGATCATGCAACAACGCGTACTCAACAACCCGAAGATAGAAGTCCTCTTCGAGCATAATACCGTTCAGCTGACGGGCGAGGGCAAGGTGCAAGGAGCCGATCTGGTGTACCGCAAAGGCGAACCGGATGAGGCAACGAAGCATATTGCAATCGACGGTTTCTTCCTTGCCATCGGTCATCATCCGAATACCGAACTATTCAAAGACTATGTGAACCGCGATGCTGAAGGGTATATTATCGTTGACGGCGACAGTCCCCGGACCAATGTTCCCGGCGTTTTTGCGGCAGGCGATTGCGCAGATCCTCATTACCGTCAAGCGATAGTGGCTGCAGGTTCCGGAGCAAAGGCGGCAATTGAAGCAGACAAATACATTAAAACTCTATAAATAAATTTTAACCGGTCGCAAACGGCGACCACAAATGACGAAAAAAGATGAATATTGTAAAAAAAGAGATTGCTCTGCCGGATGGTCGAGTTATCACACTCGAAACCGGCAAGTTGGCCAAGCAGGCTGACGGCGCTGTAATGGCCACTCTGGGCAACACAATGATTCTGGCTACCGTCTGCTCCGCAAAGGATGCGGTGCCCGGTACCGATTTTATGCCCTTGACCGTTGAGTACAAGGAGAAATTTGCGTCTGCAGGACGTTTCCCCGGAGGTTTTACTCGCCGCGAAGGCAAGGCTTCCGATTATGAGATTTTGATTGCACGACTGATTGACCGTGCCCTCCGCCCGCTCTTCCCGAGCAACTATCATGCGGAGACTTTTGTAAACGTAACGATGTATTCGGCAGACGGCATTGATATGCCGGAGTCGATTGCCGGCCTAGCCGCCGGTGCAGCATTGGCATGCTCGGACATTCCTTTCGAAGGTCCGGTAAGCGAAGTGCGCGTTGCACGCGTAGATGGCAAAATGGTCATCAACCCGACATTCGAGCAATGTGAGCACGCTGACCTCGAATTGATGGTAGCTGCTACTTATGACAACATCATGATGGTAGAAGGCGAAATGAAAGAAGTGCCGGAGAGCGTGATGTTAGAGGCTATCAAAGCTGCGCACGAGGCTATCAAACCGCAGTGCTTGGCTATCAACGAGATGATGAAGGCTTATGGCAAGGAGACGAAACGTGAGTACTGCCACGAGGTGAATGACGAGGAGTTGAAGCAAGCTGTTCATGACTTCAGTTATGCTCGTGCTTATGCTCAGGCTACGAGTGCGGACACCGACAAACATCACCGCGAGGAGATGTTCACGCAGATCCGCGAGGACTTCAAGGCTGAGAAAGCAGAGTATATGGCTGCACGCGCAGAGGCGTTAGGCGTTGAGATTGATGAGATCGCTGCGCTTGTTGACCGTTACTATCATGACGTAGAGAAAGAAGCTATGCGCCGCGCAGTATTAGACGAGGGCAAGCGTCTGGACGGCCGTAAGACTACGGAGATCCGTCCTATCTGGTGCGAGGTAGGTTACCTGCCCGGCCCTCACGGAAGTAGTATCTTCACCCGCGGCGAGACCCAATCTCTCTCTACCGTTACACTCGGAACCAGCCGCGATGAGAAGATTGTTGACGAGGCACTTATTCAAGGTACAGACAAATTCCTGCTGCACTATAACTTCCCACCATTCTCTACCGGTGAGGCAAAGGCACAGCGTGGTGTTGGCCGCCGCGAGATCGGTCACGGTAACCTTGCTTGCCGCGCGCTGAAGAATATGATTCCTGAAGATTTCCCTTACACAGTACGCGTAGTAAGTGATATTCTGGAATCGAACGGCTCCAGCTCTATGGCCACAGTCTGCGCAGGAACACTTGCACTTATGGACGCCGGTGTCCCGATGAAGAAACCGGTCAGCGGTATTGCAATGGGACTTATCTCAGAAAATCAAGGTAAGAATTACGCAATCCTGAGTGATATTCTCGGCGACGAGGATCACCTTGGTGATATGGACTTCAAGACTACGGGCACCAAGGATGGTCTGACAGCGTGCCAGATGGATATCAAGGTAGATGGCCTGAGTTATGAGATTCTTGAGAACGCGCTCGCACAAGCACACGAGGCACGTATGTATATTCTCGGTAAGATCTTAGAGTGCATGCCGGCTCCGCGTGCCGACCTCAAGCCTCACGCTCCGCGTATCACTTCGTTCTATATCCCGAAGGATATGATTGGTGCTGTCATTGGCCCGGGCGGAAAGATTATTCAAGGTATTCAAGCCGAGACCGGTGCTGTCATTTCTATTGACGAAGACGAGCAAGGCGGCAAAGTAGAGGTAGCCTCAAACAACGGCGAAGCAATGGCCGCAGCGATTGCAAAGATCAAAGCGATTGTAGCCCTTCCTGAAGTAGGCGAAGTATACGATTCTGTTGTCAAATCACTTATGCCATACGGCTGCTTCGTTGAGTTCATGCCGGGCAAAGAAGGTTTGCTTCACATCAGCGAGATTGACTGGAAACGCTACGAGACAATGGAAGAGACCGGAATCCAAGAAGGCGACCATATCCGCATCAAACTGCTGGAGATTGACCCGAAGACCGGTAAGTTCCGCCTGAGTGCCCGTGCGCTGAAAGAGAAACCGGCAGACTACGTAGAGCCGGAAAGACCTGCACGCGCTCCACGTGGAGACCGTGACGGCGCACGTCTGGACAGAGGTCCGCGCCCTGAACGCCGTGGTCCGCGTCCTTCGCGCCCAAATTCCTCTGATGCACACTAATCACCGGTTCGCTCTCTTCTCAAATGAAAAATTTGCAGAGATGCCATAAAAAAAATAACGTCCCCGTGAGAGGACGTTATTTTTTTAGTATGTTTATTTCTTCTTTTTGCGGTTCGGCCAATTGAAATCTTTCTTCCAAAGGAAGCCGAATCCTTGAATTGTAGAGGCCTGGCGGAGTGAATATTTATCGACAGTGTGAGTAAATCCTTTGAGCCGTAATTGCCCATCCTCCGTCAACAATACTTCGACATCCAGATCCCCGAAGAAAGGCTGGTTGGAAATATCATTGTAGCGATAGCCTACATTTCCGTTAATAACCAATCTGTCAACCGGATGTAACTGGAACTGTGCTTCATATTCCTGACTTGCCGAGGCGTCTGTACCATCGGTACGGATTGCGACTCCGAGCGTTACCATATCTGTCAGTTTGGACAGCCATGCGTTAATCTGGCTGGTTACAGTTGACGAAAGGAGCGAATAGGTGGAGTTGAGCGTTACATAAGTCGAATTATTCATATAATCCGGTGTGAAGAACCTTCCAAAGACAAGCAAATAAATGACCTGTCTCATCAACATTTCGTCAGTATTAATGACTTGTTTTACCTGCTGTTGAATTGCCTGGTCGGAGAGCGGGAACTCAAGGGAGAATGAAAGAATCGGGCTGCTCAGAGGTCCAGTCATATGGAGGCATGTCAGCACAGGAATGTTACTGCGCGTAGTTGCCAATTGATTAGCCTCGTCTCCGAACAAGTCCCTCACATTAGCCGTCACGCGGTATTTGGCAGTAACGTCCAACTGCGGATTAGAAGGATCCCCTGAGAAATTGATTGTCGAGCCTTCTCCTACCGTGAAGTTCTTACGAATCACATTAGCGACAGTGTAAGAAAGTGTACCTTCGTCCAATTCATATGAGCCGAACAAGGACACATCGCTCGATTCTGTTTCATAAGCGAGCTGCAAAGCTCCGTTTCCGCGCCCTTGAATCATATCTCCATTACTCTCCCCCAGAACGAGTTGGAACAATAGCTGCGGGTTGATTTCAATATTCAGTTTGACAAGACATTTACCGTGTCTAATAACCGTACTATCAACACGTTCAGATACATCTATATCAATATTATCCAGATCTGTTTCCTCTTTCTCTTTCGTAATCTCTTCCTGCTCTTCTTTTGTTACAAAATGGATAAAGTTAGATTGATACGCAGATGAGACATTATCCAGACTAAGCCGGAAATGACTATCCTTAGCAGTAATGGCGTTCGCAACGACAAGAATATCGTCATCATTTCCCGTCACATCAACATGTCCGTTGGCGTACACTTTACCTTGGATCATGTCTCCCTTCCGGTTATTGTCAAACACGATAGCATTATGCGCATCAACATGCAAGTCGAGTGCAAAACTATGGAACTGCTCATGATAAACCCCTCCGTTCACTTCCACTTTGTTTCCCTCCTGATCCACGAGATGCACATGTGGGAAGAGAATAGCCGTAGTATCCATTATAATCGTATCATGCGGGATTGTATAGCGGCAGGCCGTCCAAGGGAGAGTGAGCGAAGCGTCTTTAGCCGCACAACGCGAAAGGACATATACGAACCCGTTACGCCCTCCGACAACGACACGTCCCGTTCCCGAACCATCCAAATCATGCAGTACGGTAGAGGTCCAGTGGTTGATAAACTGTAATGGCACTTCGTTCGCTTGCATATCCAATTCCCAGCGCCCCGAGCCATCAAAGAGCGCCTTGCCATTCAAATCCACCACTTTCCTATCCGGACGATTGACATCCGCATGGAAAGCAAGCGAGTCCGTAATATGCAAATCGACCTCCGCATCACCAAAATAGCAGTTGTTCAATCCCATTGAGTCCACATGTATCTGTGTTTCTATTTTAGGTCTCCTGAAAACAGAAGTAATGTCCGCTTCGCCAGTCAGTAAGCCGTTAAACATAATTGTTTGTACCGGCAAGAAGAATGGCACCACATATGAAGCATCTATTTTTTGCAGATCAACAGAGAGCGTATCTTTAGCATGCCGCGAGGCAAGTCCGTTAGCGCGTATATGCTGCCCGGCGCCTTTGAAGGAGAAGCGGTCAACCTGGAGTGTGGTATCGGCGGCACAGTAAGTCAACCGGCTCTCACCAAGCGTATATATTGAATCGCGTAACAATAACATTCCCGGTTGGAAATGTACATCAATCAACGGGCGTCCACTATACCGTGTGAAATGGGTGATTGCCTGAATATCCCCTCCATAGTTACCTGCTCTTTGTGCAGAAACTAACGCACGTTGCCGCTCACGCGCCGTCAAGTCATTACTCAATGCGTGCTGCAGTTCGCGTGGTGAGAGTTTTTCCCATCCTTCAGGCAGCAATTCGTTCAATTGAGATTGCTGACGTAAGGTCAGGTGTGTAAGAAGGGTATCTTTGAAGGCGAGTGTGGAGAATACCGTTTTCATTTGCATGGCTTCAGCCGAGACAGAGAGTGCGAGTCCCGAACCTGAAGCACCTTCATGCCGGAGTGTATCAACCGTATTGAGTGTTACCATCAAGTCGTGTATCGGTGTGTTTGCGACACGGATCCCCGGTGCCGTAAAGCGCACATCAACAAACGGCTCTTTATCTTCCTCCACGGACATCCTTGCCCGCAAAGTAGGATGGTCACTCAAGGTTATCGGCGCGACAAACAACCGCTGCACATCACGCAGTCTTTCTCCCTCTGCCGTTACCTTGACCGTTACCGGCTGCCATGTATGTTTCGGGGCATTGACAGCCGCCGGCAAATAATGATGTAACAATGCTTGTGCAGAAGGCACTATATCCTGATAACGGAAATAACCTTCTGACTGCGCTTTGAGGTAATCCGTTCTGAGGGAGATGGACTTTTTTCCATTTGGCGCAGCCGATGCCAATAACGTCATTTGACGCATGAGAACCGAATCACGGGAAGTCGCCAGGAAGAGCGAATCGAGTACCATGTAGCCACTCATTCGATCGGGCTCTACACCGTTCATATCCACCTCTATGTTAAACCGCGTACGCAGGTTACTGCCTATCGCCGCAATGCCCAATGGAGAGGAGTCAAAATGACGGCAACGCAGGTTACAGTTAATCTCCGGATCACGCTCCCTGAGGTTGACAATTCCATTAAAAGACATGTCCAAGTGCGGGTCGTGAATCTGACATTGACCTTTGTATAGTTGTGGTTCATACCGTCCGTCCAAACGCAAATCGCTGTACGTATAGCCGTTATACTCTATATGGCGCACCTTGGCGTGTACATCTCCACGCACGCCGAGTGAATCGATGAGACCTTTCGCCTTTACGTCCAACGAGACAGAGCCCATCTGAGCAAGGTCAAGCATTGTGCCGACTCTAAATTTGCGCCCCGCCACTTGCGCGTCAAAATCCATACGTTTGAATAGGGAATCACTCTTAAAAGAGCCATCGGTAGTAATCGCGCCCAAGGCAGTACGGAACGCGCCATGCAAGGTTATATCATGCAGGTAGCCCTCCGCAAGGCCGCGGTAGTGAATATCGCCTAAACGATGCAGTTCTTTAGGAAGCCTGACAGGGCGTCCTTGCAGTTGCGAGAGGAAATCCTGCAAGCGCGGCGCGTTGGTATGTACATCCACCAGATTCGCCCGGATATAAGACTTCTCCAAATCAGGCAATCCAACAGCACTAATGTCTCCTTTGAGCACGGAGCGGCTATCATAATGGAGTGCGAGATCAGTGAATGCGAGCGAGTCAAGCGTTCCGTTCAATCCACCCTTGAGAGTAACAGGACGTTTGAGATGGCTGATTTGCGGGACAAAGAACGCGATGTCAGCGGGTACCAGTTCCGCCTCGCGAATGGCCAGTACGAATGATATCTCGTGCGCAGACCTGCTGAGATAAAGAGTATCGCCGGCAGGGAAACGTACGTGCATACCACTCAGGTCGGCTTTAGAGTTCGGTAACTGCGCCTTAAGCGTCGGAACACTCAGCATGGTATCCGTCAAAATAACTCGCGCTTTCAAATCCTCCAAGACGAACGGGGCGTTTGACTCTTTGTCCGCAAGCTGCGCTGCCAATTCACGGACTTCGGCATCAATGGACTTTTCGCTCAGACGATGCAAATCCATTGTAGCGTGTGCTATCTGCGCAGAGTAATCCTCATAATCCAGACGTATATTCTCAAACTGCACATCGCGCACCGAGATAAGGCTTTGCAACGGACTCTTTTCTTTCTTCTCATCCGTTTTGAAGGCATCTACAAGGAATTGGTAATTCCACTGTGTACTATCAACACGATAGACTTTTGCGACCACATCGGAGAGGCGTACATGGGAGAATTTGATTTCGTCGTGCCGCAGGGCGAGCGGGCTGAAATGGGCGTATAACTCGCCTGCATACAAGAGTGTATCTTGCTGTTGATCCTCTACGTAAATGTCTTTGAGCGCAAGGCGCGCAGGGAAATGGTACTGCATTTTTCCGACCCGCACTTCAGTACCGAGTTTGGAGGCGAACTGCGAGGTGACAATCTGCAGCACTTTATTCTCCACCTTGTCAGACATAAGCAAGCCAATCAGCATACCGCATAAAAGCAGCAGACTGACAACAATCACACCTACTATGTACCAAAAGCGTTTCACTTACAGGCAATTTTGCGATGCAAAATTACTGCTTTTTTTTGACATATGCAAATAAAATGTCAAATAATTCTACTTTCTACTTTCATCAATCCATCATTCCTCATGCCGCCGCCCCTCCGTTTAGCCGTTTCCACCGTTCGCATCTCGTTCGCATTACGGACATCTGCGTCCCGTCCTTTTCTTCGTTCTGTTCGCTGGTCTCTCGCTCTCCGGCTATCTTCTTGGTAGTTGCGTCCGGATGGCATCCGGCTTATTAGGCTGACAGGCTGACGGCTGACACCCTCGTTTATATTCTTCACACACGCGTGTGGGTGTGTATAGTTTTAGGAAAAG
>JAGKVE010000030.1 GCA_021152555.1 Bacteroidia bacterium | reverse complement strand
GTGGGAAGTGGCTTGAGAGTGGCGCGAGAGTGGCTGATTAACAGCAGAGATATTGCACCTTAAAAGGAGATTATAAATGACCCCATTTGATATCAAACGCATAGAGGAGATGGAAGCGTTGTATGACGCTTTGTTGCAAGACGTGGCGGAGATAGAGCAGGGAGGTGCAGCAGAGGCAGCGGCACGCAAGACGGCTTTGCAGCCGGAGATAGACCGCCTCGCGGCGTACTCTCTGAGAACGGGGTGTACGGGCTACTGGAGAGGTTTGAGGAGATAGAGGCCGGATAATCTAGAACTTCCAGAATCTCCGGAATATCCAGAATCTCCGGAAAACAATACTAACAACAAAAAACAAATTATCCTATGATTGACCCGAAAAAGGTACAGCTGCAACACTACGCAGACGGGACACCAAGCGTGCTCCGTAAAACCGTGGTGTATCAGGAGTTGTACTTTTATAAGCGCAGCGATATTTTATACCAGCTTACGGTTGCTTTCTGCCGTCGTTTTCTCCCCAAATACGGCGACCGCACAGTGGACCAGATGGTACAAGCAGCGCGTTCAACCATGCAGAATATCGCTGAGGGAAGCGTGGACGGGCAGACATCTGTAGAAACAGAAATCAAACTCTTAGGCGTGGCAAAGGGCAGCAATCATGAGTTGCTTGGCGATTACCAGAACTATATCAAAACAAACGGTTTATCCGAATGGTGGGGCACTAACTCACGCGCAGACAAGTTGCATCTTTTCTGCAAAGAACATACCTCGGCAGAGGACTTTTCACCCTATTTGGAGCGTTGGACGGATGAGGAAATGGCGAATTGCGCTATTTGTCTTTGCCACATGATAGACCGCGGATTAACCACTTATATCGCAAACAAAGACCGCGAGTTTGTGGAGCAAGGCGGTATTCGTGAACGAATGACAGCTGCACGTGTCGGCTATCGCAATAATCAGAAAGAAGAAATAGAACGGCTCCAAGCCGAGTTAGCCGAAGCTCGTGCAGAAATAGCACGGATAAAAGCCGAACTATCCGGAATATCCAGATAATCCGGAATCTCCGGACTTTCCAGAATCTCCGGACTTTCCGGAATCTCCAGAAAACCACCAACCCAAATGAATACCAACACTTACACATCTCTGATGGAGCGGCGCGTGAGGCGCATACTGCTCGTGTGCAACAACTACGACAGCTTTGCGCTGGAGGAGGACGGACGTATTGATGTGCAGATTGCAGAGGAATACGCCGAACTCAACCTCTCTAATCCGCCGTCTATCGTGCGGGCGGAAACGACAGACGAAGCGCTCGAATTAGTCAAAAGTCAAAAGTCAAAAGCAGAAAGCCACGATGCCGATGCCCCTTTCGACCTTATTATTACCGTCTATAGCGCGGGAGGGTTGGATGTGTTTGATTTTGCGGCGGAGAGCAAAAGGCTGCTGCCGGATTGCCCGATCGTGCTGCTCTCGTCGTTCAGCAAAGAGGTCTATCGCCGCATGGAGCAGCAGGACAAGACCAACATCGACTACCTCTTCAACTGGAACAACTCCACCGACCTCATCATCGCGATAATCAAACTGATAGAGGACCGCATGAACGCCGAGCACGACATCCTCTCCGAGGGCGTGCGGGCAATCCTTCTTGTCGAGGACTCCGTGCGGTATTACTCCACGTATCTGCCGCTGCTGTACAAACTCGTGCTGCAGCAGAACACCATCGCCATCCGCGATGCACTGAACGAGAAACAGCAGCTGCTGCGCAAGAGGGCGCGGCCGAAAGTGCTGATGGCGACCTGTTATGACGAAGCCATCGAGCTGTACAACCGCTACAAGGAGAACATCATCGGTGTCATTTCCGATGTGGGATTTGTGTTGCACAAAGGCGAACCCTCTTCGGCAGAGAAACTCGATGCAGGCGTGGATTTATGCCGGTTGATCCGGGAAGACAATCCCACTATGCCCTTCCTCATGCAGAGTTCGCAGGAGTCCATCAAATCGGTGGCACGCAAACTCAATGTGGGATTTGTAGTCAAGAAATCCAAGACGCTGACCCAGGAACTGAGTGCCTATATCGAGCGCGAGTTCGGTTTTGGTGATTTCGTGGCGGTCGATCCGAGGACGGGCAAAGAGATAGGGCGTGCGTCGGATCTGGAGGGCTTTGAACGTATAATATCGTCGATTTCATCGGCTGCTTTCCGCCGTCTGAGCGACAATAACTACCTGAGTAAATGGCTTTTTGCCCGCGGACTGTTCGCCATAGGTCATGAGGTACACCAACTCACCATTCAGGACGATGCGGACATAGAGAACATCCGCCAGACGAATATCCGTCTGATTCACGACTACCGTATCAACCAGGCGTTAGGCGTGGTGGCGAAATACGCGCAGGACACCTATAACGACACCATCTGGTTTGCCCGTTGCGGCGACGGAGCGATGGGCGGCAAGGGCAGGGGACTTGCGTTCCTCAACCACATGCTGCAGAAATATGACCTCTACGACCGCTGGCAGGACGTCCGTGTGCTTGTGCCGCGGACGATGGTTCTCACTACCGACTGGTTCGACCGGTTCATCAACAAGAACGGACTGCAATACGTCATCAACGCCGATTTGACGGACGAGGAACTGCTCTCGGAGTTCGTCTCCGCCTCGCTGCCGTCGGAACTGGTGCACGCCCTGCGCCATTTCATCCGCGTCACGCAACGGCCGCTTGCCATCCGTTCGTCCAGCAAACTGGAGGACAACTACTACCAGCCTTTCGCGGGCGTGTACAGTACCTATATGATTCCGCACACGGAGAACGAGGACCAGCAGCTCCGTCTGCTCACTAAGGCCATCAAATCGGTCTATGCGTCCGTCTATTTCGCCGCATCGCGTGGCTACATCCTCTCTACGGGCAATCTGCCGAGCGAGGAACAGATGGCAATCGTGCTGCAGGAAGTGTCCGGTGAAACCGAAGGAAACTACTATTTCCCCGTCATCTCCGGCGTGGCGCGAAGTGTCAATTTCTATCCGGTGGGCAAGGAGAAACCCGAAGACGGGATTGTCAAGATCGCTTACGGACTCGGAAAAGCCGTCGTGGATGGTGAACAGGTGCTGCGTTTCTCTCCGAAATACCCGAAGAATGTGATGCAGACTTCGACGGTGGATCTGGCAATGCGGGAGACCCAGCAATCGATGCTTGCGCTCTCGCTCAGCCCGGAGAAATTCAAGACCTCCATCGACGATGCCGTCAACCTGGAGCGTATTCCGATACACGACTGCGGACAGTTCGAGAGCCTCAAACTCGTCGCCTCGACCTACGACCGCGAGAACATGCGTATCGTCGATTCGTGCTATCCCGACGGACCGCGTATCGTCACTTTTGCGCCGCAACTGAAGTTCAACACTTTCCCGCTGGCAGAGATCATCCGCACGCTGCTTGACATCGCGCAGCAGGAAATCAAATGCCCCGTAGAGATTGAGTTTGCGGTCAATCTGGAGCACGAGCCGCAGATCTTCCACGTGCTGCAGATCCGCCCGATTTCCTCGGACTCGCTCTCCGCCAAGGTGGAGTGGGAGAGTATCGATGAGACCGGCGCTTTCCTGCGTTCGGGCAGTGCGCTCGGAGTGGGGAAGATAGAAGAAGTGACGGATGTTATCTATCTGAAGAAAGAGGCATTCGACGTGCTCCGGACACGCGAGATGGCGGCTACTCTCCGCGAGTGGAACAACCGCCTGCGGACCGAAGGACGGCAATATCTGCTTATCGGTTACGGCCGCTGGGGTTCGCAGATTCCCACGCTCGGTGTGCCCGTCCAGTGGAGTGATATCAGCGAGGCGAAAGCGATAGCCGAGTGCAGTCTGGAGAACTTCCGCATCGAGCCGTCACAAGGTTCCCATTTCTTCCAGAACATGACCTCTTTCAATGTAGGCTATATGAACGTGGACCCGTGGGCACGCCCCCTGACGGATGCCTACGACCAGTCCGTTCTCGATGCCCTGCCGGCAGTAGAAGAGACGGAGTTGGTGCGCCATGTGCGGCTGGATAAGGCCCTGGAGATGTACATAGACGGTTTTGAGAACAAAGCCATCGTGAAAAAGTAATTCATATACTTTTACTGCTCCGGCTGTCGAGAAATTCACCATGATTGAGATAAATGCTATTACCATTTAGTATTCTTTTCGATGTCTCGCTTGTTCGAAAACCCGACGTCCCAAATTGTTGCCTGCTCACATCCGAGCAGGCATATTTTTTCGCAAATTGCTACTTTTTCTAAAAAAAATCCCCTTTCTCTTGCGTATGTGCAATTTTTTTAGTATCTTTGCAGCCGATTTGTGCGTGCATATGTGCACACATGAGTGAAATGCGCGTACAATAATATAAAAATACTATGTCAAAAACAGCATTGATAACAGGTGTGACAGGGCAAGACGGCAGCTACTTGTCGGAGTTTCTGTTGGCAAAGGGTTACGAGGTACACGGCATTATACGTCGCAGTTCCGTTGATTACCGCGAGCGTATTGCACACCTGGAGGGCAAACCTCATTTTCATTTGCATTATGCAGATATGAGCGATTCGATGTCGCTCGTCAAACTGGTTGGCAAAGTTCAACCGGATGAAATTTACAACCTTGCGGCGCAAAGCCATGTGCAGGTTTCTTTTGATGCACCGGAATTTACTGCTGACGTAGATGCCGTAGGCGTGCTGCGGGTGTTAGAGGCGGTGCGTACCAACCATTTAGAAAAGACGTGCCGTATTTATCAGGCTTCAACAAGCGAGTTATACGGCAAAGTAGAGGAAGTTCCGCAAAGTGAGACCACGCCTTTCCATCCATACAGTCCTTATGCCGTAGCCAAATTGTACGGATACTGGATCATCAAAGAATACCGCGAAGCATATAATATGTTCTGCTGTTCGGGCATACTTTTCAATCATGAGAGCGAACGTCGCGGTGAGACCTTCGTGACACGCAAAATAACACTGGCAGCCGCCCGTATAGCGCACGGCAAACAGGATTGTCTTTATCTGGGCAATCTGGACTCGCTGCGTGACTGGGGGTACGCCAAAGATTATGTAGAGTGTATGTGGCTGATTTTACAGCACGAGAAACCGGAGGATTTTGTTATAGCTACCGGCATTCAGCACTCTGTCCGCGAGTTTGCCACACTTGCTTTCCGTCATGCCGGTATTGAGCTGCGCTGGGAAGGCGAAGGAATTGAAGAAGTGGGAGTGGTTAAAAACCTCACCCCGTCCTCTCCTCAGGAGAGGGAGCCTGGAAAGGGTGTAAAAATTGGCGATATAGTCGTACGGGTGAGCCCGGATTTCTACAGACCGACTGACGTGGTGAATCTTTTGGGCGACCCGTCTAAAGCGAAACGTGAACTCGGGTGGAATCCGCAGAAAACGAGTTTCGAGCAACTCGTTCAACTGATGGTAGAACATGATATGCGAAAAGTGACCCACGAACATTATAACTTAGCGGAATATTTGGAAAAGGGAATCGTGAAGTAAATGATGGATTGATAAATAATGGAAAAGAATAGTAAAATATATGTTGCGGGTCATCGCGGAATGGTGGGGAGCGCCATCGTTCGCGAGCTGCAACGCCAGGGTTATACAAACATCATCACACGGACCCATAAAGAACTGGATTTATGCCGCCAAGAGGCAGTGGAAGCGTTCTTTGAGAAAGAAAAACCTGAGTATGTGTTCCTTGCCGCCGCCAAAGTAGGCGGAATCGTAGCTAACCAAAACGCGTTGGCAGATTTCATGTATGACAACATGATTTTGGAGATGAATGTGATTCACTCGGCATGGAAGAACGGTTGCAAGAAATTAGAGTTCTTAGGATCCAGTTGCATCTATCCGCGTATGGCACCACAGCCGATGAAAGAAAGTTGTCTGCTGACCGGCGAATTAGAGAAGACCAATGAGGCATACGCATTAGCGAAGATAAGCGGACTCAAATATTGTGAGTTCCTCAATCGTCAGTATGGCACCGATTATATCTCTGTCATGCCTACCAACCTGTATGGTCCTAATGATAACTACCACCCAGAGCACAGCCATGTATTGCCTGCGTTGATCAGACGGTTCCATGAGGCAAAAATGAATGGTGCTGAGAGCGTTGTATGCTGGGGAACAGGTACACCGTTACGCGAGTTTTTATACGTTGACGATTTGGCTAATCTATGTGTGTTCCTAATGAACAACTATTCGGGCAACGAGACCGTGAATGCAGGGACCGGCAAGGAGTTGAGTATCAAAGAACTGACGGAACTGGTGGCAAAAGTAGTAGGGTATAAAGGAAGCATAGAGTGGGATAAAACCCGTCCTGACGGCACGCCTCGCAAACTGCTTGACGTGAGCAAAGCAACGGCACTCGGATGGACATACAAAACTGAACTTGAAGACGGCATACGCTTGGCATACAAAGACTTTTTAGAAAACCCTATGCGGGCGGAAAGGTGAGAGGAAATGATGGATTGAGCCGCTTCGCTAAATGATGGATTAATGGAGTGATGAGAGACTTTACGTTGGACATATATCGTGAGTTGCTGGAAACGCTGCAGGCAAAAGGCTATACGCTTCTCAGTTACGCAGACTACTGTCAAGGCAAGCGACCCGGGAAATTCGTAATCATGCGACACGATGTAGACGCCAAGCCGGAAAACAGTCTCCAAACGGCGCAAATAGAAAAGTCAATAGGAGCGAAAGCAAGTTATTATTTCCGTACGCCGGAAAGCGGTTGTTACAAGAACAGCAAGCTGAATCTTCCGGACGTGATACGCGGTATAGTACATCTCGGTCACGAGATAGGTTACCACTACGAAGACATGAGTCTTTGTAACGGCGATATAGATAAAGCGTGGAGCCATTTCCGTACATGGCTGGAGTATTTCCGGCGGTACTATGCGGTAGTGACGGTCTGTATGCATGGTGCGCCAACCAGCAGATGGGACAGTAAAGCGCTTTGGCAGACATACGATTATAAGACATTGGGTCTAATAGGAGAACCATACATTGATACTGATTTCTTATTCTGGCGGAACGATTGCTCCGGCGGAGTGCTTTATCTAACGGATACCGGACGCTGCTGGGACGGCTATCAAATATCTGTGCGGGACAAAATTCCGCAGTATCAAGACGAATGGACTGCCAAGGGGTTGACATGGCATACAACTCCGCAGCTGATAGAAGCGATACATAATGACCGTCTGCCGGCTCATGTGATGCTGACCACTCATCCCCAACGGTGGACTAATAACACCACAGAATGGTACAAAGAAATAGTATTGCAAAACGCTAAGAACTGTATAAAACGGATGATAGTTACAAAATGAGAAACCTGAAAAACATACTCTGTCTGGCTGCAATAGGCGCACTGTTAGCGTCGTGCGTAACTGCGCGAAAAGTGAACTATATGCAGGAGCCTGACAGATATATTCCTCATTATACAGACACACTCAGTTTTGAGGATTACGAATTGCGAATCGGCGACAGGCTGTACGTATATGTCTATTCGTTGGACGAAAAGGTGAACCAGATGTATAATGCTGGTCAGACCAACTCATCACAAATGCGCCATAATTCAGGAAGTATAGGCGGTTCCTATGACCTTTATACGTATCTGATTGATGAAGAAGGGAATATCGATTTCCCGACCATAGGCAAGGTATATGTGAAAGGTTTGACGACGCGTGATGTGAAGCACAAGTTGGAAGAGGAATTGGGCAAACTATTGAAAGAAGTGCCCGGTTACAGCACTATCTCCGTAGAAGTGAACATTGTAAACCGAACATTCTCTATTATCGGTGCGCAGAGTGGCCGTTATACCATCAATAAGGAAAAAATGACCATTTTCGAGGCCCTTGCGATGGCGGGTGACTTGGGAGAATTCAACAGCCGGAAGGAGATAAAACTGGTTCGCGAAAAGAACGGTGTGACAACTATCAAGACTTTCGATGCACGCACGAAAGACCTCGTCAACTCCGAATATTACTACGTAGAGCCGAACGATATTATTTATATCCGTTACATCCCGGGATACAGTTTCGGTATCAATTCCGCTTCTACGGCATTGGGCGTAACTGCAGCGACAATCTCGTTCGGAGTATTTATCTATTCTATTGTTCAAACGGGTATCAACCATGTGAACAAATATTATCCGAAAGGCGGTAGTAGTTCACCATCAAGCGGAGGAGGTGCCGAATGAGAAAGTTCTGTTTTATCATATTGGCCCTCACGGCTGTAGTGATGTCGAGTTGTTACAGCCATCGCGTGATTGGTTACTTGCAGGAACCGACCAAAGCCAACAAACTGCCTGTATATGACAGTGCGGCGTATGAACCATACCGTATCCGCGTCAACGATGAAATCATTTACCGCCTGATTACATTAGACGAGACAATGTCAAAGATGCTGGGCGGCAATAATACTGCCGGCTCGCAATACGCTAACTCATACCGCGTCTATCCGGACGGAACAATTGATATTCCCTTCCTCAAACCTCTGCATATAGCCGGACTGACCGAGGCTGAAGCCCAGGATACGCTTCGCGCAGCATTCCGTGAGATAATCCCCGATGCGGATGTCAAACTGGCCCTGTATAATAAATATTTCTCGGTCATCGGCGATGCCCATTCCGGACAATATTTCATATATAAAGAGAAAATGAATATATTCCAGGCTCTTGCCATGACGGGCGATGTGATGAACAGCGGCGATCGCCGGCATATACGCATTATCCGTCCCCGCGACGGAGGTGAGGAACCGGAAGTATTAGAATTTGATATACGTACAAATACGATAATTGATTCAAAATATTATTACGTTTATCCGAATGATGTGATTTATGTAGCGCGCACGCGCGATAGTTTTTATAAGGTGCCTTCGTACACAGGCTTCTTGGGCCTGATTACAAGCAGCGTGGCACTGTTGACAACAGTTCTGAACTATGTGGCATTAAGCTTTAAATAACGACTATGAGTAACAACAATACATATTACACTCCCGGCGGTAATAATGCGTATTATACTCCGGGCGGTAACAACCAGTATTACGGAGGTGGCAACCAGGCATACTACCAGCAAGACCCCAATTCGGGTGATGATGATGAGGGCTCGTCCAACTTTGACCCGATAGCATGGTTCTTTACGTTCCTGCATTATTGGTACTTGTTCGTTATTGCTGTAGCTATCGCGTTCGGTTTGGCAATGCTCAAGAACAGACGCTGGATCCCTACGTATTATTCCCAAGGCACGATAGTCATCAAAGAGAGTGGTACATACGGCGGTTCGGCTTCCGCCCTTATGAGCGGTTTCGGTGTTGATGCCGGTTACAAGAACGTCAACAACCAAATGATTATGCTCGGTTCCTACGATTTAATGAGCAGGGTAGTGGACTCGTTGCCTTTTCTCAATGTGGAGTATATCACTCAAGGACGTTTCAAAACGCGTTATCTGTATCGCCAAACACCTATTATTGTTGAGTACACCCGTATCGATCCGCGTGCATACGGCGCTCTTTATCAAGTGAACTTCTTGCCGGATGGAATGATTCATATATCGTCCACCAACGAAAACGATCCATTAGACATAAAAGCTCATTACGGAGACCCCATCAGTTGCTCGCAGTTCGATATAACCGTATGGCCGACGGAAATGATGACCTCTTCCGGCAAACTATATTTCCGTTTCCGCACGCATGAGTCGCTTGTTGACGAGTTCATGGGACGGTTACAGTTGTCTTTCGTAACAGAGGGATCAACCGTCTTGGCTTTGGCGTTAGTCAGCGAGACTCCGGAACGCGATTGTGAGTTTCTTGACAAACTGGCACAAATATACTTGCTACAGAACCTCGAACAGAAAAACAAAGTAGCAGAGAACTCGATACGTTTTATCAACGAGCAGTTGGAGAGCCTGCAAGCCTCTTTGCAAGTAAGTGAAGGAGCCATGACCGATTTCCGGCAAGAAAACAAATTTGTTGATGTCAACTCGTATGCCGGCCAACTGATGAGTCTTGTCACATCCTATGACCAACAGTCGATGGAGTTGCGTTTGAAAGAGACCTATTTCGATTATCTGATAAAGTATATCCATGATAATATAGAGAAAGACGCCGTTATCGCACCAACCACAATGGGCGTAAACGAACCAATGCTGATGGGTCTGGTACAACAACTCAACGATTTGCGTATCCAACGCGGCGAACTGACAGAGAAAAACGTCTATTATGCCAAGTACACCAAAGATATAGAGAACGTCAAGACGGCAATCGAAGAAGTCGTCACTTCCATGCGCGCTTCATTAGAGATTGAGAAACAGGACCTGCAGAACCGCTATAAGGAAGTAGAGCGTTCCATACGGCAATTGCCGGAGAAAGAACTGCAGATGGTAGCTATCGAGCGTAACTACCGCATAGATGACAACTACTATACTTTCTTCTTGCAGAAACGCGCGGAGGCAGAGATACAAAAAGCCTCCAACACACCTGATAACAGCATCATGGATAAAGCGCGCACCACAGCCGTGACAAACGCAAAAGCAAAATCGAAGACTACTTCAACGTACCTGCTGATAGGTTTCCTTATACCGATGGTGCTCATTATCCTGAGTGAGCTGCTGAACAACAAAATACGTGCCCCGAAAGATGTAGTCAAACTCAAGACCTTCCGTCTCATCGGCACTCTGCGCCATGCACGCAGCCAGAACCCGACGCTCGTCAAGGCCTCACCTCGTTCCAGTTATGCGGAGATGCTACGTGCTATACGAACGCGCATTGAGTTTGTGCTGCGAAGAAAAGAGAAAATGGTTCTATGTATCACTTCGACAGAGTCCGGCGACGGAAAAACATTCCTTTCCACCAACCTTGCGGCATTGTATGCCATGACGGGAAAGAAAACATTGCTGATAGATCTTGACCTCCGCAAGCCGAACATTCACACCAAACTGGCATTGGAGAACGGGGAAGGATTATCGAATTTCCTGATTGGCGAATGCACCAAAGAAGATATATTGGATACCAATACGCCGTTTGGATTTGATTTCATACGTGCGGGAACTATCCCTCCCAATCCGGGTGAATTGGTGCACTCAGACAAACTGTCCGCTTTGATAAACGAATTCAAAGAACAATATGAGTTTATAATCATAGATACATCACCAATCGGTCTGGTTCCAGATGCCTATGCGCTGATAGAGATGAGCGATATGTGCTTGTACGTCATCCGTTGTATGCAGACAAACCGTTCGTTCTGCAAGCAGACGCTTGAACAGATGATGGAGGTTACGGCGGATATGGTTATGGCTATGGAGAAGACAATGCTCGCTCGAAGAAATACGGCCAACTGTATGGCAAGTTATATAACCGCTTCATAAAGGACGAAAAGGCTACCCGTGCATATCAATATTACCATCATGATGAGGATGACGAGGAAGCGCAGAATACAGAAAAATAGCAGATGACAGCATTTGATAACGATAAATATATCTGCATCCAGTCGGAGCATATCCGTGAGCGCATAGCGCAGTTCGGTAACAAACTATACCTTGAACTGGGCGGTAAGTTGTTCGATGACATGCACGCGAGCCGTGTGCTACCTGGATTTATGCCTGACAGCAAATTGAGAATGTTGACGCAACTCCGTGATTCTCTGGAGATAATTATAGTTATTTCTGCTGAAGATATAGAGCGCAACAAAGTGCGTCAGGATTTAGGAATAACATATGACGAGGACGTGTTGCGTTTGCGCGAGGAGTTTATAAATCGCGGATTCATGGTGTCATCGGTTGTCATCACTCACTATACGGGCCAACGCTCCGCAGATGCTTACCGGCAACGCTTGGAATGGCAAGGAATAAAGGTCTATTATCATTATATTATAGAGGGCTATCCGCATAATGTGGAGTTGATTGCTTCTGAAGACGGATTTGGTAGAAATGATTTCATTGAGACAACTCGCCCGTTAGTAGTAGTGACTGCTCCAGGGCCGGGGAGTGGTAAGATGGCTGTTTGTTTGAGCCAACTCTACAACGAGCATGCTCACGGACGCAACGCCGGCTATGCCAAATTTGAGACTTTCCCCGTATGGAATCTGCCGCTCAAACATCCGCTTAATGTGGCGTATGAAGCAGCAACGGCTGACTTGCAAGACGTTAACATGATCGACCCATTCCATTTGGAGGCATATGGAGAAACTGCTGTCAATTACAACCGCGACGTAGAGATTTATCCTGTTCTCGATGCGCTCTTTACCTCTATCTATGGGGAGAATCCTTACAAGTCGCCAACCAACATGGGGGTTAATATGGTTGGGTTTTGTATTAGCGATGATGATGCTGTTCGCGAAGCCAGCAAGCAGGAGATTATCCGCCGATATTTCCATGCACTTTGTCGTTTGGCTAACGGTGCTTGTAATGATGCAGAGATTCAAAAATTAGCGTTACTGCAAAAACAGGTTGGAATCAATACTGCATACCGAAAGACTGTAGTCGCAGCTCGCGAACGTAAAGAGCAGAGCGGGGGAGGATTGAAACCATTTATGCATGCAGCAGCATTAGAACTACCTGATGGACAGATAATTACGGCGGAGTCCAGTGAACTGCTTGGTTCATCAGCGGCATTGTTGATCAACGTGATGAAAGAGTTGGCAGGTATTGGTCATGAGGTCAAACTGATACCTCAAAACATGATTGAACCCATCCAACATACCAAGATTGAATATTTACACGGACATAATCCGCGACTCCATACAGACGAGGTGTTAGTTGCCTTATCGGTACTATCGCGCCACGATGAAAACTGCCGTAGAGCGCTGGCTACATTGCCGCAACTCAAAGGTTGTCAAGCTCATTCGACAGTAATGCTTAAAGAAGTAGATTTACGTACATTCGCGAAGTTGGGCATCGATTTGACGTCCGACCCCGCACGCAAATAGGTAAGGGAAGGCGGGTGCAAATCCCGGACAGACCGGCTACTGTGATTGCCGAAAGGCATAAGTCAGATTACTTGCCATTTGCGTTGGTTGAAAAGTCCTCCTGGATTAGGACGAACAATGCAAAAAAAAATAAGTTTAATACTAATCATTGCACTTTGTGCGCACTCGGTTTTGGCTATAAGCGATGCCGAGTTGGATTCGTTATATAACCAATTCCAGATTACGGAAGTGGAGGTTACAGCGCGCGCGCTAACCGAAGACGTTATTGTTCCGCAAACGCTAAAAGGCGCAGAATTACAGCGACTTAACGCGCTTTCTGTGGCAGATGCGCTGCGCTATTTCTCAGGAGTACAACTCAAAGACTATGGTGGAGTCGGAGGGATTAAAACAATTAATATCCGTTCGATGGGAAGCCAGCATACAGCGGTATATTACAACGGTGTGCAATTAGGGAATGCGCAAAACGGCCAGGTTGATCTCGGGCGCTTCTCTTTAGATAACATGGAAGAGATTCAACTCTTCAATGGGCAGAAATCGGATATCTTCCAGTCTGCACGTGAGTTTGGTTCTGCAGGCAATGTTTATTTGACCACTCGAAAACCTTATTTTAAAGATAAGGAACGTGCACACGTACGCGCGCAAATGCGTTTTGGCTCTTTTGCGTTAGCTAATCCTAATGTGGGGGTAGATGTCAAACTGACAGAGACACTTGCCTTGACGCTGGACGCTGAGTATGTTTATTCTGATGGCAAATATCCTTTCCGTTATCGCCGTGTATTGCCCAATGGTGAGACGGCGTATGACACTACTGCTATCCGCCAAAACGGCGATGTGAACGCAGTCCGGACGGAATTAGGGATTCATCATTACTACCGAAATACCGGTTTTTGGCGTGTGCATGCGTATAATTACTATTCGGAGCGTGGCGTACCGGGGGCTATTGTCAATAATGTATGGCGTAATGGTGAGCGATTACGGGATAGAAATTCATTTGTTCAGGCGCAGTGGCAAGACGAATGGTTCAACCGATGGAGTATGCGGTTATTGGCCAAATATGCCAATGATTATACGCATTATAAGAATTATGACGAACGTTTGTTGCCATCCAATAATAAATATACCCAACAGGAGACCTATCTTTCTTTTGCCAATAAAGTGGAGATTTTCAATTGGTGGGATGCGTCAATAGCATATGATTATCAGTACAATACGCTTGCACGGGAAAATCTGCTTTTGGAGGCGCCGAAGGAGTTCTTTCATCGGCATAGTCACTGGCTTTCAGCAGCAACGGCATTTAATATTCAGGAATACTTGCGGATGCAGGCATCTGTGCTCATGACGGCTGTTGATAACAATACGCCGCGTGTGACACCGGGTATGTTCTTTTCATTGCGCCCTTATCCGGCTATAGACCTTAGTATCAATGCTTTCTATAAGCAGAGTTATCGTTATCCTACTTTCAATGATTTATATTACACTGATCTCGGAAACGCCAATCTACGTCCGGAATTAGCGCGCCAGCACTCTGTAGAAATTGCCTATACAACATCCAATCACAAATTGCAAAATTCAAATGCTAACGGCTACGAAATAGCTGTATCTGCTTCGTATTATTACAACCGTGTGACGGATAAGATAATCGCATACCCGAAGGGACAACAGTTTCGTTGGACTATGCTGAATCTCGGCACAGTGAAAATCAATGGAGTCGATGCAAAAGCAGATATGTCACTATATCTGCCGCTTCGTTTTGTCCTTCGGGGGCGGCTGAATTATACATTTCAGAAAGCGGTGGATGTTACCAATGAAAATGATACCTACTACGGCCACCAAATTCCGTACATTCCGCTGCATAGCGGCAGCGTAGTGTTGGGATTGGATTGGCAAAGTAAACGCGGTGACCATTATGGTTTGAATTATTCGTTTATATATGTCGGCGAACGCTACAGCCAGCAGGAGAATAGTATTTATAATTACGTCCAGCCTTGGTACACACACGATATGTCGCTCTATGGAGAATGGCAAATCAAACGGTGGTGGCTGAAGGCGAATTTGGAAATCAATAACTTGCTCGGACAGGATTACGAAGTAATCCAAAATTATCCGATGCCTAAACAAAATGTACGATGCACATTAGCCGTAAGATATTAAATATTGTACTTTGTATTTTGTCACTTTGTCTCTTTGCCTGCCGCGGAGATGAAGTTGTATATCCTACACTCGGCACGCATGTTACGGACGAAGTGCGGCAAGGAGGGGTATACATACTATGCGAAGGAAATATGGGCTCCAACAAAGCACGGTTGGATTATATGAATTTAGAAACGGGCACGTATTATTCCAACTGGTATGGAGCTCAAAATCCAAAACAACTAAAGGAATTGGGAGATGTAGGCAACGATATACAGCAGTATGGTAACCGCTTGTATGCAGTTATCAATTGCTCGCATAAGGTAGAGGTAATGGATTTGCAATCACGGCATATAGGCCAAGTGGAAATACCTAACTGCCGATACATGGCATTCAAAGGTGACAAAATGTATGTCAGTGCATATGTGGGAAGTGTCGCTAATCCCGAATTGTTAGGCGCTGTCTATGAGGTGGATACAGCTACGCTTGAGATAACAAACGAAGTGAAAGTAGGTCACCAACCTGATGAATTATGTGTCGTTGGAAACGAGTTATTTGTTTGCAATTCAGGGGGGTACATTACGAACCAATATGACTCGACGATTTCGGTTATAGATATTGCTTCTTTTACAGAAACTCAGAAAATAGCGGTTGGTTTGAATCCGACGCGTATACGAACGGATAATCAAAATCATTTATGGGTATGCTGTCAGGGGAATTACGCGAACTCAAAACCCATGGTGTTTGTAATGGATGGCACGACTGTCCTAAAACGAATCCATGTTCCATGTTCAAATATTTCAATACAAGGTTCGACTGCCTATATGATTGATCATGAGCAAAAAACACTTCGTGCATTCTCTACAATTGATTTTGCGGAATTGGAAGTGCCGATAGATATATCGTCATATGAACATCCATATGGACTATTGGCAATGCCTGAAGCGCTTTATATAACTGACGCGAAAAATTATGTTTCCTCAGGAGTTCTGTATTGCTATAGCTATGACGGAAAAGAGCATTGGCATGCAGCGACCGGTGATATACCCGGACATTTATGCCGTGTGGAAAAGGCATATGATTTGTATCCGGATTCCGTTTCGCAAGACACGGCGCCTGTTGTCTCGCCTTATGTCAAGCGTGTATATGAATATGTACCTGCGCCGGGACAGTTTGTCAATGAATTGCCTAAGTATGAGACCGGAGATGATGCCGCAGTGATGTGCAGAAAGTGTGAGCAGGCGATTTCCAATAATGCCGGCGGACTGATTTCATTAGGCGGATGGGGTGGATATGTGACTTTCAGCTTTGACCATTCTGTCGAGAACAAAGAAGGCAAGGATATTCAGATTCTCGGTAATGCTTTCTTCCAAAGCGGTTCTACGGAGTTTGGTAGCAGTGAGCCGGGGATTGTGTTGGTCAGCCGTGATGATAATAAAAACGGGGAACCTGATGATGAATGGTACGAATTGAAGGGCTGTCTCTATGACGATCCGCAAACCGTGCACCATCATTCGCGCACGTATCTCCGTGCGGCAGATACTATTCAGAATGAATTCCATCAGCATCCGTACTATCCGCAGTGGATAACTGCTGACGAACTGACTTTTAATGGAGCGTTATTACCGTCGCAAACACAGAAAGTAAATGGACAGAACGTTCAGCATATTCTTGATTATGGATATGCGGACAACAAACCTAACTCGGACATTGAAGGGACAAGTTTTGATATATCGTGGGCGGTAGATGCGGACGGCAAATCTATTTCACTGCCATGCATAGATTTTGTCCGCATCTACACTGCGGTAGATGAGACCTTCCCGCAAACCGGCGAACTCAGTACGGAGCTCTCCGGAGCGATTGACCTGCATATTGAATAGTGTGAACAACACGTATATTAATTAACAAATTTTATTAACAACAATTATTAACAATTTAAAAAAACAAAGAGTTATGAAAAAATCATTTCTTTTCGTAGCAGCATTGGCGTTGACCTTCGCTGCTTGCCAGCCGCGCACAGACGTGGAGAACAACACCATCGCTACTTTTGAGGAAGCAGCCATCACTCCCTTGACCATTGAGAGTACCTTCAAGTATTCTGTGGACACTACGGTATTCCTGCAGAGCGGTAATTTTGAGATCCAGCAGACTGTTAGCTGGGGAGGTGCTATGACAGCAGGAGGTGTGGTTTCCAACCAAACAACAACAGATGTAAAAAACGGCTATGCGGATGCTTACAAATCGGCTGCCGGAGGTGCTTTTGCAGGCAAGAACTTCTTGGTTTGGTACTCCGATTCGTATTCGCCGAACGTCATTAAACTGACCAAAGCAGCTACTGTTCCCGGCATGTACGTTTGCAACACAGCGCTGGTGGAATCGATGATTAAATTGGGAGATGGAATGTCCTCTGTTGTCGGTGGCTTCACCGAGAACGACCATCTTCTGCTGACCATTGGCGGTTCGCTGGAGGGAAAAGAAGTAAACAGCACGGTTGAGTTCTATCTCGCTAAGGGTACCAACATTGTAAATCAATGGACTTATGTGGACCTGAGCACGCTCGGCAAAGTGGATGAACTGCATTTTGCCATGTCCGGTACTAAGACCAGTGATTACGGTCTGACCACTCCGACCTATTTCTGTATTGACAATCTCGGAGCCAAGAAGTAATGAGACTGTCCTTTGTCCAGGGTACATGGCTCTTTTGTGCATTGCTCTTGCTTGTCGGGTGCGTCCAGCACCCGGCGGAGCGGGGTAGTGTGCCGGAAGGCAACAAATACGCTACAGGGTTTCAAATAACGCCGACCGATACAGGCGTTATTGTAGAGGTTTTTCAGCCTTACCAGCGGGTCTGTGTAAAAGAACCAATGAAGCGTATTGGAACGATGAGCACCGTCCAAGTGGGATTCCTCTACGCTTTGGATGCTGTAGATCGTCTTGCCGCGGTCTGTAATCCTGAGTTGATATATACACCCGTCAAGGGCACAGAGATAGACCTCGGCGATTCGATGAAACCGAGTGCCGAACGTGTATTACAATCAGGATTGGATGCTTTGCTGGCGGTCAATTACGGTCAGTACGATAACCTGGAAGCTGCACGTCTGGCAAAGCTCGGAGTGCCTATGATATTTATCAATGAATGGCAAGAATATACACCATTAGCCCGGGCTGAATGGATTCGGGTCATTGGAGCGCTTACTGGCAAACTGCATGAGGCGGATTCCATCTTCCATGAGGTGGAGAAAAAGTATATCAGTCTGTCAGCGAACGGAGTGAGCGGTCTGTCAGTGAAGCGGTCTGTCAGCGAAGCGGTCTGTCAGCCCGAAGGGCGCTCTATCATGTCCGGCAATAATTTTCGTGGTACTTGGTATGTCCCGTCAGGTAAGAACTACTTGGCTTTTCTATTTAAAGACGCTGGCGCACAATACCCGTTTTATGATGACAAGCGCGAGACATCCATCCCGCTCACGATAGAAGAAACCGTCCACTATTTTCATGATGCCGATGTGTGGGTTGGGGCCGGCGGAAACAGTTTGGCTGAACTCGCGGAAATGGATGAGAAACATACATGGTTTAAGGCGTATCAGAATCATCGCGTCTATAACTGGCGAAAACAGCGTTTGCCGTCAGGCGCCAATAATTTCTGGGAGCGGGGTGTCGTTCATCCCGAAGAAATGTTGGAAGACGTTATTAATATTCTTAATAACGCCCCCGATTCAACACTTCATTTTGCCAATAGGCTGTACTAAACTTCCTCTATCCCATCTCTTGATGAGAAGGTCAGGGAGAGGTTTTCCAAACATTTCCTGCATAAACAATCCCTATAATGCGTGCGCAAATATGCGCGCGCATTATCATTTAAGCTGATTCCTGCGCACTGGCAGATTGCAGGATTCTCGTGATGGCAAACGAAAGGCGCGCCGCATCGCGGGCATGCCTTGTTTATTCCTTTAGAGAGAGGGTTCATGCTTATTTCTTTTTCAATTTGACAATAACCGTTTCTAATGCAGGAGCAGCCACGTCTAACCGGCTCATATCAACCGTCTCGCCTGTCAGAGGGTTGACGCCAACAGGATTGTATTTGTCCAATATCTCCGCATAGTTCTCAGTGGGGGCTACACGCCAATCATCGGAAGCATTTGCGAAGACAAAAACTGCTTCGTCGTCATTATAACGGAAGAAAGCATATGTATTGTCACGTGCGAGAAAATGCATAGTCTTGCCGAAGTGCAGAACCGGTTCGTTCTTACGCCATTGGAATAATTTGCTTTGGAAATCATACATATCCTGCATTTCTGCGGTTACTGCTGTTCCTTGCGGGAGTGGAGCACGCAAATATGAGTGATTACTCGGGTCTTCACTTTTGGAAGTCAGGGCGTACTCATCGCCGTACAATACTTGCGGAATACCGCGCATTGTAGCAAGCAGTACGTATGCCAGTTTCACACGGCGTGGGTCTTTTTCTTTTACTACATCCGTGATTCGCGCCATGTCATGATTCCCAAGGAATGTAAGTAGTTTGTTGACATCGGCATACATATAATCCATTGTCAGGGCATCATACACACGTGTCAGTCCGTTTCCCCAACCTTGGCCATCATTCTCAAGAGCCTGGCGTATAGCCTCTTCTGTCGGGAAGTCCATTACGGTCGGCAGATTGCTGTCAAAGCCGTCAAAGTTCTTCGCGCCTGATTGCCAGTAAGCAACGGCGGGCGCAGGACGTGTCCAGCATTCACCGACAATATTGATATTCGGGTATTCATTGCGAATTGCAGCAATCCACTCGCTTCCCGGGATTTTTTCAATGTAAGGGTAGGTATCCACGCGCAATCCATCCAAGTCGGCGAACTCAATCCACCATATAGCCCATTGTTGGAAATACTTGAGTAAATCAGGATTCTCGAGATTCATGTCCGGCATTGGTTTGTCAAACCAGCCACGGTTACTCAACTTGCGGTCAAATTGCGAAGCATTGACGTCATAGTTGGCAGTAAAACAATTGTTTGTATTGGTAAACTCATCGAATTGGTTCACCCAGTCTTTATATGGCAGGTCTGCCATCCACCAATGTGCGGCACCGCAGTGGTTGGGCACCATGTCCATCAGAATCTTCAGCCCTTTCGCGTGAGCTTGCTGTACCATTTGGGCGTACAGTGAGTTGGAGCCGTAGCGCGGATCAATGTGATAATAATCTGAACATGCGTAACCATGATAACTCCATGCTTCTTCATTGTCGCCAAGCATTGGGGTAGGCCAGATTGCTGTAGCACCTAAGGCAAGAATATGATCGAAAGAATTGATAATTCCCTGAATATCACCGCCAAAACGGCCATTTACATTACTTTTGTCTGCTTTTTCTTTCGTGTTTTTAGTACTATTGTTGCTCTCGTCGCCGTCAACAAAACGATCCGACATGATGAGATACACCACATCCGAAGCATCAAAACTCTTGCGCTCACGGCTGCCCTCACGGCGCTCTGCAATAGTGTAGTCATAGGTGGCAGATTTCTTGCCTTTTTTGAGTGTTATACGATAAACACCTGGCTGGAAAACACCGAAGTCCACAAACAGATAGTTCGGGCTCTCTGCATTGTGTTGGCTGCGCGGAACGAGTCCATGACATGCGCCGCGCATCACTTTGCCGTTGGCAATCTGCTGAACGGACACTTGGGCGTCACTCAGGTCCTCGCCGTGAAACATAATAGTAAGCGGTGTTGCCATGTTTGTCCACCAGCATAACGGCTCCACTTGTTGGATTTTAGGTGCAGCAATTGCGAATTGGCACATTGCCAATACTGCTACCGAAAGAAAGAGGTGTTTTTTCATATATCAGGCGTTTTTTAATAATTCATTCACGTAGATGGAATCCAAAGATGTATTGTAACTTTCATTAAGTCTGTTGTACGTGTCCCAGAAGGCTTTCATTTCTGGTGACGGTGATTGCAGGAATTCTTCTGTTCCTTGCGTTTCAATTCTGTCGAAAACCATGCCGACAGTTATCTTATGTGTGTCTAAAGCCGGTTGGTATGTTTTCTCTTCATCGCCCTCAGTATATACTTCGCGTAGTATTCCTGTCTCTACCAATCGCCCTAATAACTGATTAACCAATCGGATGGGTAAGTGGTCGCGAATGGCAAGCTCGTGAACAGTAAGAGGTTCTTCGTCGTTCTCAAACCGCTTTACTATTACTGACAGAAGATACGTCATGATGAAGTCCTTGTACCGTCTGGACATCCGGTTGAGGTCTTGCTCATACTCAAATTCTTCGTTGTTCTGAATGGCGTAAGACATCTCTGCGCCAATCAGAATGAGAAGGCTGGTGTATTGCAGCCAGGTCATCAGAATAGGTATTGTGGCAAAAGCTCCATAGACAATACTGGTACGGCCCAATGAAGCGATGATATATACCGACAGCATTTGTAACAACTGGTATAACGAACCCATTATGATACCGGGGATAAGGGCACTCAAAAAGTCAACCTTGGTATTGGGAATCGCATAATACATGGTAGTGAAAAGCAGCCAGCACATTGCAAACTGGAGGAATTTCACGCCGCTGGTCTGGAAGAACTGATGCAACGCCTCTGCATGAAAAGCGCTTTCGACGGTTGAGTGGATGAAGATATTGATACCAGCCGAGCACACTATCATCACGGGAATGAGAACCAGAATCGCGATGTACGTTGTTGCCTGATGCAGAATAGAACGTGATTTATGGACATTCCAAATACGGTTGAAGGCAGTCTCTACGGATTGGAAGAAAGAATAAACAGCCCAAAGGAGAATCAGCAAACCTACTCCGATGAAAACACCTCCCTGTGCTGTATCCAGATATCGCTGTACCATGGACATGATGGTTGGCACCATGTTCGTCTCGCCCAGGAAGGAAGCGTTTAGCTGTCGCTCTATGACGTCAGCGACGCCGAATCCTTTTGCCACGGCCACTATCATTGCCAGTATCGGCACGATGGCGAAGATAAGAGAGTAAGTGAGGCTTTTGGCTGTGTCGTTCAGATTTTTGCTGCCGAAACCGCGGGCTACCAGTACAATGGTACGAATAATCTGATAACCGAGACGCTTGAAGAAACTATCAAATTCGTTGGTCGTCACGCGCCACATATCGTAGCGCACGAACTTAATAATATCGGAAAACTTAATTTTCATAGCCACCGTATTATTTCCTTAATAAGATATGAGAAAAATAAAAAAAGCAGGTCTATAAGCCGGGTTCTGTGCCATTCAATTGTACGTTGTACCTCGTATGGTGTCTATCATTAATCTCGGAGCGCATGTTGCCATGTGTCTCTCTCGCTTCCTACCCTCCGACTCACGCGAGCAACGCTCAAACGCCGGTTTACTTGGAATTGCAGCCCGCAGTGTGCTCGTTTCACATTACTCGTCTCTGTAGCAGTGACCAAACATTGCTGCCTGACGGCCGTTAACCGCTACGGTGCTCTTTGCTGCCCGGACTTTCCTCACCTTGCGGCGCGATAGACCGACCTACTTTTGAGCGGTGTACGGGAATCGAACCCGCCTCCTCGGCTTGGGAAGCCGATGCACTACCGATGTGCTAACACCGCATTTCAAAATCGACTGCAAAGGTAATATAAAAATCGGACATATGCAAATGCCGATGAGGAAAAAATGTATTTTTCTTGCTTTTTTCGTGTTTTTATTGCGTTTTAGGCTTATCTTTTGATCTGTCTCAGGGTATGTTTGTTGCCTTTTTTCGCGAAAAAACAAAAGTTCGACTTGATACGACGCAAATGCCGATGAGTGGATTTCTTCAGAAGAATATGAGATAAAATCGCGCTATCTGAGCCGCCCGGTATTAGACTACTTGTTTTGAGACAGCAGAGTTTCTATTTCTTTGCGAGCGGCGGCCACTTTGGTTGCCGCTTTGCTTGGTATAGCTTCGTTGAACTGGCTGGATGACGGCACTTGTCTTCCGGTTACTTCTGCCACCCATTGCCGCAAACGGCGCTTGTCTCTTAACTCGGCTTTGCCGGATTTCTCAAGAGCTGTCAGGTATTGGGATACAAGCGCTAAATTGATATGCCCGGGTTTGTCCGGATGCTCCGGAAGTGTACGAAGAAGTTGTGTAACACGCCTCGCCTCTTCTTCGGATAGATAACAAAGAGGAGAATAAGGATTTGAAGGCGGAAAGGGAGTTAGTTTCTTTTGTAAGATATAATCGACTTTCTGCGTTAAATTTTCTTCCTCATCGGTAATCACAAAAGGCGAAAGAACGAGCCGGCAGAGGACTGTGGCAACCCATATTGCCGCTACGACATATAAAATATATGTCAAAATCTGTTTGGCTGGGGTGTCAAAAGCCGCAATGACCATCAAAAGGAGCGCGAGAATGGTAGTAATTCCTAATATCGGACGAGCCACTCGGTCTATCTGATATGCTATTTGCGCGAAACGCGGGCTCATGATTAGTAGATTTCAACTATTTCGCGCTTGAGACGCTTGGTTATTTGGGACTTGTTCAGCGGCTTGATATCTTCCGTCTGCAGGCCCGTCACACGTTGCGTTGCCTTGATATGCAGAGGAATCTCGGCTTTCTTGGAACCTAATATCAGAGCATCGGCAAGCATGTTTTTCTCTAACAGATAGACATGCCCGTCACGGCGCTGATAAATGGTATTGAGGTCAACCGTTCCGCGCATTTTTTTCAAACGGAATTTCTCTATCGACTTGTCATCCATATTGACCAGATTGAGCATTTGCAGCTGGTCGGCGTTCAGTTTGTAACCGAACGGAATAGTCACTTTGACCTCTGCGTGCTCCGAAAAACGGCGTACAGCGTACGTGCGCGAATCAACTATATAATGCCGTTGGAATGTCATTTTGAAGAGGCCCAAATACCTAATGACGCTTTGGGTATGCGTCAGGACTGTCTCGCCTTCCGACTCATTGCTAACTGTCCAATGTCTGGTGTCCGTCATTGCCTGCTCAAAATCATACCGCATGTTGCCCAGCGCAAAAAGAGCCTGATGGACGACCACGCCGCTGTCAACTGCGTTGGCGGCCTTGCGGATGAATTTGTCCTTTTGTTTTTTCTCAATCCGCTCAATCATGTCACTGGCGAGAATAGAATCCGCCTGTGCGCGTTTCTCGGCATCAAAGAAGCGTTTGCAATATTTGCCTTGGAACTGAATGGAGTCACGTCCTTCTGTTCCTTGTTCGGGCAGCACAACGGCGTTCGCAATCATCTGCTCCATGCCCCACGTCTCGTTTTCGGAAAGCATGCGCACGTCGCTCACAATCTGGTATTGGGCGTTGTTGTCCGGAAATTCTTCTTCCAACTTCACATAAACGGCGTGGAGGAGGGCTGCCATCGCTTTGCGCTTGTTCCTTTGCTTGCTGGCTTTGGCGGTGACGACAGTCTCTTCCAATGCTATCGGCTGCTCCTTGAGAACCAAGGCCTGGCGTTGTATGGTCATGGAGGACAACTCATGCAGCGTGAGTGTGAGTTTCTCATATCCGATAAAACTGATAATAACATTTGAACTCCCCGGAAGTTCGGTGTCAAAACTGAAATAACCGCCGCTGTTAGTGGCTGTACCTTGTTCCGGTTGGGTTTCCGGATAGACTGTCGCATAGGATATCGGTTGCCCTTTCTCGTCCACAACGCGACCGGTGTAAGTAGCAACGAGGGCTAATATGGTGAATAAGATTTTCATGTTTCCATTAAATTGAAATCGGGTACAAAAGTACAAAAAATATGCCAAACATGCAAATTTTAGCACTATATTTTATACTAAAAATCCGATGGTACGCAAAAATGCAATTCTTTTTGGGTTACCGGGTGTGTGAAAGTTATTTCCGCGGCGTGTAGCATAAGGCGTTCTGCTGCGTCGGGAAGTGTTCCGTACAGGCGGTCTCCGACGATAGGCGCATTCAGCCCTTCGGGATGGGCTGCGTGTACGCGTAATTGGTGCGTGCGGCCCGTGAGCGGGAAGAAATCAATCAGGTATGTGCCGTCTGGACGTGGCTCGCGGAGTTTGTAGCGCGTGATGGCTGTTTTGCCGTGCTCTTTGTTCACCGTCTGCCGGGGACGGTCGTAGGGATTGGGTAACAACGGCAGTTCGATTGTCCCTTCTGCCTGACTGACAGCTGATAACTGACCACTGTCCGCTTCTTCAGGTTGCACAACCGCTTCGTAGCGTTTTAGGATGTCACGGCGCTGGAAATAAGCCTGTAGCGTTTTGTAAACATCCGGCGTCTTGGCAAGAACGAGCACTCCGCTGGTGTCCTGGTCCAACCGGTGAACGGCTTTGACGGGACGTCCGTCGGGATTGGCGGATGTGGGATGGCTCAAACAACTCTCTACCGACGGCTCGTCATTCTTGCCGGGTACGGAGAGTAAGCCGGATGGCTTGTTGACAACTACCAGATATTCATCCTCATAAAGAATTTCGATTTCCTCGTTCAACCTTACTCCTGCCTCGTGCAACTTTACACCTTCAACGTTCAACGGTAATCCTTGCATCATAAACCGCAGTATGGGCACACAACGTCCGGAGCATGGCGCGTAAAACCTACCTTCATGGCGTATCTCAGTCCGCGAGGGAGCGCCAACCCAGAATTCTGCCAGCGCCAGAGGTCGCAAATTATGCGTCAGGGCATATTGTAACAGCTTGGGCGCGCAGCATTCGCCTGCGCCGGAGGGCGGAAGATAAGTCTTTTGTCTTTGAGCGAAGCGGTCTTTTGTCTTTTCTCTATTAAACCACTCGTCGGCAGGAATAATCGGCTTTTCGTCTGCAAAAATTTCCAGCAGGTTTTTGCTTTCTCCAAGTCCGTTAACTAACTGATAATTAGCGAATAGCAGCCGTTGCAGTCGTTGCGATTCGGCTCTGGAAGTGCCGACAGGCGGTGCGGACATCTCATAAATAGGCGGCACAAACCCTTCGTGAAAGTAACTGCCGTCCAGTTGTGCCGAGAAGGCAGCCAGATAATCCTCTGAATTCTGACTACTGACATCTGGTTTCTCAACCACCAGCACGCCGAACATTTTCCCTTGCCGGTGAAGTTCACTCTCCGGGTGCGCGTTCATGTAAGCGTGTACGCGCTTGATGACTTCCGCAGCAGCCGCCTGGGCAGAAGGATGGGGTGGTAACTGAAATGGCGAAATCATACTTTGTCACTTTTTTTTATGCAGCGGTATTTTAAATGAGTAATATCTCTGCCGCCTGCATAGTTTGTTCCTTTTTTGAACTTCCTTATCTCATTGTCCATCCGCTTACTGTTTTTTATGCATAGTATGCTAGACCATACCTAGACTATACCTAGACCATATAAATACTGTTTTACCTCGGTCAGTCCACTTTATTTCCCCTGTGGTCATCACCTTTCTCCCGCCTGACCGTTTTGTTTTTTCTCTGCAAAATTACAACTTTTTTTTGATATATGCAAATTTTGTCCTGTTTTCCGTGGCATTTATAGTGGAATGTGTATTAAATAGCAATTTTCAAGAATAAACAATAATAAAATATGGATAAAATAAGTTTTTATTTGTTTATTTATTTTTTTTTTACTATCTTTGCGCCCAAATTCGTGTTTTATAACAAACAATGACACTTTTACTCCAGATTATCACACTCATCGGTTCCGTGGCAATGCTGATGTACGGAATGAAGGTGATGAGTGAAGGCCTGCAGAAGATGGCAGGTAGCAAGCTGAGCAACGTGCTTGGAACGATGACGACCAACCGTTTCTCGGGCGTGCTCACCGGTGCGTTCATTACCGCGGCAGTTCAGTCCTCCACGGCTACAACGGTCATGACCGTCAGTTTCGTTTCTGCGGGTATTCTCTCGCTGGCGCAGGCTATCTCGGTCATCATGGGTGCCAACATCGGTACGACGTTCACGGCATGGATTATGGTGCTCGGCGGCGGATCGTTCGACCTCCGCTTGGTCGTTTATGCCACTATCGTACTGGCTGTAGCGCTTATCTACACCAAGAAGAACGCCAACCTCGGCGATTTCCTGATCGGTCTGTCGCTCATGCTGCTTGGTCTGACAACCCTGAAGATCAATGCCACCGACATGCACTTGGACGAAATGACGCCGGTTCGCAATTTCTTCATTGCTACTTCGTCATGGGGTTACGGCAGCTATTTCCTGTATCTGTTAGTAGGCGGAATACTGACTTTTGCCGTGCAGAGTTCGGCGGCTATCATGGCAATCACGATGACGCTCTGTTCAACCCACGTGCTGCCTGTCGATATGGGTATCGCACTGGTGCTGGGTGAGAATATCGGTACGACCATCACCTCCAATGTGGTGGCGCTCTCCGCCTCGGTACAGGCACGCCGTGCCGCCCTTGCGCACCTGGTGTTCAACTTATTCGGCGTTGTGTGGGTGCTGTGCGTCTTCCGCTGGTTTGTAGGCGGTGTATGTCGGCTGTGGGGCGTAGATTTCATGCCGGGCGTACCGTCTGACGTGTCGCCGGACAAGCTGAATGCCGTCCTGGCTACCTTCCACACGGCGTTCAACGTAACGAACACGATGATTCTAATCTGGTTCGTGCCGGTTCTGGAGCGCGTAGTGAGCACTATCCTCCCGTCCAAACCGGAGCATAAAGATACGGACAGCCAGCTCAAGTTTATCTCCGGAGGTCTGATGTCTACCTCCGAGCTCTCTATCCTCCAGGCATGGAAAGAGGTACATGTTTTCGCTCTCCGTGCGCAACGGATGATAGGAATGGTGCATGAGCTCTTCTATGAGAAGGACAATACCCAGTTCACCATGATTTTCTCGCGTATCGAGAAATACGAAGGAATCTGTGACCGAATGGAATACGAGATAGCGCAATACCTCAACCAGGTAGCCGACGGCCGTCTGTCCGACCAGTCCAAGCACGAGGTGCACAAGATGCTCCGTATCGTCAGCGAGCTGGAGTCCGTGGGCGACGCCAACTACAACCTCTCGCGCTATATCCGCCACAAGCACGACGGAAATATCACCTTTACGGCGGAGCAGGAGAAGAACGTGGAGCAGATGATTTATCTCCTCACCGGCGCGCAGGCAAAAATGGTGGATGCGCTGGAGCGCGTGAATATCACGCAGGACGAGTTCTTCGAGATGACCAACATGGAGAACGAAATCAATAATTTCCGCGACGAACTCAAGAACCAAAACATGCAGGCTATCACCGAGCATGAGTACGACTACACCACCGGTGTCAATTATATGGATATCATCCTTGAACTCGAGAAGATGGGCGACTACATCATCAATGTGGACGAAGCCATCTACGAGCACAAGCACGACAAATAATTAATCAACCAGAACCAACCCAAAAATGAAAAATAACGTATTAGCAGGCGCATTGGTTGCGCTCGGACTGAGCCTAGCAGGCTTGTTCGTCTATTGCGGTATCAGCAAGTTCGCTGACAAAGACCGCGCAGTAACTGTAAAAGGACTGAGTACCCGTGAGGTGGAGGCGGATTACGTAGTATGGCCGCTCTCTTTCGGATGGAACGGCAATGATTTGCCGTCGCTCTACCAGCAGATCGGCCATGTGTCTGAGAAAGTGAAGAAACACTTGCTCGCACTGGGATTTGAAGAGAGCGACCTTCGGCAGGGACCGATCTCGGTGGACAACAACTGGGAGAACTACTACAGCAACAACCGTCCGGAGTACCGTTATTCCCTCCGCACTTCCATCATCGTATCTACAGACAAAGTGAAACTGGTCATTGCTTCCCAAGGCAAGGAAGCGGCCTTGCTCAAGGAAGGCATCATCGTTTCTTCCAACAAGTGGGATCTGGACTACCAGTACAACGGTCTGCCCGAACTCAAGCCGGCTATGATTGAAGAGGCTACGCAGAACGCCCGCGCCGTAGCGCAGAAGTTCGCTGACGATGCGCAGTGCTCGCTCGGTTCTATCCGTCGCGCCAGCCAGGGCCAGTTCTCCATCGAGAATGACCCATACCAGCCGTGGATCAAACACGTGCGCGTAGTCACCACCGTAGATTATTATCTGGATTAATTCTTAACGCGGAGTTGCGCTAACTGTTCCGGATTAGGGCGGTAAGATATAGAGATATGTCTGCCGCCTTTTTCGTTGATGCGTTTCATCTCGCGGCGGAAGAGTTGTCCGTGAGTGCTGGTGTCGCGCCATTGGTTAAAGGCAATATAATAATGAATCATCTCATGTAAGATAGTGTCTTCTATCAATTCTTCGGGCAAGTCCGCGCGGGTGTTGATACGTAGCACGAAACCGGTATTGTAATAATCGCCGAACAACCATTTCCGCTTGCGCTTGAAACAGAGTTTGCCTAAGAATGTCTTGGCATTGCTCAGTTTGACAGGTATAGGAGGCAATGTTCCTTCAAAGAACCGGGCGTTGTATTCGTTGAAGCGTGTCTGTATATACTCAATCGTCGGTCTCATCGTCTTCTATTCTGTGCGGGCGCATGAATCCAGCCATCTGTTCGTCTTGTGCGTCATGACCCTGGATAGCATAATGGATCTGGTTGGTGCCGAATTTGTTGTTGATCTGGTCTATAGCATGCATGAGCCGTTTCTGGCGGGAAGCGTCTTCCGCCTGGTTGGAGACAAACATGTCCAACTGTATGCCTGCGGAGTATTGCAGTTGCCCCAGAATGACGCCTGCCTGCTTGTAATAATAGCCTTCACGATAGAGGCGGTCCAGCAAGTGTTCTACGGCATTGATGAGCTGGGCGGAGTCGTCCGTAGCAGTCTGCAACCGCAGAGTGGCATCATTGGAATATTGCGGCAGGTCGTCCCTATGCCGATTTGTTGCCAAAAAGACACTTACGGTATGGCATATGGCTTTTTGTTTTCTGAGCCTCCGGGCGGCTGCAGTAGCATAATTGCTTAACTCGCGTTTCAGAACCTCGCGACTGGCCGTCATGTGGGCGAACGTACGGCTGTACATGATGGATTTCTGCTTCTCATGGCTGGCGAGCGTGAGCGCAGGCTGACCATTCAGTTCTTTCCATGTACGCGCAGCTGTAACACCGTACAGACGATGAACCCATACTTCTTCTCTGCGGGCAAAATCCAAGGCGGTATGAATACCTTTCTGCCGGATGTCCTTGACGCGTCTTCGGCCTATTCCCCAAACCTGTTCTATCGGCAGAATGGAGAGTGCTTTTTCGCGCTTGTCATGGGTCATTACGCATATCCCTCTGTACCCGGCATAGCGTTTGGCAAAATGCGTAGCGGTCTTGGCGAGCGTGTATGTCTCGCCGGCTCCGCATGAAACAGGGATAGCCGTCTCTTGCAGGATAAGGTCTTTTAGTTGCTGCAGGTAATGGCGGAGGCGTACAGGATCGTCATCCGGCATCTCGCCGAAAAACTCATCTACGCTGTATTGCACGAAGTTCAGGACCATCTCGGTCTGTTTGACTACGTCCATTATGTGGTGGGAAATCTCGTGATAGAGGTTGTGATGCACATCAATGACGGTAACGTGGCAGCGGTCAATCAACTCCTTGACCTGGAAAATCGGATTGCCGCGCTTCAGCCCCGCCGCTTTGGCTTCTTGGTTGAGAGCAAGAATAATCCCTCCGTTGTTGTCGTTATTGTTTGCTACTACAACGGGAGTCCCTTTCAGTTCCGGTCGTGACACCAACTCGCAGCTGACGAAGAAATTATTGCAATCCAGATGAACGTACATCAAAACCAGCCAAGCCTCCTGATCAGGCGTAAAAGCCATGTAGGAATCAGGAGAATGATAAATGTCAGTATATGCCAGAATACAGCAGGAATGGTTACTTTGCTCCGCCCGTGGAAGAGCGCGCGCAATGCCCGGCGCACTAACATCTGGGGAGAAGCAATAATGCCCAGGCATTTGCCGGCTTTTGTCATCCACGGTCTGATGTTGAATAATCCGGTATCTACCGCGCCGGGACTGACATTAGTTACGTACACGCCATAAGGTTTTAACTCAATATGCAGCGAACGGGTGAATGCCGCCAGAAATGATTTGGTAGATGCGTAGGTACCGAGACGCTGTGCAACGATCTTGCTGGTCACCGAGCATACATTGAGGATATACCCGTGTTTACGGGCACGCATATCCTGGCCGAAGAGGTAACACAGCATAGCGGGTGTGTACATATGCAGGTTGAGGATAAGCGACGTGAAACCCTCGCTGTCATCCAGTATGTCCCGGTCGTGATAAACGCCGGCATTGTTAACCAGCACTTCCACCTCTATCTCCTGCGCTTGGGTGTATTCGTACAATTCTCGCGCGGCTTCCTGACGACTCAGATCCATCACCAGAGGAATAACTGAAAGCTGAGGGCTGAATGCCTCGCGCAGTTCTTCTGCGCGATCATGAATAGTTTCTTCATTGCTGACTATCAGCAGGTTGTATCCGCGCACCGCCAGTTGGCGCGCAAACTCAAATCCGATTCCCGACGATGCGCCGGTGACCAATGCAAAATGTTGTTTCATATCAGTTATGGGCATGTGATTGTTGGTGTTCTGTGCGTTCATGGAGCCATCCTATGATAAACAAGAGACAGCATGCCAGTATAAAATATACACCGGTTAGCATCCAGAGAGTATCATATTCCATGCGGGTTGTCCATAGGGAAGCACCCATGGAGGAGATATGTATGAATCCGTTTGCTCCGGCAGTGTAAGGAATGGCATATGAGAGATATCTCCATGCTTCGGGAATCATCTCTTTAGGCCATGATATGCCGGCCATGAAGAGGAAAATCAATGAACTTGAAATCAGCAATACCAAACCCGATTCACGGTTCCGGATAAATACACTGACGCACATGGAAAAGAAAATAGTAGCCAGTAGATAGGGTACTATAAACCGTAGCAAGTCTCCTACTGCGCCTATATGAGGCAGATTGAAGAGCCTGGGAAGTGCTATCATCAAGATAGCCGCCAAAGCGTAATAGATTACAAAATATGCGGCAGCCCTGCCTAATACGATACGTAGAGCCGACCATCCGCGCCGCCTGCCGGGGATACGGAATAGTTGCTTGTTCTCCTCGCGCGCGGTTCCGCCAAGCATACAGATGCCGAACAGTAGCGTCTGATGGAGAATCAATACCAATACGGCAGGAATAAGGAAGGAGCCATAACCTCCGGTAGGGGTGAAAAGCGCGGTCTCCGAGTAGGGGGCGTCTTGCACCAAAGCCCAGGCAAACTCCTGGTCCATGCCCATTTGCTCATAGCGGTCAATCTGGATGTTGCGCATGGATTCCAGCATTACTTGATTGCAACTGAGATAGATTCCCTTCATATAGAGGAAGGAACTCATGTCGCAATACAGTGAGATATGTGCCTGACCGAGTGGGTCTGCCAACTGCGCTGCATAGTCATGCGGGAAATAAATGATTCCGTGAACTTTCTGGTCTCGCAGCAATTGTTCTGCTTCCCCCATCGAGGCGCAGGTATAGGCTAACTTGATATCCGGCGCTGCATTCCAGCGATGGAGAAACTCGCGACTCTCCTGTGATCGGCTCAGATCTACTACGGCTATGGGGATATCGGTGATCTGTTCACGCCAGTAGATAGCCTTGTATAGGAACGGATAGGCCAATGTGGCTAAAATGAATATCACCATTACTCCCGGATCCCGGAAGATACGTTTTAGCTCAATGGTGAAAACCCATCCGGTCTCTTTTAATTGAAGCCATATATGGTTTAGAAAGTGTAGCATTATTTCAGCGGATAATTTTGGTAAATCAATGCCTTGTGCAGTCTTGGCGCTATGGCTAACGAAAGGAGCATGAAAGCGCATAGCGAGAGGGCAGGAGCCAGGCTGTTGATAGTGGGCGCGCACATCAGCGCTTCATTGACGTAAATCAGGTAATAATGCCTCAAAGGCTCCAGATAACTGAGCGCCTGAACCGGAGGAAGCATGTTCATCACCGGATAGGTGAAACCGGACAAGGAAAACCCCAGCATGGAATACAGTGCTCCGATGGAGATTGCATCGCGTAACGTGGGCAGACATCCTATCAGGAAGATACCCATCGCCTCCATGGCCATGATAAACAGCAGCAGTCCGAAAAGCAACCGTGAATGACTGCCGTAAACCGGAAATCCCGCAAAACGGTAGAGTATCAAATGACACCCTATTCCCAGTACCAGATAAATAATCGTATAGGGTATCAGTTTGCCTATCATGGCTACGGTATAGTTGCCGCCGGCTGTGCGAAGCCACTCGCGGGAAGTGCGCATCTTCAATTCGTACCCGATGGCGAAGATGGTCAGCATTATGCAGATCAATCCTAATATACCCGGTAAAATTGTGCTTACGAGATACACAGAGTAGTTCCCCCATGGGTTGGCAATCATATGTCCTTCGATTGTCAGCGGTTGGATACGATGCATAATCACGTCATCCGGAAGACCTTTCTTGCGCAGTACTTCGCGTTGGAATGCGCCGGAGGTGAGGTTGACCATTGTGAGCATCTGTTTATAGGCGGTGTTGCCACCTACGGTATAAGCGTTTGTGACGTAGAAATCCATCTTGGGACGTTTGAAAGCAACCAAATCGTCGTAGAAACCGTCCGGAATAACAAAGATGCCATACACATGACCCTGTTGCATTGCTTCGCGGGCTTCCGGGTAGGAAGAAGTGATGAGGCAGATATCTACTGAAGGAGTGGCCTGCATCTCGTGGCATAACCGTCTGGAGATGGAGGTCTGGTCCAGATCGACAAAGGCAATAGGCATTTTCTCTGCAGAGCCTCTCCGCATCAACGTGAGGAAAAAGAATGTAGAGAGCAGCATTACACCCACTGATGCAAACATATAAAGCGGACGGGCAAACATCTGGTGTACCTCCCGTTGCATCACATGCCATATGTTTTTGAAAATCTCTTTCAACTCTCAACCGTCAATTTTCAACCACCAATGCCGTCATTCCCGGTCGCAGATTAGGAATCTGCGCCAGCGGGCGGCATTTGACATCGAAGGTGCGGACATCATAGCCGCCGTTTTGTTTCGTGCTGCGCCATGTGGCATAGGTTCCCATCGCTTTGATATGTGTCACGGTCAGCGGATAGCAGGTCTCGCCCAGAGCGGGAATCCGGACTTCAATCACGCTGCCTACAGCAAAACGGGAGAGCATGTCTTCGCGTACGGAGAATGTGAACCATACATCGTTCAGATCGACGATCGCCATAACCGGACTTCCTTGCCCCACCAGTTCGCCTACTTTGGGGAATAACTCGCTCACTTCGCCGTCGCATGGAGAGAGCAGATAGCGTTCCGCTTCCGCGGCTGCCACTTCTTTCAATATGGCATCTACTCTGGCTACCTGGGCTTCAGCGGCTGCTTTGTCTTCTACGCGCGCCCCGGAGAGAGCCATGTCGTATTGGCTTCTGGCTGCACGCACGGTAGCGGTTGCGGCTTTGTATTGCGCTTCCACTTCGTCGCGCTTCTGGGCGGAGACTACTCCCTTGTCGTACAATCGTTGCACACGCTCATAACTCTTGCGGTAGATTTCTTCGCCGGCTTTGGCTTTCTGGTATAACTCATACGCTCCGGTTATCTGTTCGCGTTGGGCTCCGTTTTTCGCTTTCTGGTTTACGGCTTCTGCCATGTCACGGGCGGCCAGAGCCTGCTCTTTCTTGGCTTCCACCTCCGGCGAATAAATGATTACCAGTGTGTCGCCTTTGTGAACTTGGTCTCCTTCTTCATAAAGAAACATCTCTATTCGTCCCGGGACTTTGCCGGACACACGGTATTCTGTTGCCTCTGCCTCTCCTTGAATGAGAGTCTCCTCCGGTTGTAAGGCAAAAACACCCACTAATGCCACTACAATCACTACTGCTAAAAGGGCCACCAGACCCAATAGCAGACTTCCTTCTTTTTCTTTATTCATATTATCTTTGATTACCAATTAAGAGTCCTAAAGACTCTCTAAAATGTATAAATTTTAAATCCTCATCAATTCCATTAGCACTAAAGTAGCAATACCAAGCCTTCTCCTCTGCTCTATAAATAGCATCACAGGAGGTGATGTACCTTGAAGCCCAGCCAGCTTTAACAGGAGGCATGATAACTCTTTTCTGCTCAAATTTAATCCCATCCTCACTAGTTAATAAAAGCATAAGAGAACGACTTCTCTTTTCCTCCTTATCGTAGAAGAATGGACACTGTATAGCAGCAAAGCCCTGTGCACATGGAATTATCTTCACACTACCAAGAGCTAAATTACAATACTCACTATCTGGATCGGTAGCCATCAAAGGCTTTTGTAAAGGAACATAAGGACCTTCTATGGTATCACTCTCTGCAAATGAAAGGTATTGAGTACACTTTTGCTTAGTATCATATAAAACTCTATGAGATGCACCAAAGTATAATCTATATTTCCCCTCCCACATTACTAGCTGTGGTCTCGATAGTCTTGGCTCTGAGAAATCTGAAGCATATGGAACATCTAGAGCAGTTAATAATACTTTAGGCTTAGACCAAAGCTTTAAATCTGTACTAGAGATCATATTTATTCTTGAAATAGATAGCCTATTACCCTTCAT
>JAGKVE010000029.1 GCA_021152555.1 Bacteroidia bacterium | reverse complement strand
CTCTTATGCTCTTGGAATGAGCATCGCGCAGAGCCTGCTTCAGTCAGGCGTCACAGAACTCAATGTCGAAGACTTCGGAGCCGCCGTCAAGGCTGGCCTTTCCGGTCAGATGCCGGCCCTCGATTTCGAAGAGGCAGGCAAGATTCTCGACGACTTCTTCAAGGACATCCAGTCGAAGCAGGCCGCCAAGGCAGCCGAACTGGGAGAGGCAATGAAGAAGGAAGGTGAAGCCTTCCTTGCCGGGAATGCTAAGAAAGAAGGTGTCGTAGTGCTTCCTAGCGGCCTGCAGTACAAAGTCATCAAGGAGGGTAGCGACAAGATGGCCGGCAAGACCGACACTGTCAGGTGCCACTACGAAGGCCGTTTCATCAACGGTCAGATCTTCATCCTCCGCGGGGAGCCGGAATATACCATAGACGGACGAAAAGTCCGTTAATAGGCCTCCCGCAGATTGTATCCTGTTTCTCTTCCGCTTGGCATTACCTCACATTCGCCAAGCGTTTTTTCTTTGTCCATCTTTTTACAACTTGTATCTTTTTCTATATAGCTTGTATCTTTTTCTACAAAAATTAAAGCAAAAAAGATACAAGCTTCAACATCGATTAGACTTCGGTTAAAGGTCGTTTCTTGCCGCGTATGACTCGCTTACCGGACGGATACGGAACGATAACTCACCTCCCGTCATCAATGTTAAAAGATGTTTATAACTACTCATATTTGAGCACTTATTGAGTAAAAACGCATTAAATACTCATATTTTATTACTAAGATTTGTATATATCAGATATTTTTCATACCTTTGCAGCAAATTTTAACTATTATAGTATATAAATCAAGTAGAAATATATGAATTTATATACTATCGTAGGCATAATCAATACAGAAAGTACGATTATCTACTATAATATATAGTATTATGAGAACGGAAATTGCAAATACCGTCAAAGCCTTGCGGAAACAATATGGCTTAACACAAGAGGAAGCGGCCCGTAAAGCCGGAGTAAGTCTGGCGTTCCTCCGGGAATTAGAACAGGGAAAAACAACCGCCCGAATGGACACGGTCAATCAGTTGCTGAATTTGTTCAACTATTGTTTAACCGCCCAACCAAAGAACCATGCGCAAAGCTAACATCTATGTCCGTGACCTTTTGGCAGGACATTTGGAGGAAACAGAAACGGGATATCGTTTCACGTATGATAGCCGATACTTGGAAAAGGCTGATGCTGAACCTGTCAGTTTGACTTTGCCTCTGCGCGAACAGCCATATGACAGTAATATCCTTCACCCTTTTTTCGATGGCTTGATACCGGAAGGCTGGTTGCTGGATGTGGCATTGCGTAATAGCGATATTTCCCAATTGGACCGGATGGGATTGCTGTTGCTTTGCTGCAAAGACTGTATCGGAGCGGTTAGTGTACAACCTGTAGAAGAATAATCCTATGTGCAAATGTCTATATTGTTATAAGGAATTAGAACCCGGGCAGATAGATTTTCATCCGTCCTGCGCCAAGAAGATATTTGGTATCACGGAACAGCCGCTCATGGAATATACCCAAGCGGATATGGAGCGTTTGGCATCGGAGATTATCCGTTCGCAGACCACTCTTACAGGCGTACAGGCCAAATTGTCGCTTAATCTCACAGAGCACGAAGGCAGCAAACGCTTGACGATTGTGGGATTGTGGGGACAATATGTTTTCAAGCCCCAGACCGAGTTATTCGAACACTTACCGGAAGTGGAAGACCTCACCATGCATTTGGCAGAGGACGCCAAATTGTCCGTTGCACGACATTCGCTCATCCGGCTGGCTGACGGGAGTCTCGGATATATTACCCGGCGGTTCGACCGGGGCGCAAAGGGGCAGAAGATTTTGATGGAAGATATGTGCCAATTGGCAGAGCGAAAGACGGAGGACAAGTACAAAAGCAGTTATGAACAAGTAGCCAAACTGATTGCTCAGTATTCCTCAATCCCACAATTGGATTTGACGAATTTCTACGAGTTGCTGATCTTTTGTTTCCTGACAGGTAACAACGATATGCATTTGAAAAACTTTTCTCTGTACAAGCCTGCAAGCCAGCAAGTTTTTACTCCTGCGTATGATCTGGTGAATGTGGCATTAGTGAATCCACAGGATAAAGAGGAATTAGCGTTGACGCTGAATGGAAAGAAATCCAATATCCGGTTATCTGATTTTGAAGAAGCAGCCAAACGCGCTAACCTTCCGGAGCTTTTTATCCGTCATACGATAGAGCACTTTGCTTCCTGTTTGCCGAAATGGGAGGAGACAATTGACCGCTCATTTATCACGCAAGAGCAGAAAGAAGCCTATAAATCATTGCTACGTGACAGGCTAAAAAGATTGATATAATCCCAATAAAACAAGTTTTCTTCGTATCAATCCGTCTGCTTCTGCAGGCGGATTTTTTATTGCCGCGTACGACTCACAAAGAATCCTACTATGACGTCCGTAATGCGAACGAAATGCGAATGCAAATGGCTGAAAAACGACTGAAAAATAGCTGAAAAATGGTTAAGAACAACAGAAAAACAACTGTTAATACGATTAAAGCCGCCAGATGAGGCGGCTTTAATCGTTTATGTTTTCAGCTATCAGCTTCAGTACTCAGCTTAATAGCTTGTACGCTGCGTAGCGGCATAACTGATTTTCAGTGCATAAGCGCGGCGGAGTTCCTGCTTGATATCAGCAATGATACCCATCTTGGTCTCCTTGTCGGCTTTGATAGAGACAGTCATCAATCCTTGGTCGCTCTCCTTCATGGAGGAACGCTCGTTGACGATATACTCGCCAATCTCTTTTACCTCCGCGAACTGGTCATTGAGCTGGATACGCGTCTCTGCACCATATTGCTTGCGGAACTCTGCGGTAGGCGTACCTACGTAGATATAACGCACAAGGGATTTATTCTCCAGCTTAGTGAGCTCTGTCGCCTGCGGGTTCTTGAACTGCACCTTGTAGCTTACTTCCTTCATTGACGTAACGGACATGAAGAAGAACAGCAGCATGAAGATGATATCAGGGAGTGACGACGTATTCAACGCCGGCATCTCACGTTTCTCATTTCTACGTATCTTTGCCATAATCAGTTACCGTAATTTTTAGGTTCAGCCTCTGAAATCTTCTGAGGATAGATCTTCTGGATCCGCTTTTGCTGGTCCTCTTCGAGTTCATTATAGCTTTTATGGAAATACTTCTGCGCGCATTCGTCACGCAATTCATTATATGCAGCTACGAGTTCATTTTGCACGTCAAGATAAGCCTGATACTGCGTATCCACATCGTTCTGGACGGAGATCACATGGTCCTTGGTGTATTTAATCACACCGAACGGAGCGCCGAAATCTTCTTCCACCAGTTTGGGATAGTAGTCCGCATTCTGTTCGTTCTTGATGAACTCTTTCGTTTTCTCTCTAAGTTGCTTCACATCCATCAACTGGCCTTGCACCATGAGTTGGTTAGCGGAGTTGATTTTCACAACCAACAGGTTTCGCTTGTTGATATCCTTATCCTCTACCTTCTGGTCGGGGGGGATAGGAGCAGGCAGACGGCGAGCCAGTCCCTGGTTAACATCCATAGATGTGGTCACCAGGAAGAAAATCAGCAACAGGAACGAGATGTCAGCCATAGAGCTGGCGTTGATCTGTGGGACTTTCTTTGCCATGATAAATATGAATTACTTCAGTTTACGAGTGTGGATATATCCCCAAATCATCGTACCGATGGTAGCGGTGATAAGGATGTAGCAAGCATAGATAACGGCATCGGACATCTGTGCCCAGAAGCCCTGGTTGTCCGTACCCTCATAACCGATGATATCGATTTTTTCGGGGCTACCGGCAAACCAGCAAGCGCAAGCCAACAGCACGAATCCGCAAACAACGCCGAGAGTCATATATGCCTTGCGGCGGTTGGTTTTCCAGTTGTTGACAAAATCTACGCAAACGACAGCCAGCGTGATGAGAACGACCAATCCAAAGAGGATGTAGTTCCAGATGAGGAAAGCGTCAGTGAAACGCGGAATATCCAGGAAGTCACCGGCCACCTCAAGACTGCCGTTCGAGCCGCCGAGGAAGAACAACGCGATAAACACGATGCCCAACGCCAACAGCGTCCAAAGGGTAATCTTAGGAATTAATTTATAGTTTTTCATAATTGCTCAAAATTGTTTAATGATTAAACATCAGTGTTCAGCGATCAGCAATCAGCGATCAGCTTATTACTTTTTTTGAGCCTTGTCGTACTCTACTACGATGTCGAGCAGGCTGATGGAGCTATCCTCCATTTCGTTAACCAGCCCCTCAACGAGCGAGAGGATATAGTTGTAGAACAACTGGAGAACCACAGCGATGATCAAACCGAGAAGTGTAGTCAACAGAGCGACCTTGATACCACCGGCAACAACGGTAGCGGAGATATCACCAACCTGCTGGATTTTATCGAACGCCTCGATCATACCGATGATGGTACCCAAGAATCCGAGAGACGGAGCGATTGCAATGAACAATGTAATCCAGGAAAGGTTCTTCTCGAGCAGACCGAGTTGAACGCCGCCATAGGAAGCGACCGTCTTCTCAACGACGTCGATACCCTCGTCATAGCGGCTCAGCCCCTGATAGAAAATCGAGGCTACAGGTCCACGTGTATTGCGGCAAACCTCCAGTGCCTTTTCGATACCACCCTCTTTGAGAGCAGCCTCTACGTTAGCCAACAGGGCTTTTGTATTTGTTTTGCTCAAAGACAGGTAGATGATACGCTCAATACAGAGAGCCAAACCGAATACCAAGGTAACAAGTGTCAGCGCCATAAAGCCTGCACCACCTTCAATAAACTTCGTCTTCAGCGTTTTGTGAAGCGCTACCAAACCGCCAGCCTCCTCAGCCGGAGCCTCTGCTACTTCTTCTACTGCCTCAGGAGCAGCTACTTCATCTACGTTTTCAACAGCTGCTTCCTCAGCAGGAGCTGCTGCCTCTTCTGCCATTACTGCTGCGCTACCGAAAGTCAGCATAGCCAGCACGGTAAGGGTTGCAAATACTTTTTTCATGAGAATAAAAATTTGTTAATTGATTATTTGTGTTTATTGCATTTCGGTTAATTGTTGCGAGCCCTTCCCCGGCTCGACGCTCTCCACGGGGATTGCTTCGTAATCCCCACAAGCTGCCGCTGGCACCTTGTTCAAAGCTTTTGCCTCTATCCGTGTCCGTAAGCAAGTTTACTTCCCCGGCTCGATGCAAAATCTTTGCGGAGAGACGGGGATTCTCACGTCGTTCACTCCTAACAATCCACATTCTGCCAGAGGCATCCTGTGCAATCCGCGCCCGTATTTACTCACTCAAGCAAGCTTGGACTCGTAAATACGGTCTCGTCTTGCGGAGAGACGGGGATTCGAACCCCGGAAACACTTTTGGCGTTTACACGCTTTCCAGGCGTGCCTCTTCAACCACTCGAGCATCTCTCCTCGCGCTATATGCGCATTTTCGGCCACAAAATTACTGCTTTTTTCTCACATACGCAAGAATTTAAGCATTTTTTTTATAAATTTTACTTATTTTAGCCCAAAAAGTCTCTTTGCATTGGCACTTGTCTCCCTAATAATGTCTTCAGTCCGGCAATTAAACGCCTGTGCCAAGCGTTCCGCCACATGGACCATGAGACGGCTTTCATTACGTTCCCCCCGATGGGGTACGGGAGCCATATAAGGAGCATCCGTCTCAAGGAGAAGTCTCTCCCGGAGTGTGGGATAAGCGCTCATTTCAGCAAGGGTATCGCCCAATTTGCAGTTTTTGAAAGTGATAACGCCGCCTATACCGAGATAGAATCCCATGTCCAAGATTTGCTGTGCCGTTTCACGGCTTCCGTTGAAGCAATGAAAGACCCCTGTTAATTTACGATTTACGACTTGTATTTCGCGGAGGAGGGATAAGATGTCTTCTGTCGCCTCGCGGTTATGCAGGATGACAGGCAAGTCCAGTTCCCGAGCCAGTTGGAGTTGGCGGCGGAGCACTTTTTTCTGTTCCTCCTTATATGTCTTGTCCCAATAATAATCCAACCCAATCTCGCCAATAGCCACCAATTCGTCCCGACGGGTCCGAACAGCATCTTCAATCACCGCCAATTGTTCCTCCCAGTCAGTTTTCACGTCCTCGGGATGCAACCCAAGCGCAGGATAGCAATAGCCCGGATGGCGATGACAAACATCCGGGACTGTCTTAACCGACGCCGCGTTGACACCGGGAACTATCATCGCCTCCACACCGGCTTCGCGCTGACGCGCGATAACCTCTTCACGGTCCGGAGCAAATGCCTCTTCATCAATATGGATATGTGTGTCAATCATGAGAAACAAAAATTAAAATGAAGAATTATGAATGACGACTAAGGATACTGCTGTCACCATAGGAAAGGAAACGGAAGTCATGGCTCAGAGCATAGTCATAAATGGTTTTCCAATCGCCGCCCACAAAAGCACTGACCAATAACAACAACGTTGACTGCGGTTGATGAAAATTGGTAATCAACCTGTCCACTATCCGGAAAGTATAGCCGGGCTTAATCATAATCTGCGTTTCAGCATGAAGAGTCTCCTGGTCCGTCGCATCTAAATACTCCACAATTGCCAGAAGGGCATCCTTGACTGTCGGCAGATTACCATTCTTTGTCTCTTCATAGGGTTCAAACTGACCCACATGTATATTTTCGATATTCCGGTATTCCGATTTTTTGATATTTCGAAGTTGGAGTCCGATAAAATACAGGCTTTCGAGTGTGCGCATGGATGTCGTACCGACCGCTACAATCTTGCCGAGTTTGGCAATGATATGCCTGATTGTTGTTTTTGGGACAGCAATAATTTCCGTATGCATAGTGTGTTCATTTGCATCGGCTGTCTTAACCGGCAGGAATGTACCTGCGCCTACGTGTAATGTCACTTCGTCTGTTTCTATACCCCGCTCATGCAGGTTGTCCAACACGCGGTTTGTGAAATGCAGACCTGCCGTTGGCGCCGCCACACTGCCTTTGATACGCGAATAAACGGTTTGATAGGTCGTTTTGTCTCTTTCTTCGGTCTTGCGGTTCAGATAGGGAGGGATAGGCAATTCCCCAACCGCATCCAATATCTCGGCAAAACTGACCCCCTCTTCATTCCATTCAAAGCGGACCGCAAACGTATTACCCAGCACTTGCTCTTTATACGCATATAATGTAAATCTGCCTGCCTTCAATTCCAACGCCTCATCATGCCATTTTTTTGCATTGCCCACCATACATTTCCACGTACAGCCGGCTGTTGAAGACAGAGACAACTGGTAATCACGTGGACTGAGCGGCTCCAGACAGAATACCTCGACACGCGCCCCGGTCGGTTTATGAAACTCCAGACGGGCCTGTATCACGCGCGTATTATTATATATAAGGAGTGAGCCCGGCGCAAGATAGTCCCCGACATTATAAAAAAGGTCTTCACTCACTTGTCCGTCACGATAGACCAACAGTTTGCTATGGTCGCGTTCTGCCAACGGATACTTGGCTATCCGCTCATCGGGAAGAGGATAGTTGTAATCAGCAATATAAAGCGGTTTATTTACCATTTGGTCATTTGCCATTTATTTGGTCATTTAGAGATTTGGTCATTGCGTTTACCGGCAAACAGGTCATACCGGTTGAATTGGCAATCCAATTCGCCGTTCAGCAAGTGCATTTTTTTTGAGGGTTTAAGTCCGATACATTTCATCGCCTCTGTATTGGATGATATAATCCACGCGGTAGAACCTGCAAATTGATGTTTGAGGGCAGTACCTATTTTGCCGTACAGGTCCTCCATATCCTTATTCCCCGCCAACCGCTCTCCATAAGGCGGATTCATCATCACCAGAGAAGGAACCCCACCCTCGCCCTCTCCTTTAGGGAGGGGAAAAGGATTTTTGATTTCTTCCATGCGGATCTGGCGGAGCTCGATATCTTTCTGCACACCGGCTGATTTGATATTTTTTTCTGCTTGACGGATGGCGTAGAACGAGGCGTCCGAGCCGTATATCTTATGGTCAAACTCGCGCTCGGCACTATCATCATTGTAGATATCACTCCATAAGTCAGCATCAAAATCCTTCCATTTCTCAAAGGCGAAAGATTTCCGGAAAACGCCCGGTGCAATATTCCGTGCGATAAGTGCAGCTTCAACAGGAATTGTTCCGGAGCCGCACATGGGATCAACAAAATCAGACTGCCCTTTCCATCCCGCGATAAGCAACATACCCGCAGCCAGCACTTCGTTGATAGGAGCCTCGGTAGTAGCGACGCGGTACCCGCGCTTATGAAGACTCTCTCCACTACTATCCAACGAAAGTGTCAGTTGGTCATTTGCAATATGAACATTAATACGCAGATCAGGGTTCTCCACTTGAACATTTGGACGTGTATTTTCACATTCCATCCAATAATCGGCAATCGCATCTTTGACGCGATAAGTAACAAAACGGCTGTTGCGGAAAAAGTCGCTATACATGACGGTATCAATAGCAAAAGTGCCGGCTGACGTCATATATTCCGACCAATCGACCGCCTTTACTGCCTCATATAACATATCTTCCGGTTTCTGTTTTCCGGAATTACGTGAAAGATTGAGTTTTTCTGTTTTAACAGGCACAAGAATACGTATTGCCGTGCGCAGACACAAGTTCGCACGATAAAGCATAGCCTTGTCACCCATAAAAGAAACGGCTCGTCTTTCGATGAGCACGTTGTTGGCGCCTAATTCAATCAGTTCTTGCGCTAACACTTGTTCCAAGCCCTTAAACGTCTTGGCAAGCATAGAAAAGTTTTTCATGCGGAAAGAGAGGGATTCTTACGTCACTTCGTTTCTAACAATCCACAGGCTTGTCACGGACATCCTGTTCAAACAAATAAAAACTGCTTGCTCAAGCGAGCTTGGACAGACAGTTTTTGTTTGTTTGCGGAAAGAGAGGGATTCGAACCCCCGGTACGTTTCCGTACGTCGGTTTTCAAGACCGATGCATTAGACCACTCTGCCATCTTTCCTCATCACTAAAAAAGCGATATTTATCCTGAGCACAAGGCTCCCGGTCAAAATCGGCTGCAAAGGTACTGCTTTTTTTTCAAATACGCAAACTTTCGCTGATTTTTCTTGAATTATTTCTTTATCTGGAACGGGAACGAACCTATCAGATCCCCATTACAGAAGAAATCCACCGTATAAAAACCTTTTTGAATTTTCTCTTCTTCGGCGAGTGCGCAATAACATGTACCGTTATATGTTTCGCCGGCATATTCAATCTGCTGCACAAGCGTATATGGAATTTCTCCGCTCTCAAAAGCAAAGGTGTGGTTTTCGTCCTCACCGATTAAATAGCCACGAGGGTCAATCACGCGTACATACACATCTTTCAAGCCCGGTTTGCACGTTATATTCTTCGCAATTACGTAATCGAATTGCAATTTACGGATATGGCTGGTCATTTTGGTTTTCCTATCCGCTTTGTTCAGCGTTGTAAGGACACATGCAGACACCTCCAGCATAGAGGCGCGGCTGACCGTTTCCGCCAGTTCGGTATTGGCCTGGCTCAGTTGTTCGTTTTGCGTACGCACCTGTTGATTCTCCTGGCGGACTTGCCGGTTTTCCTCCGTCAGACGGGCATTAGTGGCATTCAAGCTGTCTATTTGGCGTACATAATCTTTCACAACAGCACGTACTGTAGCCAATTCTTTTTTCAGTTCCGCTATCCGGCGTGCATTGGTAGCTTTAGTCTGGCGCAGTTCTTCCAACAAGTCCTGCACGCGTTGCTGCTCACGGCTCAACAAATCCTGCAACGAGTCATTGCGGATATCAAGATTCTGATATCCGTCAAACTGGATTGCCAGATCCTCGTACTCTTCTTGCAGTTCTTCTTTCTCTATCGCCATCTGCTCCACTATCTCGTTCAGTTCCCGACGTTGCGTCATATTCCAATACACCAAACCACCGATAACGGCAAGCAACAGAAGTACAACTATCCAAACAAATACTTTATTTTTCATAACAGAGGTATTACTTTTTCCAATTGATTAGACCTACTACCCTTGAGTAATATTGTATAGCCTTTTAACGGTTCCTTTTGTAAGGCTTCGCATAGTGATTCCACGTTTTCGTAGATCGGGTACGGAGCCGTAGTCGCTTTGTACTCATCGCCGACCAGCAGCACCTTTTCCGCCTTACGCTCAAGCAACATATTAACAATATTTTGGTGCTCCAGATGGCTATATTCGCCCAATTCGCGCATTGCTCCGAGTATATAACAATTTCCCTTGAATGCATTTATTGCCGCCTGCATAGATGTAGGATTGGCATTATAAGCATCGACTACGACGGTATTTTCCGCGGTTTGCATCAATTGCGAGCGGTTATTGGAAGGCACATAGGCACGGATGGCCGCCAACCCATTCTCGCGCGACACTCCGAAATATTCTCCGACACACAGCGCTGCAGAGATATTTTCGGCATTATAAGCCCCCACGAGATGCGTACCTTCAGGCATCACGCCGGTACGATATAGAACCGTTTGCGCCGGACAAACCGTTTCACGGACAGACTGCTTCGCCGTAAGATACATTTTCTCCAAATACGGGTTGTCGGCGTTGCGGAAGACCGTTCCGTTGCGGGCAAGCAGAAAATCATACAGTTCGGCCTTGGTGCGCATCACTCCTTCGAACGAACCGAACCCCTGCAGATGAGCTTTCCCGACATTTGTAATCAGGCCGAAATCCGGTTCCGCGATATCCACCAATTCTTTAATATCACCCGGATGACTCGCTCCCATTTCAACAATTGCCATTTTATGCGCACGCGTGATACTTAACAAGGTAAGCGGCACACCTATCTGATTATTCAAGTTGCCCTGAGTATAATACAATTTATATTTCGTCCCCAGTACCGTGGCACATAGTTCTTTTGTGGTAGTCTTGCCATTAGTACCGGTTATTCCGAGAATAGGAATCCCCAATTCACGGCGCCAAGCACGCGCCAAATCCTGCAACTCAGCAAGAGCATTTTCTCCGCTGATAACATATTCTGCGCCATCCCGGCGAGCCTGATCGACAAAGTCATTTCCATCAAAATGCTCGCCTTTCAACGCCACAAATACAGAGCCCTGTACCACTTTACGGCTATCCGTAGTGACCACTAAGGCATCCTTTTCTTTTATCAAAAAATCCCAATCCATTGCATTACAATTCGGCCGCAAAGGTACTGCTTTTTTTTTAATTGTGCAAATTTTTGGCATAGTATTTGTTTTAACTATACCGAACTCACTAATTTTAGGAGGAAACAACAATGAAAAAGTTTATGATTATGGCCATTGCTGCCATCCTCGCTGCCAATGTAAGCGCAAAGGAAGAAAAGAACGAACATTTCGATGGTAAGAAACTCAGTAAGGAAGAACGCGTAGAACGCCGCATCCAGCGCCTGACCGACGAATTGTTCTTAAGCGACAAACAAGCCGAGAAATTCGCAGAAACCTATCGCGAATATGCGGAAGAACTGGACAAGTTGCATCAAAAGAAAGCCTGCCCCGAGAAAGAAGAGGGCCAGGAACTATCAGACAAGGAGTTGGACAAAATCGCAAAGCAACGCTTCGAAAACATGAAGAAATTTGCAGATTTACAAGAAAAATTCTACGACAAGTTCCGCACAAACCTCAATGCGCGTCAGACTCAGAAGGTTCTCCGTTTTAATGACTGCTGCGGCAACAAAGCACACTCCAAAGGGGATGCAAAGAAATTCGAGAAGCGCGACAAACACAATCGTGATTTAAACAAAAGAGACCATCACGGTGCAAAAAAGTAAAAAGTTCTTGCGTATTTGGATAAATTGTAGTAATTTTGCAGGCGAATATGAAGAGAATACTCTGGGTTGACGACGAGATTGATCTCTTGCAACCATACATCATTTACCTGAAAGGGAAGGACTACGAAGTAATCACAGCCAGCAATGGCGAAGATGCACTGGATGCTTTCGGAAGTCAAACGTCTGCCTCAAACCAGACGTTTGACATTGTCTTTTTAGACGAGAATATGCCCGGAATGACGGGTTTGGAGACCTTACAGGAAATCAAACGTCTTCATCCCGAAGTACCGGTAGTAATGATTACCAAAAGCGAAGAGGAGCATATTATGGAACAGGCGATTGGCGAAAAAATAGCCGATTACCTCATCAAACCCGTCAATCCCAGCCAAATCCTCCTATGCCTCAAAAAACATATTCACCAGCATTCGATAGTCAGCGAACAGGTCCAGCACAGTTACCGGCAAGAATGGAGCGATATATCCTATATGATTGATACAGCGAGTACTATCGAAGAATGGCAAGCGATTGAACGGACGTTGAGCAAATGGGATATAGAATTGGCATCATTAGAGGCGGAGCAAGGCGGTCATTCCGGGATGCACAGCCTCATTGCGGACCAACGCACACAGGCCAATGCGGCATTCAGCAAATGGATTGCCAAGAACTATGAAGACATCATAGAACGCCACCAACCGAACATTGTGACATCACCGGATGTGATGAAACATACTATCTTTCCATTGCTGGACAAGGGAGAAAAAGTACTTCTCTGCGTAATTGACAATTTCCGTTACGACCAATGGAAAACAATACAACCGCTACTCAGCGAGTTCTACTCTGTTCGCGCAGAAGAACAATACATGTCCATTCTTCCGACAGCCACGCAATACGCACGAAACGCTATTTTTTCAGGCTTGATGCCCCTACAAATTCAAGAAATGTACCCGCAATTATGGGTTGAAGAGGGAGATGAAGAAAGCAAAAACCAATATGAAAAAGAGTTGGTACAAACGCTATTGGAACGCTACCGGCGGCGAGAGAGTTTCAACTATTGGAAAGTCAACGAAAGCGATTTTTGCGAACGCGTCATTAGTCAATTGAAAGGAGTACAGTCACCGCTGAACATTGTGGTACTCAATTTCATTGACATGCTTTCCCATTCGCGCACGGAAAGCAAGATGATGCGCGAACTGGCAAATGACGAAGCGGCATACAGGAGTCTGACACTCAGTTGGTTCCGCCATTCCCCCACATTCGAACTTTTGCACCGCGCAGCCGAATTAGGATTCACACTGGTTTTAACGACAGACCATGGAACAACGCGTGTCAAAAATGCAGTACAAATCATTGCCGACAAGAACACCAACACGAACATCCGTTACAAAGTAGGGAAAGCACTTAACTGCAGTTCAAAAAACGTAATGACAATCGAACATCCAAAACGCGTTGGTTTACCATGTCCGAATGTAAGCAGCAGTTATGCCTTCTGCACAGGAACTGACTTTTTCGCCTATCCGAATCAATTCAATTATTACGCGCAATATTACCGTAATACCTTCCAACACGGTGGCATTTCACTTGAGGAAATGATAATCCCTTTGATTACACTGGATCCTAAAATGCGCTAATTCGAAAAGGTGTTAGACTTTCTATTCATAGCAATAACTATTTTGACCTGGAATACCGGGCGAATGGGGCAATTTGTAAAACCTGAAAAAAACGAGGTTTTGCATTATTTACTACAGCAAGACGCTGACGTTATCTGTTTGCAGGAAGTAGATGTCTATAAAGATACCAAATACCTTACTTTGCCGGATGTCAAGCAAACATTAAACAAGAAATACAGATACTCGTACATTGATTTCGCCATCTACGACAAACGCCACCAGTACGGAACAATGGTATGGTCCAAATATCCGCTAATCAATAAACAAAGTATCCATTACCGTACTATCGGGAACATTTCCAACAGATGCGACATAGTTGTAGGGAATGACACTATACGGCTGATTAACAATCATTTGGAGTCATATAATTTCCGGGCGGAAGATTTAGACGACATGGACAAGTTGAAAGCCAAATGGCTTCGCGCCGTTCCATTACGCAACGAGCAGGCACGCGTTGTACGTCAAGAAATTGATGATAGTCCTTACCCCGTTATCGTCGTAGGCGATTTCAACTCTATCGTATTGAGTTATGCCTATTGGCATATCAGCAGCGGACTACATGACGCGTGGACAGAGACCCATTATCCATGGGAGTTTGGTTCAACATGCGAGCATAGAGGAATCGGTGTCCGCATTGATTACATTCTCAGTTCCGATCCGTTAAAACCAACCAGTTGCATAATTCCTTCTTCAGCCACCGGATCCGACCACAAGCCTGTTATTGCAAGGTTGGAGTGGTAAACTTCAGACGCGTTTATGGTAGTGATAACCATCAAACTTATCGTCTTTGGAACTATTCAGATGCCGATGACCTGAAAGTTTGGCACGGATATTTTTCCATAATTCTCCCGGTTCCTGCCAGTTTGTTTTTTTCCAATAAAGAATAAGCAACCACCCGAAAAGCAAACCTCCAAGATGGGCAAAATGTGCTACATGGTCAGCCGACAGCCCGATAACAGATCCCAGACCGGCAAAAAGTTCTATTAGCGCATATATAATAACGAACGTGCGCGCGCGTATGGGTACCGGTATGAATAGAATATACATCGGGATATCCGGATAAAGCCAACCGAAGGCGAACAGAATACCGAATACAGCCCCTGAGGCGCCGATAGTATTCATAAAGTACGCATACTGCGATAACGCGGCTGCGCCATATGTTGCACTCATATTTGCCAACATTGCCATCCATACCAATTCCTGAACAATGGCAGCTCCAAGCCCGCAGACTAAATAATAAATAGCAAAACGGCGCCCTCCCCACTCATTCTCTATCATTGGTCCGAACATCCAAACTGCAAACATATTAAAGAATATATGACTGAGATTTGCATGCAGGAACATATATGTAAACGGTTGCCACCAATGAAAGGACTGCGCGGCTATATAATGAAGGCCGCCTATTGCATTCAGATCTATTCCGTAACGCTGCAGCACAGCAGCAAACAGAAATATCATCATATTTGCTATCAGCAGATAGCGAGTAACAGTAGGTATTGTACGCATAACGAGTGCAAAATTACTAAAAAACAAATAAAATTCATACACAAAGTGCACAAAATTAACAAAAAAGCAGTTTTTTTTATAAAAATGCATTTTTTTTACCGAAAATATTTGGTATATAAAGTTTTTTTCGTATCTTTGCAGTCGTATTCCAAAAGGGAAACTAATAATTCACATTATTAATAACTCAAAAATCAAAGATTATGAACAAGAGTGGACTTATTGAAGCAGTAGCAGCAAAGGCTCAAGTATCGAAAGCTGAAGCAGCTAAAGTTATTGACGCAGCTCTGGAAGCAGCTGTTGAGGCAGTTAAGAAAGGTGAGGGCTTACAGCTCATCGGTTTTGCTAATATTTCTGTAGCAGAGAAGCCGGCTCGTAAAGCTAAAAATCCTCGCACGGGTGCTGTTATCAATGTTCCCGCACGCAAGGTTGTTAAAATCAAACCGGGTGCAAAATTTGCTCTCTAATCAGGCAATGTAGCTTTTTAAACGAGTTGCCCTATATACGGGCAACTCGTTTTGTCTGTTTATTTTAATAGGATTTTCCGCGATGCGGACCAAATGATTATGTTGAATATAATACTATGCGGTGCACCTGGAAGCGGGAAGGGCACCCAATCCGAATTAATAGTAAAGAAATACGACCTGCAACACCTCTCTACGGGTGATGTACTACGCGCAGAGATAGCCAAAGGAAGCGAACTGGGTAAGAAGATTGACGCTTTGATTTCCCAGGGAAATCTGGTACCCGATGACATGATGTACGGAGTCATCGAGAATTATATTGCCTCGCTTCCCGCCGATTGCAAAGGGACTATTTTTGACGGCTATCCCCGTACTGTAGCGCAAGCCGAATCGCTGACAGAATTGCTCAAAAAACATGGCATGGAGGCCGTGATGATTGACCTGCTGGTAGATGAGCAGTTGCTTATCCAGCGTCTAATAGAGCGCGGCAAGATAAGCGGTCGTGCTGACGACAATCTCAATACTATCCGCCACCGCATCGCGGTATATCACAACCAGACAGAACCCATTGCGCATTACTATCTGCATCACGGCAACTATGTCGCCGTCAATGGCAACCATAATGTGGAAGACGTATTTCTGCAGATTGAGCGCATTCTGGACAAATAACCAATACCCATCGCTATGACCAATTTTATCGACTACGTCAAGATCTACTGCCGCTCAGGTAAGGGCGGCGCAGGTTGCATGCACCTTCATCGCGCCAAGTATCTGCCGAAAGGCGGGCCTGATGGCGGCGACGGAGGTAAAGGCGGGTCTATAATATTGCGTGGGAACAGAAATCTCTGGACGCTGCTTCATCTCAAGTATCAGAAGCATATCATAGCAACCGATGGAGGCAAAGGAGGTCAGAGCCGTTCTTTCGGCAAAGACGGAGAAGACAAGATTATTGAGGTTCCATGCGGTACGGTTGTTTATGATGGAGAAACAGGAGAATTTATCTGCGAGGTAAAAGAGCATAACGAGAGCGTAATACTTCTCAAAGGAGGTCGGGGAGGTCTTGGAAACTGGCATTTCAGGACAGCAACCAATCAAGCGCCACGCTATGCCCAACCAGGCGAACCGGCTCAAGAACGGACAGTCATAATGCAACTCAAAGTGCTGGCAGATGTAGGACTGGTCGGTTTCCCAAATGCCGGAAAATCCACATTGCTTAGTGTTGTGTCGGCGGCGAAACCCGAGATTGCCGATTATCCATTCACCACCCTTACTCCGCAATTAGGTATTGTTTCTTATCGTGACGGGCGATCGTTCTGCATGGCTGATATTCCCGGAATAATAGAAGGCGCAAGCGAAGGAAAAGGATTAGGGCTTCGGTTCTTGCGACATATTGAACGCAATGCCGTCTTACTTTTCATGGTACCCAGCACCAGCGAAGACGTCAAAGCAGAATACAATATATTACTTAACGAATTGGAGCAATACAATCCGGAACTGCTGACCAAAGCCCGTATTCTTGCTATCAGCAAGACGGATATACAGCCTGCAGAATCAAACCTACAACAAATTGATTATGCACAACTCAGTGAAGAAATAGGTATTCCCGTATTACCTATTTCCGCCGTAGCAGGAACAGGTATAGAAGCACTAAAAGATGCCCTATGGACAGAACTGAATAAAGAGCAGAATCAAATCATCGAAATTTCTCATGCTCCCATTGATATCACGGCTATCGAGCGCAGCGAACCAACCATACGTGAAGAGAACGAGGACGAGCAACAAACTATTTACCTGAACGAGGTGGAAGAAGATTGGGATTTAGACAAATATAAAGGAATCGGTTGGGACGAATAGAATTGAAGGGACAATCGGCAATGAAGAAATGGTACGATAGTATGATCGAATGGCGGGAACGCCATATTAGTGAGAAGCACCTTGTGCTCCTCCTTTCTTTCTTCGTAGGCGGATTGTCAGCCGCAGCCGCTGCGCTTCTCAAATCATTCATTCATCTTATCCAATGGGTAGTAGAAACACATCTCATCGGTGATAGTCACACATGGTGGTACCTCATTACACCTATTATAGGTATAACACTCGCGGCATTGTTTGTCAAGTATATTGTGCGAGATGATATCAGCCACGGAATTACAAAAATCCTTTACGCTATCTCTCAGCGCAAATCGATTATCAAGGCACATAACATGTGGTCCTCTATTGTCGGATCAGGACTAACAATCGGATTTGGAGGTTCTGTAGGAGCGGAGGCCCCGATTGTATTGACCGGCGCTGCCATTGGGAGTAATCTGGCAAAAGCATTCCGACTTGACCAAAAGACTATGATGCTGATGATCGGTTGTGGAGCTGCTGGCGCTATCGGCGGTATTTTCAAAGCTCCGATAGCCGGTTTGGTTTTCACACTTGAGGTACTAATGATGGATCTTACGATGACTTCCGTTGCACCGTTGCTTATTTCTTCGGTAACAGCAACCGCCATCTCATATATTCTGACGGGGGTAGAGCCCATGTTCACACTCGATTCAGCAGAACCATTTCTTGTCCAGCGTATCCCTTGGTATCTCATTTTAGGCGTTGTATGCGGTTTTGTCAGTCTCTATTTCACACGTGGAATGAACGGACTGGAACAATGGTTTAAGCACACAATCACTAATATGTGGATAAAACTATTGCTGGGAGGTCTAACCCTCAGTATCCTCATATATATTTTCCCTCCTTTATACGGTGAGGGATATGACGTTATCCGCCAACTTATCAACGGAGATTGTATGTCGGCTTTGGAGAACAGCCCTCTTGAGCATAACAAATGGGCAGCGAGCAACAGTTATTGGTTACTTCTGACCTATTTCGGATTTATCATTTTATTCAAGATAGTTGCTTCAGTAGCCACCAACGGCGCCGGAGGTGTCGGAGGTATCTTTGCCCCATCACTTTTCATGGGGGCTATTACAGGGTTCCTCACTGCGCGCATTATGAATATGAGTGGATTGATGGTTCCTGAGACCAATTTTGCATTGGTCGGTATGGCAGGTTTGATGTCCGGCGTCATGCACGCTCCGCTAACCGGCATCTTCCTTATAGCCGAACTGACAGGCGGATACCATTTATTTATGCCGCTAATGATTGTGAGCGTAATTTCATATCTCACCATCATGCTTTTTGAACCGCACTCATTATACGCCATGCGTTTGGCACAAAAAGGCGAACTATTGACGCACAACAAAGACCGTAACGTACTCACATTGCTGAAAATGGATAGTGTGCTGGAGACCGACTTTGTTACTGTCATGCCAGAAATGACTTTGGGCGAACTGGTTAAAGTTATATCCGAAAGTCACCGTAATGTTTTTCCCGTGATTGACAGCGAGGGACATTTGCGAGGAATCTTGCTATTAGATGAAGTGCGCAACATCATGTTCCAACCCCGTTTATACAAACGCTTTACAGTCAGTCAACTAATGACATCCCCACCTGCTGTCTTGCGTTTCGATATGCCGATGGATAAAGTAATGGAGACTTTTGAGGACACCGGCGCATGGAATCTGCCCGTAGTGGATGCCGACAGACGCTATTTGGGTTTCGTCTCCAAATCGAAAATTTTCAATTCATACCGCCACGTACTTGTACATTTTAGTGAAGAATAATATATGTACCCACAACAAATCATAGACGCTTTACGCCATGTGCGCTATCCGGGAACAGGTAAAGATCTGGTAGAAAGCGGAATGTTAGAAGACGACATCCGTATATCCGGTTTTGAAGTTTCATTCTCGCTTATTTTTCCGAAAGACAACGACCCGTTTATGAAGTCTGTTGTAAAGGCAGCCGAGACTGCTTTGCAGACCTATATAGATCCGAATATCGCGGCGAACATACACCCCAAGTTTATCAAACAAAATATCCAAACTCATACTCCCCAATCTTCCCCAATCCATGCCAAGCAGGTGATTGCCGTTCATAGCGGTAAAGGCGGAGTAGGCAAATCTACCGTAGCTGCCAATCTGGCCGTTACCCTTGCACAGCAAGGCTTCCGCGTAGGATTATTGGACGCAGACATCCATGGTCCTTCGATGCCGAAAATGTTTCACACAGAAGATTGCAGACCTTTTTCTATTGAGGAGGATGGCAGAACGCTGATTGAACCTATTGAGCAATACGGCGTTAAGATGCTCTCTATCGGCTTTTTTGTCAATCCCGAGCAAGCCGTTATATGGCGAGGAGGAATGGCATCTAATGCTATCAAACAACTTATTGAAGATGCCCATTGGGGTGAATTAGACTATTTCCTTATTGACCTGCCTCCCGGTACAAGCGATATCCATCTGACACTTATCTCTTCTCTCCAACTCACCGGTGTTATCGTTGTAACTACGCCGCAACCTGTGGCATTGGTTGATGCGCGTAAAGGCATAGAGATGTTCCGCAATGAAAAAGTGAACATACCTATATTAGGTCTGATTGAAAATATGGCATGGTTCACCCCTGCAGAATTACCGGAGAACAAATATTACATCTTTGGGAAGGACGGAGGTAAAGCATTGGCAGAAGAACTCCATGTACCACTTTTAGGACAAATACCATTAGTACAATCTATCCGCGAAGGCGGAGATAACGGTACTCCTATAGCATTACAAGCCGGACATCCTGCAGCAACGGCTTTTGAAAAAATATGTCTAGAACTACAGAATTAGGCACCGCTCCGATACACAAGCTGCTTCTCAAGTATGCTATGCCTGCCATCATTGCGATGACAGCCACCTCGCTGTATAATATTGTAGATTCTATTTATATCGGACATGGATGCGGTGCATTAGCATTAGGCGCGCTGACAGTAGCAAAGCCGTTTATGGATATATGTGCAGCTTTCGGAAGTCTTGTCGGAGTAGGGGCTTCCTCTCTACTCGCTATCTATTTAGGAGAGAAAGATTACGAAAAAGCCAACCGTGTTTTGGGGAATGTCATCATTCTCAATGTTATTCTTTCAGCCATTGTTATGGCGGCCGGATTGCTATGGCTTGGCCCTATTCTGTTAGCTTTCGGCGCCAGTGAAGAGACGTTAGGCTATGCACATCAGTACATGGAGATTATTCTCTATGGCAACATACTGACACATATCTATTTCGGTCTGAACGCATTGCTACGTTCAGCCGGACACCCCCGTTTTTCTATGACGGCTACTATTGTGGCGGTAGGTGTAAATATCATTTTAGATCCTATTTTTATTTTTGGGATGGATATGGGTGTCCGCGGGGCTGCTTTAGCTACCGTCATCAGTCAAGCCGTAGCAGTCGTCTGGCAACTAACGAAATTCATGGACAAGAATGAGTTAGTACGCTTTCACCGTGGTATCTGGAGGCTAAATAAACATATCACAGGACGCGCATTAGCAATTGGCATGTCGCCGTTTTTATACAATATAGCGCATTGCTTTGTAGTCATCATTATCAATAACCAATTGAAAAATTTCGGAGGCGATATGGCAATCGCATCATACGGCGTTATCAATCGGTTGACGTTTGTTTTCGCGATGATTGTTATGGGTTTAAACCAGGGAATGCAACCTATTGCCGGTTATAATTATGGTGCAAAACAATACGACCGCATGCTAAAGTCATTTTATCTCACATGCCTCTATGCAACCGGTGTAATGGGAATTGTCTTTTTACTCGGAGAATGTTGTCCACGGCTGATGACACAAATGTTCACACATGATGAAATATTGATTGACTTGACAATCAAACCCATGCGAATAATCTGCTCCTCAATGCTGATTGTTGGTTTTCAGATGGTTACAGGAAACTTATTTACGTCCATCGGGAAAGCCGGGAAGGCAATTTTCTTGAGCCTTACGCGTCAAGTACTTTACCTTATCCCGCTTACTTTGCTACTTCCAATGATTTTCGAAGCCCCATTGGACGGCGTATGGTGGTCTATACCTGTGAGCGACACACTCTCCGCCATTACAGCCGTCATTGTTCTCCTTACTTCAAGAAAGAAGCTCGGAATGGCATAGTTTCAACAGCGCCGTCACTTCTGCCGCTTTTTGCTTGTATTCCTCCATACTCAGTGCTTCGGATTGCTCTAATTGCGCAATAATATCTTCGGCACGTTTGATAGCCTCGTCGTATGATAATTTATTTTCCTTTGCCATTGATAATAATCCCTATGGTAAAAAAGAGTATTTTCAAGTCAAGCATCAACGACATATTCTCCACATAGACGATGTCACTATTCAGACGCTCTATCATTTTCGCCATCGTATCTGTATATCCTACCCGGATAGGTCCCCAACTGGTCAATCCAGGACGCACTTTGTATAAGAGACAATAGTACGGCGCCTCTTTCATGATTTGTGCGATGAAGTACGGACGTTCGGGTCGCGGTCCGACAACAGACATCTCTCCACGAAGTATATTCCATAACTGCGGCAACTCATCCAAACGATACTTGCGCAGCCAATAACCGACTTTTGTAATACGAGAATCATTGTCACGCGTCAACTGCGGCTGCCCTTCATCCTCTGCATGGTCTATCATCGTGCGAAACTTGTATATTCTAAAGGGGATGCCGTATAATCCAATTCGTTTCTGACTATAAAAGACAGGGCCTTTAGAGGACATTTTGACAGCAATAGAAATGCATGCCAATAAGGGTGCGAGGACGATAAGCCCGACCGCCGAAAAGACCACATCAAACGCACGTTTGATACATAGTTCCGTATCATTCATGTGTTGGTCTGTTATCCTGACAAGTGAAGGACGATCGAGTTGACCGATACGTGCAGCGCCCAATAACATGTCATACACACGGGGAACCATACTAATTTCACAGGAAAGCGGATATAATTGGGCTATGAGAGAATATAAATCCCGGTCGGAGTACCCACCTGGCAAATCAATGATTACCTCGTCTTGTTCATCCGCTTTGAGTTGGTTTGCTTCAGCCATTGAGTGTATGGTACGTGTTCTGACTATACCGCGGTTTCTTGAAAACAACGTTATCGCCAAACGGGGGATGTAACTCAACGTGAACTGTAATCCGAATAACACGCCTAACGATACCAGATACCGGCGGTAGTTCTCCGCATGGTCATCTATGACAATGACGAAGAAAAAGAAGAGGGCTATAACGGCTGCAGAGAACAGTGTACGGATAAACTCGCGCAATAACGGTTTTTGGAACGGGCGTAAGTAATAACCAGACAAATAGTAAGTTATCAGGCATACGAACGGATAGACAACCAACGGTCTCCAGAAGCTAAAAGCAGGTACAAGTACGCTGTCCAACCAACCGACACGCCCATCATATACTATCCATCGGAAAGCAAGGAAACAAATCCAAACCAACTCACTACTAAGAAGGTCTGCAATCACATATAGTAATTGTTGTTTGCGACGGATGGTCATTGCCTGATAATCTTAAACGTGCCGTCAGCATTCACTTTGATGATGGAAGATGGTTCATGTTCATCCTCATCATCCCGCCGAAACTTACAGCAGTAATCCACATTCTCTTTGATTATTTCCGTTATTTCGCGATATGTCTTCGGCGTTGGTTCGCCGGAGATGTTTGCGCTCGTTGATACAATCGGATGTCTGAGTTGGGCGCAGAGCGCTTGACTGAACGGTTCATTAGTGATGCGAATGCCTACAGAACCGTCTTCCGCGATGAGATTTTGCGCCAAATGCCGCGCATTCGGATAAATAATAGTCAAGGGTTTCATCCCCCCTTGTTCTTCATCGTTTGTACCTTGTATGCCCAGCAGAGCCTCAGCTGATTCGGGAACATCTACATAATAATCGAGTTTAGCAGAGTTGTCAAGAAGAACCAACATTGATTTGGAGTCTTCGCGTTTTTTCAGCGCGTAAATTTTGGCTACAGATTCAGGGTTCGTAGCATCACATCCTATTCCCCACACTGTATCTGTTGGATAGAGAATTATCCCTCCGGCGCGAAGTACACGTAAAGCCTCTTGTATGTCCTCTTTTTCGTATCGCATTTTCCGCAAAATAACGTGCAAAGATACTACAAAATCTTGGGTTTGGCAAATATATTTGACAATTTCAATAAATTTTCTTAGAAAATTCATTTTTCATTTGCATAATTGCGAAAATTGTAGTACTTTTGTACGCTGTTTAGTAGCGGCTAACGGCTGCGAACAACGCGAAACCCCTAAAAAGACAATAATCCAACTAAATATTTTAACAAAATGAAAGAATTAGATCTTACCAAGTATGGTATCAAAGGTGCGACTGTAATCGCCCACAACCCGTCCTACGAGTATCTGTTTGCAGAGGAGACCAAGCCGGAGTTGACCGGTTATGCCAAAGGTCAGAACACTGAGCTCAATGCGGTTAACGTAATGACCGGTATCTACACCGGCCGTTCGCCTAAGGACAAATACATCGTTATGGACAAGAACTCGAAGGACACCGTTTGGTGGACCACCGAGGGCTACAAGAACGACAACCACCCGATGTCTGAGGACGTTTGGGCAAAGGTGAAAGAGTTGGCTATCAAAGAGTTGAGCGGTAAGAACCTGTACGTAGTAGATGCTTTCTGCGGTGCTAACAAGGACACCCGCATGGCAGTTCGCTTCATCGTAGAGGTAGCATGGCAGGCTCACTTCGTAAAGAACATGTTCATCCAGCCGAACGAAGAGGAGTTGGCTAACTTCGAGCCGGACTTCGTGATCTACAATGCTTCGTTGGCAAAGGTTGAGAACTACAAAGAGCTCGGTCTGAACAGTGAGACTTGTGTGGCATTCAACACCACGAGCCGCGAGCAGGTTATCCTCAACACATGGTACGGCGGTGAGATGAAGAAAGGTATGTTCTCCATGATGAACTACTACCTGCCGTTGAAGGGTATCGCTTCGATGCACTGCTCTGCTAACACCGACATGGAAGGCAAGAACACCGCTATCTTCTTCGGTCTCTCAGGAACCGGTAAAACCACTCTGTCCACCGACCCGAAACGTCTGCTTATCGGTGACGACGAGCACGGATGGGATGATCAGGGCGTGTTCAACTTCGAGGGCGGTTGCTATGCAAAGGTTATCAACCTGGACAAAGAGTCCGAGCCGGACATCTACGCAGCTATCCGTCGTAACGCATTGTTGGAGAACGTAACTGTGGATGAGAACGGCAAGATTGATTTCGCTGACAAGAGCGTAACCGAGAACACCCGTGTTTCGTATCCTATCAACCATATCGAGAAGATCGTTCGCCCGATCAGTGCAGGTCCTGCAGCTAAGAACGTGATCTTCCTGAGTGCTGATGCCTTCGGCGTACTGCCTCCTGTATCGATCCTGACTCCGGAGCAGACGAAGTACTACTTCCTGAGTGGTTTCACCGCTAAGTTGGCTGGTACCGAGCGCGGTATTACTGAGCCGACTCCGACCTTCTCCGCTTGCTTCGGACAGGCATTCTTGGAGTTGCACCCGACGAAATATGCCGAGGAACTCGTTAAGAAGATGGAGAAGAGTGGCGCGAAGGCATACCTCGTTAACACCGGTTGGAATGGTACAGGTAAACGTATCTCCATCCGCGACACCCGTGGTATCATCGACGCTATCCTTGGTGGCGACATCCTGACCGCTCCGACGAAGAAGATCCCGTACTTCAACTTCGAGGTTCCGACAGCTCTGCCGGGCGTAGATCCTGCTATCCTCGATCCGCGCGACACCTACACCAACCCCGAAGAGTGGACCAAGAAAGCCACCAAGCTTGCTGAGATGTTCATCAATAACTTCAAGAAGTTCGAACACAACGCAGCCGGTAAAGCTCTCGTAGCAGCCGGTCCCCAGCTCTAATCTTCAGGGCTGAAACACCATAAGGCAGCAGGCTGCCCGCACACTGCAGCAGTCACCTGCGCCTGCCCCCCATCGGCAGCTCCCGCGAGCAGCCGTCAGCAATGCGCCTCCGCTATGTGCGGGGGCGCATCGCTATTTATATTATAGGGTGGAGTTCACAATTTTCCGGCGGGAAATCCGTTTTATGTTTTGGATAACTATACAACAACTATGAAACAACATTCTGACAACGGACAAGAACATCGGCCGGGTCGCGCCCGGCTCGTCAAGAAGGAATACGTGGTGCCATTCGTGCTGGTCACCTCGTTGTTTTTTATGTGGGGTTTTGCCCGTGCTATCCTCGATGTGCTCAACAAGCATTTCCAGATGGCTATGGACATCTCGCTCACCCACTCGTCGATGATTCAGGCCACCACCTACATCGGGTATTTCCTGATGGCCATTCCCGCCGGCATATTCATCACGCGCTATGGCTACCGCCGCGGCGTGGTGCTCGGCCTGCTGCTGTTCGGGTTGGGTTCACTGCTGTTTATCCCCGGCGAGAGCGCCATGTCGTTCAATTTCTTCCTGGTGTCGCTGTTCGTGATCGGATGCGGACTGGTGGTGCTTGAGAC
>JAGKVE010000028.1 GCA_021152555.1 Bacteroidia bacterium | reverse complement strand
GTACTTAAATGATATTTTCAGGTAATTAAAATGTTAGTTTAATTAGGAAAAGTCTAATACAAAAATCTATCAAAGATGGAAGAAAATATTTTTATTCTCAAAAGTCTATTAGAAGAGATTGATAAAACTGAAGATAAATTGGGCTTTTATGAAGAATATAGTCGGCGATATCCAAACTTATATGGACAACGTGCGTTAATTGCGAAGGCTGTCTGTGGTGAGTTTGTGGCAAAAGAGGATCTGGAAAAGGCATTTAAATATATCAAACAATATATTTATCTTGCTTTTTATAGTTCTATTCATCCTCAAACTAATTGTAGTTATTTTAGTTTTAGAGGATTCTCTGATTATGCAATCCAGGGCATAAAAGAATCATCATTATCATTAGTGCATCCAAGAAATTTTAATGACCCATTTGATCCAATCTTAATAGCATGGCTAGATAAAATTATTCGAGATAAGGAAATAGAGGCCATTAAATCAGAGAATGGGAAAATAGAATTTGAAACATATTGTCTTCTTCGAAGAGCATGTGAATTGCTAAGAATAAGATGTTTGGTAAAAGCTTCAAATGAAGAATCTAATAACATAATAGAAAATGTGAACCCTTTAATGTGGGCGCATTATGCTGCATGTCATACTGGTTTTTGTGCACAATACAAAATTAGTAATGAAATATTTATCAAATACAACACAGAAACTCGTTTCTTGAAATTACTACCTGTGTCATATGATGGAGAAAAAATAATGGATACGTCTCATATTGAAATGTATAGAGCATTAACGTATAAAGACCCTATATGGAGATATGAGAATGAGTACCGTTTGATCTATTTTGATATGGAAGAGAAAAATGAGAATGTGGCAAAAATAGAGAATATTGATCCAGAGGCCATTTATTTAGGGTATAAATGTTCTACAGAAAACGAATTATTAATTCGCAAAGCCATACATAATAAAAATATTAAATTATTTCGTATGGAGATTGATGCACAAGATTGTGCAAAATTGAAAAAGAATCGGATACTTTAATTCTAATTATTATGAAGGAAATAGTAGATATATCAGTATTTAGAAATAGTATTGTGTTATACCAAGTTAGTCGATTTAAAGCCAAAATCGAATATCCGAATCTCCCTATAGGAGAGTGTATGACATTTGTAAAAAACAATGGTAGAAAGAAAATAATTTTATCAACGGCTCATGCGTCTCTTTGTGTCAAAGGAGAAGAATTATTGAAGTTGGCGGCAAAACTACTAGAAGAAGATGCATTATACTCTGACTCAGTAGAGTTTTATTACCCTACAACTATTTCTTCATTGGATATGAAGAGAATTACAGAAATGGCAGAACCTTTTGGAATTAATCTCATAGTGTATGATTATCCTAAGTTATATGAATTGGAAGAGTTTTCAACAGTTTTTAAGCAGAGCTTTGAATTAGAGACTGTTACGCCAGCATATAGAGTTTTATATGATATGCTATTAGAAGGAAGTAATGTATCTGAAATCAAAAATAGCATTTTATACTCTATGTTAATCTTTGCTATCTATGAGGAAGAAAAACATGAAATTCACGAGGCCGTTTTAGAAGAGAAATTGCGAGAGAAATTCTCTCATGTATCAATGAATCAAGCACTTACATACTTAACAAGAGAGAAAAGAATTGTGCCGGTAAAAAATAGAGATGGATGGTTTTCGTTGACAGAAAAGGAGATAATTAATATTGAAAACAATATTAAAAAAGCTAGACGAATAGAAACTGATTTTATTACCCAATTTAATGCTATACTCTCCAAATATTGTATAGACAATGTTAAGTGTGAAGGTTTGATATTGAAATTGAAGCAAGTGTATGAAGAGAATTTCAAAACGAATATTCAAAGTCCTATTTCTGCATTTGATAAAAAAATAAATATCACATTTAATGAGTTTAAAGAGATACTTAAACAAGATATGGAGGATGATAGTTTGTTGGATAATTTAATATTGGATATTAGAAAATTATGTACAGAAAACGCATTCCTTAATCGAATTTCAGCGAGTGAATCTTTTATTAGTTTGTATGATTCTCCAAAATTATCAAAATATTTAGCACAGAAATGTAAACATATTTTTCTAGATACTCCTGTTTTAGTCTATTACATTTGTTCAAAACTAGGAGTCATTACAAAAGAGAAAAAAGATTGGAATAATAATCTCTATATAGCGACAAAACATCTACTTGGTCTTAATCAAAAAACCGAGGCAGATATAAAATTCCATACTATAGAACATTATATAAAAGAAGCAGCAGGCGAGTTGAGAAAAGCATTGCGGATTGATGCTTATAAAAAATATGGAATCTTATATAATGTACCCGATACTGGTAATACATTCTATAATTATTTTCAATATCTCAAAGAAAATGAGTATATAGACTCTAAAATGAGTTTGGCGGCCCTATTGCTGCAATTAGGTTTTCAATGTGTAGACCCTGAAGATAATTCTTTTATAGGTAAAAATACGTTCATATTTAAACGATTATTAAATCTTAATGGAATAGAATATACTAGCACAGAGGCAAGCCATTTATATATAGATGCGCTAGCGCAATATAAGGAACTATTGTGGAGAGATAATAAAGTAAGGACAGAATATGCGATGAGATCTGATGTGAATCTAGTTTTACATCTAACATCTCTGTATCCAGGAGATAATTCTGAAATTGATTATTATATATGTTCTTGGGATCCTACATTTATAGGATTGGGGAAATGGGTCGTTAATCAAGATCCTAAAAAGTATCATATGTTTTCGTCTTATAACCCTTCAAAATTAGCAAATAAATTGTCATATGAAAAGTTTAATATAAACGCGGCATGTATAACAGAAAGTATCTTTGCTTACGCAGATGAAAATTATGAATTATCCACAAGAGTTAGAAACTTATATGATAATGAATTATCTGTAATAACTAATAAAGAGAATTCGTTACTATTCATCGATAAATTAGAAAAACTGAAAGACAAATATTTATATCAAGGGGAAGACGATTTTGACAATGAACAAAGGAAAGACGGAATCTCCTTAGGCCCAATTTTAGACTATCTAACAGATAAAATAAAGGAAAGACATACCGAATATGAGTTTGGATTGTTTTACAAATCAGAAAAAGGGCAGAAAAAAATATATGAGTCTATTAATCTAGCATTAGATGCCCAGTCGAAAGGTGAAGGGTTCTATACACATATAGATAGTCTTGTTGAAGGTTTTTCTGAGTTTATAAGTAAAGAAAGTGAGCGTTATCAATCATATTTGTAATAAGAGTATTTTTTCTTTCTTTCATTTTGCTTTAATAACCTATAAGATCTAATGTATTTTATTCATAATCTTATAGCGGCTCTAAATAATAGATAAAAAATCGACAACGCTCCGCGATAGAACGTTGTCGATCACCTTTTTAGTGTATTGCAAATTTTCCGTAATAAGTAGTTATTTTTATACAACTGGTGAATATTTTTCATTTTTCTGCATCATAACCCGCTCAAGTCGCCACAAAATGCAAATTTATTTGCATATATGAAAAAAAAATTGTACCTTTGCGGCAAATTTATTTGCCGATAGTGGCGATTGAGATTGTAAACTTGTTATTATGCCTAATGCAAATCAAATATTGGCTTTAGTTAAGAGTCATTTAGAAGGAGACGACAAGCGCTTCAAAGAGGTGGCAATGCAAATTGCCGCAGTTGAGGCGAGGTCGGGTCATACTATTTTATCACGTTCCATTGCGGATCTGATAAAATCCAATACGGGGGTGCGTCTAGTTCGTTCTCTTGCTCCTCTGAATATGGATGTTTCCGAATATGTGTTGAGCGTAGATAATTCGTATCGGCTTTCTGATTTGATTTGTAGCGAAGTGATTAAGTCGAAGATATCACGAATTATCAAAGAGTATATCCATCGAGATTTATTGTATCAAAACAATCTAAGCAACCGAAATAAAATCTTACTTGCAGGACCTTCTGGTACAGGTAAGACAATGACAGCATCAATCCTTGCTAATGAGTTACATCTTCCTCTGTATGTAGTACGTATGGAGAAAGTTATAACAAAATATATGGGCGAGACAAGTCTTAAGTTGAGTAAAATTTTTGACTTAATATCGAACGTACGTGGCATTTATTTGTTTGATGAATTTGATGCTATCGGAATGCAGCGTGGTATGGAGAATGAGGTTGGCGAGATGCGACGTATTCTTAATACATTCCTGCAATTAATGGAGCGAGACGATTCGGATAGTATAATTGTTGCAGCTACAAATGCAAAGGAAGTACTGGACACTGCATTATTCCGCCGTTTTGATGATGTTATAGAATATCAATTACCAGATCAGCAGCAAATAGAAATATTGTTAAAAACTCAGTTGGAGCCATTTACCACACCTGATTTGCATATTGATAAGATTGCAAAAGCATTGGAAGGACGAAGCCATGCAGAGATAACATCTGTTTGTGCTGATTCTATAAAAGAGTCAATATTAAGTGAACAACAGTTGACTGATAATATAGTAATTCAAGCGATAGAACAGAAGCATTCTCAAATTATGTCAGCCTAATTATATATGAGCGAGCATAGTCACATAACATTATCGGCTCCAATAGTCGTTGATTATAAAGGAGTAGGAGGGGGTAAAAAAGAAATACCTCAAAGAGATGCACTTACTCACGCCCATACCCTAAAGGAAAAGTATCAGGAGGCATTCCGACTTTTTGAGGAACAGCAAAATGCAATATTGGGAGAAGAAAGTTCTATAGGTGCTTATTTAGATGTAGAGTTTGATCCCAAAGCAGATACGATGCATTCATTAGATACTACTAATGGTGCTCGTATAATGAATATTCGTTCAATTTCAGAAGAGAAAGAAACTCTTCAGGCTACACTATTCGTTCCTAAACAGAAGGAAAAATGGCTGGAGAAGAAAATTGACCAATATGTGATTGAGCCGGAAGAGAACCAAAAACGAAAAAACCTCCCATTAATAAATTCTATTGAAAATATTCAGGCTGCCAGAATACAAGATTTTATTGTTATAAAAGACGATGCCTTGTTTTTGGAATCTGTACCAGAAGAACAGAAATGTGAATACGAAATATGGTTGTTGAGAGAAAATTTTGATGAGGATAAAATTAATTATATTTTAGATTCTATTGAAGTAGAAGTTGGCAATAAGACATTAGTTTTCGAGAGTATTATAGTCTTGCTTGTCAAAGCCACAAAACATCAACTCCAACAAATAGTATATTCTATTCCTAATATTTCTGAGATTCGCAGATATAGAAAACCATCGGTTCTATCTTATGCTGGTAGTATTAGAGAAGAAAAAGAGTGGTGTGATTTAATTATAGAGAATACACTCAAAGAAAATGAGCCATTAGTTAGGGTAGGAATCCTTGATTCGGGAGTTAATTTCAATCACCCTCTTTTGACTGAATTTATTACAGGAGATAGATGCTTAACAGTTGTTGATTCTATTAGAGATAGGGCGAATCACGGAACATCCATGGCAAGCTTGGCATTATACGGAGATTTGACTGACACTATTTATAATAGCGGATCGAATCCGATAACAAATGATTTACTTTCAGTTAAGGTATTGCCGGATAATGATGAAGGACATGAGATTTCATTTTATGCAGTAACGACGGAAGAAGCAATTAGTAAGGCTCGGAGTAATAATGTGCATATAATGTGTTCTGCTGTCACTCTTAAGACAGAATCGTTGGACGGAATGGCATCGTCGGTATCTGCTGCTATAGATCAATCTTTGTATAATGGAGGACGGGCTGATTCGTTGTTATTTGTTTCTGCAGGTAATAGTCAAGATGAAACATTTGCTGTAAAATACCCGGATTATCTACTAAATAATCCTATTTTAGATCCTGCACAATCTTGGAATGCAATAACGGTAGGGGCATATACAAACAAAGTAGCTATTTGTGCACAATGGCATAATGGTGAAAATGTATTGGCTCCAGCGGGAGGAATATCTCCATACAGCAGAACCTCAGTTCAATGGGGAACGAATGCTCCGATAAAACCGGAAATCGTATTTGAAGGGGGAAATGCTTATCTTGATAATCAAGGTCTTTTGAATACGACTGAGGACCTAATGTTGGATGCAGCAAATGCACAAATGTCCGCTCACCTTTTTCAAGGATTTAATGGGACGAGTGCTGCAACAGCATTAGCAGCAAGACTTGCTGGAAGAATAAAATATTTCAATCCCAATTTATCAGCTCTTTCTATTCGTGCATTAATGATTCATTCTGCGGAGTGGACAGAAGCAATGCAGGATATGTTTACGAAGAACGGGGTCTTAGAGAAAGATGTGCTAGTTCATACATGTGGCTATGGTGTTCCTAACGAAAGAAAGGCTATTGTTTCTCAAGATGATTATGTGACTTTTATTTCCGAGAGCGAACTCGAACCTTTTACTCATGGTTCTGCAGAACCTAAATTTGCAAGAATGCATCTTTATCAAATGCCATGGCCTTCAGAGATTCTACGTGAACTAGGAGAACAAGATGTGATTGTAAAGATTACGTTGTCCTATTATGTTGAGCCGAATCCTGGAAATAGGGGAAAGATGAAGAAGCATTCGTATCAGTCAATTCGCCTGAATTTTGAATTAAATCAACCATTGGAACCTGTAAATAAGTTTCAACGTCGAGTTAGCCATTTAGGTGAAGAAGAACCGATGGAAAACGATGGAAGAAGATGGAGAATCGGAATAAAACGAAGGAATCAAGGAAGTATATCTTCTGATGCAATTATGTGCTCTGCAGCAGAATTGGCAGATTGTAACTTGCTTGCGATTTATCCTTCGAGTGGATGGTATAAAACGAGGAAATCTAAAGTGGATGTGAAAATCAAGTATTCTTTAGTTGTTTCAATAGAAGCTCCTGAGCAGGATATTTATACAGAAATACAAAATAAGATTAGAATTCAGCAACTTATTCCGATTGGATAGATATTATTCCATGATAATCAAACATCTCATATAATAAATTGCGGTCACTGACCGCAATTTATGTTTTCACCATTTGCTTACTAAACGATTTTTTCTTTCCCTCTTTAATAAGGTGTTCGCTTCGCTCACGGCTTTGTCTATGCTCCGCAAAATTTCTTTATAGGATGGGGTCGGCTTACCGCTTGCATCGCCGGACATGCTATACAAAGAACCCCCAAGACGAATCTCAGAGGTTCTCAAAGTGGCGTCTCCCTCCTCTACCGCAATGCAGTGCAGGTCTGCACGCGTTGTGGGTGAAGGAGTGCCTTGAATGGCACTCCGAGTTTCGCGCCCGAGGTGTTCCCACACCGAGGACTAAGCGCGGAACATAGAACGCGCGATCCCTTGCCGGTCGCGCTGCCGATAGGCACGAAGGGTAGCGACGTACAGGGTAGGAGCGACCGCCTTCCCTCACCGTTGCCCGCACATAGAACTCCTTATGGGTTGCTGCATAATATAGTTCAAAAAAGTACTTTTTTGTTATTACTGAACGTTTATTCGAAATAAAAAGTATAACTTTGCAGCACGTTAGTCTTATAAATGATTAAAGCGTATAAATTGTTATTAAGGTATGACAAAGATTAAAGGAAAGAATGTCCTCATCACCGGCGGTGCTTCGGGGATAGGTAAAATCATGGGCAAAATCTGTTTGGAGAAAGGTGCAGCCAACCTGATTATCTGGGATATGAATCCTAAATCGTTGGAGGTTGCTGCAGCCGATTTGCGCCAATATGGTTCGGTACAGACTTATGAGGTAGATGTGACCAATGACGAGTTGGTGGTAAAGACCTATAAAGATGTGCTGCAACGGTTTGAGCGCGTGGGCGTGCTGATAAACTGTGCGGGTATAGTGCGTGGCAACCAAACCTTCAACAAGAACACGATAGCTGACGTTCGTTTGACTTTCGGCGTGAACACAATCGCTCCGATGGTACTGTCTCTCCAAGCGTTGCAACCTATGTTGGACGCGAACGAAGGGCATATATGCAACATTGCATCGGAGGCAGGAATGATTAGCAATCCGAAGATGTCGGTCTATGCTGCGAGCAAGTGGGCAGTGATAGGGTGGAGTGATTCGGTGCGTATCGAACTGCAACAGATGAATAAAAACGTGCATATCACCACGATCGCGCCTTATTACATCAACACGGGTATGTTTGATGGTGTGCAGTCCCCTATATTCCCCATTCTCGATCCTGAGAAAACAAGCAAGAAAATCATCCGCGCCATAGAGCGCAACCAAGATTTCTGCGGTCTACCGTGGGGATTTCATTTTGTGCGTTTTATGCAAGGCATATTGCCGACGTGCGTCTTTGATTTTCTCTTCGGTACGGTGTTCGGGATATTCAGTGCAATGGATCATTTCACAGGAAGAAAATAACCGCTATGCAAGCAACTATCACACGCATTCACGACACACAACGGGCTTACTTTCAGTCTGGTAAGACCTTAGATTTGCGTTTTCGCAAGGATATGCTTCGTGCGCTGCAAGGAGCAATCAAACAGTATGAAAAGCCGCTGACAGACGCCCTTTGGCAGGATTTGCATAAGTCTTACGAAGAGGCTTATCTGACCGAAATCAGCATTGTATATAGCGAGATACGTGCCCATCTGCGTCACCTCTCTCGGTGGGCAAAGCCGGAACGGAAGTGTTCCCCTGTAGCAATCATGCCCGGAAGGAGCAAGGTGGTGAAAGAACCCTTGGGAAATGCACTTATTATTGCCCCGTGGAACTACCCTGTGCAACTGCTCCTCAACCCTTTGGTGGGGGCCATATCGGCAGGTTGCACCGCAATGCTCAAGCCCTCGCCGTACGTTCCTAATGTGTCGGCAGTGTTAGTACAGATGATCCAAGCCACTTTCCCTGAGGAATATATCGCCATCGTGGAAGGACACCGAGAGGTTAATCAGATGCTTCTCGAGGCGCGGTGGGATATGATATTCTTTACCGGCAGCCCGGATTTAGGTAAGAAAGTGATGGAGGCGGCAGCCAAACATTTAACCCCCGTTGTATTGGAGTTGGGCGGAAAGAGTCCCTGTATTATAGATAAGACTGCCAACCTAAAAGTAGCCGCCAAGCGAGTGGCATGGGGTAAACTGCTTAACGCCGGTCAGACCTGTATTGCGCCCGACTATCTGCTTGTGCATGAAGACGTTAAAGACGAGTTCCTTGCGCTGTTGGCAAAAGCCTTTGACCACTTATTGGGGCAAAATCAGCAAGAAGCCAAGCATTTTGTGCGTATCGTGAGCGATAAGGCATTTGCGCGGTTGAGCGGTTATCTGCAAGACGGCAAAATCTACTACGGCGGCAAAATGGATGCCAAGGAGAGGTTCTTCTCACCGACTATATTGACCGATGTGTCAGCGGATGCGCCTGTGATGCAAGAGGAGATATTCGGACCTATATTCCCCGTAATGACCTTTTCCGGCATTGCGGAGGCAGCGTCATTTGTGGTTCATCGCGAAAAACCGTTGGCGCTATACTATTTCGGGACGGATGGCGATTATATGCTGCAACATACCTCTGCGGGCGGCACATGTATCAATGACACGATTATGCACATAGTGAACAATCATATTCCGTTCGGCGGCGTTGGCAACTCCGGTATGTCGTGCTACCACGGTAAAGATTCGTTCCTTGCTTTCAGCCACTGCCGTTCGGTGGTCACTACGCCGACGTGGATAGATATGCCGTTCCGCTATATGCCGTACCGGCTATTCAAGTTAGTAAAAAACCTGCTTTGATTTAGGAAATCAAATTAAAAGCAAAATATAGCGCTGAGATCCCACCCCTTCCCATTCCGAACAGGGTCGTTAAGCTCAGCATCGCCGATGGTACTGCACTGCGTTGTGTGGTGAAATAATCGTGCCCTTGCGGCTAAGAAGCGGTTAAGGCGCACCGAGAATGTCCGGGGGACATTCGAAGGAGTAAGTGCGCCGCGCGAGTGCGGGCAGCCCTCATTGTTGCCCGCTGGTGGGATTATCTGGTCGTTCAGTCTATGTCAAGAATGTAACGATGTCGAAACAGGATATATATCAATCTCTTCTGCCGCAGATAGAATCTCTTATTTCCGGCGAGCCGGATTTCGTAGCCAGAATGGCAAATGTATCGGCGGTATTGCATGACGCATTCGGTTTCTGGTGGACCGGTTTTTACCGTGTTGATGGCAATGAATTGGTTCTTGGTCCTTTCCAAGGACCGGTTGCCTGTATGCGTATCCCGTTTGGCCGTGGCGTTTGCGGGACGGCATGGCAGAAAGCGCAGACAATCATTGTGCCGGATGTGCATCAGTTCGCAGGGCATATTGCTTGTTCTTCGGCTTCGAATAGTGAAATCGTAGTACCGCTCCTCCAAAATGGCGTCGTGATGGCCGTATTGGATATAGACAGTACTGATTTTGATGCATTTGACGACACTGACAAGTTGTATTTGGAGCAAATAGTGAAGATTATTCTGTAATATTTGCATATATGAGTTTTTTTTTGTAATTTTGCAGGCGAAATGCAATCTTAATTAAAGTACCATATATGCTTATCAAAATCTATAGTGCAGCCCCTGTGGGCATAGACGCGGTGCCGGTGACGATAGAGGTTCACTCGGTCCCGGGTTTTGATTTTACCTTGGTCGGTCTTCCTGACGTGGCGGTCAAAGAGTCGCATGAACGTATCATTGCCGCCCTGACTGTCAACGGCTTGGAGACGCTCCGCCGTACTTTTACAATCAACATGGCTCCGGCGGATATCAAGAAAGAAGGAGCCGCGTATGACCTTCCTTTGGCGATAGGCATGTTGGCTGGTGCTGAGAAGCTGAAAACCAAGCATTTAAGCGATTATATGATAATGGGCGAATTGTCTTTGGACGGATCGCTACAGCCCATTCGCGGAGCACTCCCTATTGCGCTTTGTGCGAAGAAAGAAGGTTTCAAGGGACTTATCCTGCCGGCGGCGAATGCAGAGGAAGCAGCCGTCGTGGACGGGCTCAATGTGTATGGGCTGAAAGATATAATGGAGGTGGTTCACCTTCTCAACGATGAACCGAAAAACGAATTGAATCCGGAGGATACATTCGAGCCTGCGAGAGTAGATACACAAGCTTTGTTTGCTGAATCGGCTTTTCCTTCGGATCTGGATTTCTCGGATGTACGAGGTCAGTACAAAGTGCGCAGGGCGGTGGAGATAGCAGCTGCCGGAGGGCATAATATGATTATGGTCGGTCCTCCGGGTGCAGGTAAATCAATGATTGCCAAACGTATCCCTTCTATTTTGCCTCCGCTGACGCTTGATGAAGCATTGGAAACCACGAAGATTCATTCTGTAGCCGGCTTGACCAACAAACGCAATATGGCGAGCAGTTCGCTTATTGTGCAGCGGCCATTCCGCAGTCCGCACCATACGATTACGGATGTGGCGTTGGTAGGAGGAGGCACAAACCCGCACCCCGGAGAGATCAGCCTTGCGCATAACGGCGTGCTCTTCCTGGACGAGTTGCCGGAATACAAACGCTCTGTATTGGAGGTACTTCGCCAACCTTTGGAGGACCGTCATATCACGGTAGCGCGGGCAAAGGATACGGTGGATTATCCGGCGTCGTTCATGTTAGTGGCGGCGATGAACCCATGCCCGTGCGGACATTATGGGGAAAATAACCCTGCCCATCCGTGTACCTGTACGCCGGCGCAAGTGCATCGCTATCTGGCTAAAATCAGTGGCCCGTTATTGGATCGTATTGATATACAGTGCGATATAGAGGCTGTGCCGTATGACCAGCTGCGCGATATGCAGCCGGCAGAGAGTTCGGCTATTATGCGGGAACGCGTGCTGAAGGCGAGGGCGGTTCAGAATGAGCGCTTCCGTCAGAGCAAGCTGGTGCATTGTAACGCGATGATGAACTCCAAGATGGTCCGCCAATATTGCGCATTGGATGATGAGTGTGACAAACTGCTGGAGTTCACAATGACCAAACTGGGGCTTTCCGCCCGTGCTTATGACCGTATATTGAAGGTTGCACGGACAATAGCGGATCTGGAGGGAGCACTGGATATCCAAAAGAAACACTTGCTTGAATCTATATCCTATCGCTCGCTGGATAGAAGCAGCTGGGCGGGATGATAAAAAATGCTAATTTTGCAGCTGAATAAAATAAAGAAACTATGATTCAATATACTCATCGTTATTCGCTTACGGCGGCGGATATGGATACGCGATATCGTATGACGCCCAATGCCGTATATCGAGGTGGTGGAAGAAGCGCTTTGTTTCGGTTGGATTGACTCGACGTTGAAGCGTCTGCCGGATGGTCGTTTGGCGCAGCGTCTCTCGCCGCGGAGGAAGAATAGCCATTGGACAGACCTGAACTGCCGCTGTTGTGCCGACTTGGAACGCCGTGGTCTCATGACTCCTTCCGGGCGTATTTACCCTGTGAAGAATTGAATAAATAAGGTGAAAAATGCAAAATAATCCCTATATGCTTGCATATATGGGATTTTTTTTGTATCTTTGCCGCCGATTTTATTTCGTGCAGATAAAACAGGCACGACTCAATCCATCATTTAATTTATGACCGCGATAGAATTTAATCACGTATCCAAGCAATATAGGTTAGGGCTGGTGAGTACCAGGACGCTAAGCCATGACATCCGCCGCTGGTGGTTGACCAGCGTTTTACGTCAGGAGGACCCATACCTCAAAATAGGTGAAACCAATGATAGATCTACACGCGGTAATTCTGACTACGTCTGGGCGCTCCGCGATATCGACTTCAAGGTCGAGCAAGGCGACGTCGTCGGCATCATCGGTAAGAACGGCGCCGGTAAATCGACTCTGCTCAAACTCCTCTCCCGCGTCACCGGCCCTACTACCGGCACTATCCGTGCCCACGGCCGAATAGGCAGCCTTCTGGAGGTCGGAACAGGTTTCCATGGCGAGATGACGGGACGGGAGAATATCTTCATGAACGGCGCTATCCTCGGCATGACGCGTAATGAGATCCAAGCCAAGCTGGACGAGATCATTGATTTCTCCGGCTGCGAGCGGTATATCGACACCCCTGTAAAAAGATATAGTTCCGGTATGACTGTCCGTCTGGGCTTTGCCGTAGCAGCCTTCCTGGATCCTGAGATCCTCGTTGTGGACGAAGTCCTCGCCGTCGGCGATGCCGAGTTCCAAAAGAAAGCCATTGGCAAAATGAAAGACGTTTCCACTGGCGAAGGCAGAACTGTGCTCTTTGTTAGTCATAATATGGCATCTGTTCGAAGCCTTTGTAAGCATGGTATTCTATTGGAGAATGGAATAATCAAATTAACAGGTGAAATTGATAATGTAGTTGCGCATTATCTGAGTGATAACGATTATCGTGAAAAGGGTGTTACATTAGCCCAACGCACAGATCGTGTTGGTTCAGGCTTGGCTCGCTTTTCTGATTTTGAATTAATAGTTAATGGTGTGTCCAAGACGCAAGTGCTTTTACAACAGCCCACGGAATTTAAAATGCATATTCATGCCGAACATGATTTGGAAAACTGTACTATTATGTACAGTGTTTATAATTCAATGGGAGTCCTTGTATTTTCGTCAAATTCCCACTTTGCAAGTGACGATAAGGTGAATCTTCGAAAGGGAGAGAATATTATTAGGGTTGTTTATGACGGATTCCCATTGTCAATTGGAATGTACAGAGTTAATGTGCGATTGTGGGACGAAAATGAAAAAGATATTGATTGGATAGAAGGGGCATTTGATTTCGAAATAGTAGAATCTGATATTTATGGAACCGGTCGTTTTTATAAGGATAGTTCGTCTATTACATTATTGCCTCATAAATGGATTATAGGATCATGAACCGGATACGAAAGATATGGCGATATATATTGTCTTATAATAATAATAAAAAGACGTTAAGGGTATTGGAGGAGAAGTCGACAACTCCACTGTACATGCGTCATTTGCAAAAGGTGCTGCAATATGCGTATTACCACAGTCAGTCTGCTGAGCAGATGCTTTCTCAGATGGTGATATCGTACCATTCGATAGAGAAAGGACTTGCGGTTAGTGAGAAGCGTTTTGGCTTCGGACAACCAAAAATGCGTGCGTTGATTGATTTATGCTACCGGTATATGGATGCATATGGTGATTATCCATCGCGGTTGGAAGACACATTAGGCGTGATAGCGGAGTATGATCAGTTACATAAAGAGCAGAGTTTTTTGTTGAGTGATGATTTGCAACAATCGATAGATGCTTTACTCAAACAAACAGAGGGACATTGGGACTTGTCGCATACCAAGCATTTAACAAAGCAGGAATACTTTGCGGATATCCAAAAATCGTTTGCAGAGTTTTCTGCATCCCGACATTCGATTCGTGACTTTGACGGAACGGATGTACGTAAATCCGTTATGAATCAAGTTTTTGCTTTGGCGCAGAATGCACCATCTGCTTGCAATCGTCAAGCAACACGAGTATATGCTGTTTATAATGAGCAACTGATAACGAAACTAGTTGATTTGCAAAATCATGAAAGAGGCTTTGCAGATAATGCACGTCCACTATTGGTGATTGCTACTGAACTTCAATCATGGGGAAGTGGCGAAGAATGGTTTGGAGGGTATGTTGATGCTGGAATCTATATGATGAACTTGTTGTATGCCTTGCATTATCATCAAGTGGCCGCTATACCGCTCAACTGGTATGCAGATGAGGTATCCCAGCAACAGATCCATGAACTATTAAATATTCCAGATTCGCAAGAGGTGGTGGCATTTATAGCTTGCGGTAATCCCAAAGATGAGTTTAATCTCGTGACATCAAAGAGAAGGGACGCAAAAGAAATCGTAACATATTTTTAATATGAATATAGGAATTTGCACAGTACATTATGCCCATAACTATGGTGCTATGCTTCAAGGCTATGCGCTCAAGAATGTTCTTGAGCAAATGGGGCATAATGTGGTAATGACGGATAGACGTGCCAACACCTTGACAAAATGGAATCCTCGTCCGTTATCCAAGAGTTCGTTGAAGGAAATTTTGCTCTATCCTAAGTACCTGTATAAGTGGTATCTACCGAAATATCTTACTCTGCGCAAGAGAGAGAATAACTTTGAGAGATACCTGAATACCTATCTCAATGATAGACCTTATAACCAAGAGTATTTAGATGCCATTATTTATGGTAGTGATCAAATATGGTCGAAATTCGAGTATGGATTTGATGATATTTGGTGGGGAATTAAGGACTCTAATACCGATAAACGGATATCATATGCGGCAAGCATGGGTGTGCTTGATATTGAGAAGGGAGATGGAGAGTTTGTAAAGAAGGCATTGGAGCGTTTTTCTGCAGTTTCTGTGCGTGAGAAAAATTTTCAAGGATTTTTAAATTCGCATCACTTATTCAAAAATAATGTCGAATTGATGATAGATCCGACCTTCCTTTTGCGGAAAGAAGAATGGAGTAAAATTAATTCAAAACGAATGGTTAAAGAACCATATCTGTTATTTTATGATTTTCAAAAAGATGAAAAAACTACACAATTAGCACATTATATTGCAGAACTGAAACATTTGCAGATAATTCGCTTATCAGATGGAGTTGAGCATGTTGGTAAAGAAGGAGGTTATATGGTGACAGCTGGTCCGACAGAATTCATTTCTTTATTCAGATATTCTGATTTTGTGGTAACTTCTTCATTCCATGGAACAGCATTTTCTATGATTTTCAATAAACCATTCTATGTTCGTCAAATATGGAATACGGATAGGGTAAAGACTCTATTGGATATTATGGGACTGTCTGGTCGATTTATAGACAAAATTGATGATGTGGATATAGATAAGCCAATAGAGTATAATCTTGTTAATATAAAAATTGAACAACATCGTCAAAAAGGGTTGGCCTTTTTAAAGGATAATTTATTGGAGTAAATTATGCAACTATCTTATATCAATACAAAACGTGATTTTGAGCGCCGTTTCTTTTTTGATCTGGTGTATGAATGGGAGGATATTATTAGCGATACGCTGAATATTCCATTGTATCATGAATATCGTCCGTATTTGATGTATCGGAATATGCGTAATAAATATTTACGTCAAATTCCGATATTACGCGAGTTCTTGTATCCTCATAAAATGAGTCTATGCTTTGATATGAATCCGGTAGAGCAGCCCAGGTTCAATAGTAAGCATATTATACCTTGGATTATCGATTTCTATCTTCCAGAGGAAAAGTTGCCACAATTCAATTGTGCTTACCGAGAGCATCCGCTTGTGTTAATTTCCTGCTTAGATGCATACAATTTCTTGAACGAGCATAAGGATTTATGTCCGGATATTAAGATTGAGTACTTACCATTATCGCTGCCGGATCAATATGCATTTGATGAGAAGTATTTGCAACAAAAGAAATATGCTATTGCGTTGGTTGGTAATCAGGAAACTACAATGAAATCATTCTTTGAAAGATATGTAACAGAACATCCGGAAGTGACATACGTGTATCGAAAAAATGATAACGGTGAGTTTAAATACTATACGAATAGTAGTGATAGTCCTATAGGGGGGGGTATTCGTGAAGATTATGTCAACATAATACGTTCATCTAAAGTTACTTTGTATGCAACATCGATGTTGTATGGAGCGAGAGATGGGCATAAAAACTTTAATCATGTAACACCGAGATTTTTAGAACTTTTAGCTGCTGGTTGCCATGTTTTATGTAGATATATACCTAATGAGGATACGAAACATTTTGAATTGGAGAAATTTTGCCCTTCAATAGAGTTGTACCAGCAGTTTGAAATGTTAATGGATAAGGCGTTGAAAGAAACAATAGAAATAGATAAATATGCAAGTTATTTGAAAAAACATTACACATCTGTACGTGCACAGCAACTAAAAGAAATCTTATCAAGATATGAATAAAATAGCAATCATTGGCGCAGGTGTGTCCGGTTTAACAGTGGCACAATTACTACGGGAAAAAGCTGAAGTGGTTGTCTTTGAAAAAGAATCAAAGGCTGGAGGTTTAATTCGATGTGAAAGAATAGATGGATCACTATTCCATACTTGTGGAGGACATGTTTTTAATACTAAAAATCAACAAGTACTTGATTGGTTTTGGAAACAATTTGATAAAGATATAGAATTCCATAAGACTGATCGTAATTCTGTTATCTTTTTTCCTAATGGGCAGCAGATTCCATATCCTATAGAGAACTTTGCTTATTTATTAGATGAATCCTTACAGAAATCCTTTATTCAAGACTTGCTTGCAATATCTAAATCAAACTCACAGTCAATTGAAAATTTTAAGGATTTTTTGAAACAACGATTTGGTGATACCCTCTATAATCTCTATTTTGAACCATATAATATGAAAGTATGGCGACGCAGTTTAGCGGATGTGCCTATTGATTGGCTTGCTGGGAAATTACCAATGCCAACTGTTGAAGAAATCATTTATAATAACTTCAATCGAGTTGCAGAAAAACAATTTGTTCATAGTTCCTTCTTCTATGAAAAACGAAATGGATCTCAACTTATTGTAGAGCGATTGGCGAAAGGTATAAATATAAGATGTAGTGCTTCGATAGAACAGATAGAGTGGAAACATGACCAGTGGCTGATAAACGGAGAGGTATTTAATAATGTAATTTTCTGCGGAAATATAAAAGATATACCGCATTTGGTAAGAGGAGTTGAAATATCAACTTATACTCAGCCAATAGAGGCTTTACAATTTCATGGCACAACGGCTGTATTTTGTGAGATAGATGCTAATCCTTATTCATGGATATATTTGCCCGATGATAAGTACGAAGCGCATCGCATCATTTGCACAGGTAATTTTGCGTCATCCAATAATGGAAAGTTAACTCCCAATAGGATTACTGCTACGGTTGAGTTTACTGATGAAATCAGCAAAGAAAAGATTTCGGAGAATCTGCAACGCATTCCTTTAAATCCGAAATATATCACGCATAAATATAATCAATATACGTATCCTATTCAGCAAAAGGATACACGTGAGATGATTTTATCTCTCAAGCAGAAATTAACTGCAAAAGGCGTTTATATGACAGGACGTTTTGCAGACTGGGAGTACTATAATATGGATGCCGCGATGGCTGCGGCTATGAAGACTATTGAGCCAATGATATGATTAAGCCTATATTATCAATATTCGTTATTACGCATAATCAACGTGAATTGCTGAAACGTTGTTTGGATATGCGCTGGGGCAGAAACTATGAGTGATACAAATAAATGGTATTAATGGAGCAAACATCAAATCATTATGAAAGAAGAAATAAGAGAAAAATTGAGAAATGGATGTTCAACGCACATTGAAGAGGTTCAGCAGTTTCTTGAGGATTATGTAGGCAGTTCATTTGGAATTATGCCGAAAGGAGAAATTGATGTAAGATTCTTTATGCTCCTTCAGGATATAGGGGTAATAAAAATGAACCCGACTAATTTTGAAGTTGTTCGAGATTTGCGCGTAACAACCGCTAAAGCACGAAATCTTATTTATGCAGCAGCCTTACGTCGTACCGATGAAAATTCAATCAAAGATGAAATTTTGGAACTGATGTGTTCTCCTCGTGTTCCTAATGAAGGAAGAGATGTAATCATAATTGAAATTGACAATCCTCTTTTAGCCGACCACATAAAGGCTCAGCTTAGACAATGGAAAGAAGGAACAGATGCAACCCTTAATGCTAACGCATTGAAAATGTCTATGAATGGATATAACAAACTACTAATGAGTCTACTTAATTTGCAATTAGCTCAGCAAAGTATTGAAGAAACAGGAGAAGAACTGTATCAGTATTATCAAGATATAGAAAGAGAAGATACAACCGAGACGAAATTACAAAAGATAATATCTAAAGCATATACGATGTATCGCGATAATGCTTCCGCAATAACTGCGACAATCAATTTGTTAAAGGCAGGAAGATCATTAGTTACTCTATTTGCTGCCATCGTTTGAAATAAAATGAGGATGTTGAGATTGAATGGATGTCTTGGTAGATATAGTTTTGGTTCAAGCTGTACAGATGGGGAATGGAAATATTAGGCCAATCCTATATAGGTGTGGGCTATGATAGTCGGTCAGCCGTTGTAAGATTTCATGAATTATAAAATAGAGCAAGCCGGAATTCCGGCTTGCTCCCGTTTAACCAATTGGTGGGCAATCGTCAGGGCCATAACTATGTTTGGCTCGAATCTTACCGTTAACGCCGTGAATACAAACTTCCTGTTGATTATTCTTCGCTATCTCGCGGGCTCTCTCAAATGCCTCTTGTTGTGTTGCGAAATTGCCAGATGAACGCTCTGCATATTCCTGCATTATGGACCAATGGTCTCCATGTTTAGTAACGTGTATGTTTTTCCCCATTCTGTACACCTCCTTTCCCTGCACGTTTATAAATCTCTCATCGATAGAACTGAGATACTAAATTCTTACAAATTATGTGCCATTGGTATATGCCTGCCATATTGGCAGAAAATGAACAGAAATAATCATAACATCGGTGTAAAAATAAAGAAATAATCAAAATTATGGCATATGCAGTTGCATATGTCATTTTTTTTTTGTAATTTTGCAGACTAAAATGACATTAGTGTGATATGGAAGACAAATTTGCTATACAATTATTCGAAGGCAATAAAGTGCGTGTTGTTTGGGACGAGGAGCAGGAAAAGTACTTTTTCTCCGTAGTGGACATCATCCAAGTTCTAACCGATAGTGTTAATCCGACTGATTATATCAAGAAGGTGAAGTCGCGCGATAAAGAACTTGCTGAAGGGTGGGGACAAATTGTCACCCCCCTTGCATATCGGACAGCAGGAGGCAAGCAAAAAATTAATTTCGCCGATCTGCAAGGCATTTTCCGTATCATTCAGTCCGTACCATCCAAGAAAGCCGAGCCGGTAAAACAGTGGCTGGCACAATTGGGTCAGCAACGCATTGACCAAATGATTGATCCGGAGCAAACGTTCCAAATGGCAGTGGAGGATTATCGCCGTCAAGGTTACTCGGATAAGTGGATCAACGAGCGCATGCGCTCCATTGAGATGCGTAAAGAACTGACAGACGAATGGCAACGCAGCGGTGTGACAGAGCATAAGGACTTTGCTATCTTGACGAACGTGCTGACGCAAGCATGGAGCGGAATGACAACGGGGGAGTATAAGAAATTCAAAGGTCTTACTAAAGAGAATCTGCGTGATAATATGACTAATATCGAACTGGCACTAAACACACTTGCAGAGGTAGCAACCACCGAATACTCTCGTCAGTCAAATCCGAAAACAATGGAAGAGAACAAGCGCGTAGCGCGCGAAGGTGGCGATGTTGCTCGTGAAGCTCGTGAGACAATGGAGAAGCGTCTTGGCCGTTCTGTGGTGTCGAAAGAACGTGCTTCTGATTATATTATCGAAACAAGCAAGAAAGATAAGAAAGGCGAACTGCCATTTGATGATGAAAACAAATAACCTACTCTCTATCGAGAAACAAATACGAGGGCAAGGTACGGCTAAAAAGTAATACAGAGCAAATGAATGATCCAATCCTTTCCATATTAATTATTACGCATAATCAACGTGAATTGCTGAAGCGTTGTTTGGATAGCGTACTGGGGCAGAAACTGAATGTCCCATTTGAAGTTATAGTGTCTGATGACCGGTCGGATGACGGAACGGCGGAGTTTATGGCAGATTTGCAAAACCAAATCACAAATGACCAATTACAAATTACAAATCTTGTAGATTTGGTATACACTCGCTGCAATTCAGACGATTGTGACCCGAAGAATGTATCGGAGCGATGCGGTTGGAATAAACTGAATGTATATAATCATGCACGAGGCAAATATTTCGTCAATATAGATGCGGATGATTTTCTTCGGAGCAATGATATTTACCAAGCACAATTGGATATGCTGGAAGCGCATCCTGAATGTAGCATGTGCATGCAGGATGTATGGCAGGTTAATGAAGGAGAATCTGTAGGCAATGGGAAACGCTGGCCTTCCTATGGCAAACTCAAAAATGGACAGATTCTATCGGCAAAGGAAATCATAACCACTTATCGCGCTCTTAACCAATGTTATATGATTCATCGTCATCAGGAAGCAGATTGTGGGGACCTATATGGTAAGCATTTTGATGATACAATAATTACAATCCATCATCTACAGTATGGTTCTTGCGTATACCTTGATAGAGCAGACTATGTATGGATTCGATATAAGAATAGCATCACGATGACATTGGAAGGAGATGATAACTATATAGAGCATGGTGTTTTGGAGCTGCATCATATTCGCTTTGTACCAGCGCTGGCTTCGGAATGCATGCAAGCAATTATTTCCTCTCTAATTCGTATGTTCAAACATCTCGCGGAGAAAAATTTTCATTGGCAGTTGACTGATAGGTCACAGATGGAATTTAAAGAAACCCCGGGACGAATATACTGCGTGTTCTCTAAGAACCAATCGACTATATGGGAGCGTATGTATCTCCGATATGTTAGATTAATCGTTTTATTGTACAAGCGTATGGGATTAACGAATTGGAAATACCTTTATGGTCTGTTGACGAGTAGAGAAATGGCAAATAAAATTGACTGGAATAAGTAAAGAATAAGTAAAAAGCAGTGAAATTTTAAAATTATGGCATATACGTTTGTATATGTCATTTTTTTTTTGTAATTTTGCACGCAAAATTTTTGATAATGAAAAACCTAATAACTGTTACTTCGCCGCTATTACCCAATTTGGATAAACTGAACGAGTTGATGCAAGATATTTGGAGCCGCAGATGGATTACCAATATGGGCGAATATCATCAGGAATTGGAACATAAATTGGCAGAACATCTCGAAGTAGAGTACTTGTCGCTTTTTACGAATGGAACGTTGCCATTAATTACTGCTTTGCAAGCGCTCGATATCCATGAGGGAGAGGTGATTACATCGCCGTACTCTTTTGTGGCTACCAGTCATGCTATATGGTGGAATCGTCTCACGCCTGTTTTTGTGGATGTGGATCCTTGTACGGGCAATATCGACCCCAGTAAGATTGAGGCGGCTATTACAGATAAGACTGTTGCTATACTGCCGGTGCATTGTTATGGTTGTCCATGCGACGTAGAACGTATTGATGAGATAGCAAGGACATACAACTTGAAAGTGATTTACGATGCGGCACATGCTTTTGGAGTAAAACTGCACGGAAAATCAATTTTGGAATATGGTAATATCAGTACCATCAGTTTTCATGCTACCAAGGTGTATAATACCATCGAAGGCGGTGCCCTCGTGTGCCATAGTGCGGAGATGAAACGACTCATTGACCAACTCAAAAACTTTGGTTTTGAGGATGAGACGGTTGTTCTTGCTCCGGGTATTAACTCCAAGATGGATGAAGTCCGTTCTGCCTATGGCCTGCTTAATCTCCAACAGGTGGATGTCGCAATCGCCGCTCGTAAACGAGTGGCGCAACGTTACACCGAAGCAATCAAGTCCATTAATGGCATCGAATTGTTCCCTTATATCGAATCGTTAGGAGCAGAACAGGGTTTCGAATGGAACTGTGCGTACTATCCGATTTTGATTAACGAAGCAGAATACGGCATGACACGTGATGAACTCTATGAGAAGATGAAAGTAGCGAATGTATATGGCCGCCGCTATTTCTATCCGCTTATTACGGCCTTTGAACCATATAAGGATTATCTCTCTGCCGCGCCGGAGAACCTGCCGGTTGCTAAAAGGATTGCCAATCAAGTAATCTGTCTCCCGATGCACCATGCATTATCCGATAACGACGTGAAGCGAGTTATCGAGATAATTTGCAATTTGTGATTTGTGATTTGTAATTTGTAAAGAGATATGACATTAGGAATCATGCAACCATATTTTATGCCCTACTTGGGGTATTTCCAAGCAATTGCGGCAGTAGACAAATATATCTTATACGACAACTTAGCATATATAGTAAATGGTTGGGTAAATAAGAACCGAATACGTCAGCGAAACAATCCTCCTTCTTGGTTGGTGGCGCCAATAAAGCAAAAAAGTTCTTATACACTAATTGCCGACACTCAGATTGATAACTCTAAACCATGGAAGAAGAAAATACTTGTCTCTTTGCAATTAGCATATGCTAAAGCGGATTTCAAAGACGAGATCATGCCGTTGATGGAAGAAATATTTGCTGAGGATTATGATACGATTAGTGAATTGAACTGTCAATCAATTATTAAGATATGCAAGTTCTTGGAACTAAAGACAGAAGTGGTGTCGGATAGAACTCCATATTTGCATATAGAAGAAAATCTAAAACTAGTAGAGAAAGGTGATTATTCAGAATTCCCGTATATGAGCAAAACTCATCCGATCAAAAAAGTAGCTAGGGTGATCGCAATATGCAAACAGGAGGGGGCTGACCATTTTGTAAATGCGATTGGAGGGACGGAATTGTATAGCAAAGAAGAGTTTGCAGCATATGGTATAAGGCTGAACTTTATACGAATGCATGATATCTCATATTCTCAGAAGTGTATAGATGGCAGTTTTGAACCATCTTTGAGTATAATAGATGTACTGATGCATAATGGCAAAGAGAAAACAAAGCAACTATTGGACGAATATACACTTGTTTGAAATCATGATTACCAATGTCAAATGACCAATCAAATATAATAGTTTCCATCTGTTGTATCACCTACAACCATGAACCATATCTGCAGCGAGCACTGGATAGTTTTTTGATGCAGGAGACTACCTTTCCTGTGGAAATCGTTCTTGCCGAAGATTGCAGCACGGATGGCACGCGGACTATATGTGAAGAGTATGCAACTCGTTATCCGAAAAAGATACACTATATATGTAGTGAGACAAATGTAGGGGCTGTAGAAAATGAGGCTCGAGCACTGCGTGCTGCAAAAGGAAAATATATTGCGTTGTGCGAAGGGGATGATTATTGGACTGAGCCGTTGAAATTACAGAAGCAGGTGGATTTTATGGAGACTCATCCTGAATATAGTGTTACATTTCATCGTTACAAGATCCATTATGAAGAAACAAATAAGTGGATGGATGATAATGCCGGCGACTTATTTGAATCTAATGCAAACGATGGAGTGGATATAACGATAGAACAATCGCTTAACGTGTGGCTAACTCAGTATTTAACTGCTGTTTTTAGGAAGGAGTGTTATGATTTCTCATGGGCAGATAAATATCAATGGTATCGTGACTCGCATATGTTCTATCATCTTATGACCCGCGGTAAGGCATATTTGTTCGCTTTTGAAGGAGGAGTGTATCGAAAGACAGGTGATGGTATGTATACCAATATGAATCAATATCACATGCAGCTTCGCTCAATAGATGTATATCGCGAGATGTGGGAGAAAAATGATGACGAACGATTGAAAACTCCTTATGCGAAAGCTTTGCAGTATTTTGTGGATACATTTGCCGGAATTCGTGAGTGTAGAGTTAAGACTCTTAAAGTATCATGGATTTTGTTTAGGAATAATCTGCGCTTCAAGAAACTATTAAAAAACATTGCGAAAATATATAGATGATGAAGATAATTGCTAAAATACTAAGGAAGATATATCGAGCATTTCATCCCCATCAAGCATACAATCACATCACTATTCCCGATGAGGATGTGTCTGATTTTCTTCTCCATCAACTAGAAAGTAATCAACCATTCTGTATGGCGCGTTTTGGGAATGGAGAATTCTTATCAATGCAGTATGGATATTTAATGAGTGAAAGTAAATGGAAAAGAGTTAAAAGTTATATTCGAGGTTTTAATACATCGTATAAACCAGAGGTTAAAATAGGAGAAGAGGCCCTTAAAACGATAAGTTTCTTTTCTGGTTTTTTCCCACGAGATATTCAATTATTAGACAGATTCTATAAACTAATGCTAGATTCTCTAAGTGACGTAGATTTGTTAGGAGTTGTCCCATGGAATAAGGAAGATTTATTTGCAGAATATTATTCAAGTCAGATAGAGTATTGTGGTTATGATCGATTTGAACCCTATGATTATGCAGAGCCATGGACAAAAGCATTGGAGGGTAAAAAAGTATTAGTTATTCATCCGTTCGCAAAGACCATTGAGGCACAATATGCACGACGAGAGTTATTGTGGGGAAATAAAGATGTGCTTCCTAAGTTTGACTTGATTACGATGAAAGCCGTACAATCGTTATGCGATGAAGATACGGAATTCGATACATGGTTTGACGCACTGACGTACATGGAGCATGAGATTGATAAAATTGATTTTGATGTTGCAATAATAGGTTGCGGAGCATATAGTTTCCCCCTCGCTGTATATTGCAAAAGAAAAGGAAAACAAGCAATCCAGTTGGCAGGTGCAACGCAAATACTATTCGGAATAAAAGGGAAACGATGGGATGATAATCCTGCTGTAAGCAAATTTTATAACGAATATTGGGTTCGCCCTCTTCCTGAGGAAACTCCGAAGCAAAGTGAAAAAGTAGAAAATGGATGTTATTGGTAGCATTCATACTATAAATGGTATGCAAGTTAATAAGTTTAATTAAACGCTAAATGACAGTAAGGCAGTCAAATATTGAATTATTGCGTCTAATAAGCATGCTGATGATTATGATTCTGCATTTCAATGGTCATGCGTTAACTACGTCAGGCACTTTCTGCACTGCAGAGGGAGTACTGTGGAATCTGGTAGAAACGCTCACTATTACGGCGGTATCTATTTTTGTTCTTATTTCTGGCTATTTTGGAATACATTTTAAGATAAAAGGCGTGCTAAAATTGTATTTGAGGTGTCTTATCTGGGGGCTCATTGGGTATATACTATATTGCATTTTTAATAGTTCTCCAATTTCAATATCTAAATTATTAGCGCGATTCCTGCCATTTACTCATGGTAAATGGTGGTTTATGGTCACCTATCTTGAGTTATATTTTTTAGGCTATGTCACAACAAACAGTTGATAAATAGCCATTTTTATAGGGGAGTATCAGAACTCCCCTACAAACTGTTATTTGCAGTTATCTATACTCATTTG
>JAGKVE010000078.1 GCA_021152555.1 Bacteroidia bacterium | reverse complement strand
AGAACACTATTTCAAAGAACTCATGCTATTCGGACTAAAATCAGCCGTTTAGCGATCATATTTTAACTAATTTAAGTCAAATTTTTAACGAACTATTGCTTCACAATAGTCGTAGAAATACTCAATAAATGATACTAAGATATTTTCCCTCGCAAGAAGTAAGTTATCACCTTGCCACTCAAAACCGTAGATACTGCGAATGGCCTTATATGCGCCTTCTCGCCATCTTCTCATATTTTCGTCAAGTGACAAGTCTTTTCGCGGTTTAATATTTTCCCTAACAACACGTAGTTTTCTATCTAACAAGCCTATGCGTTCGCGAATAGGAATCAGTTCTCCAGTCGTTGCATCATAGCGACTAACGATATATGGCCCCTCCCCACAGCAAAGCTCCAGCCGACGCTCGTTTACATAATCTAGCCAAGTACGCCCCTGAGATTTGGGAAAGCGGATACGTTTAGGATTGGTTGTCCAAGTTTGATCTGTATTCTCGTGATTGAATACGTCTTTGCACCCAAACCATGCTTCATCAATGAGATTATTTTGAGCATTGCAAACCCATGAGGGGGTAAACACTTCTGCTTTTTGTTTTATACGACGGCGTTGTTCCTCTTTGCTTTTAATCGCCCTGGGACGAATGATACGTTTTTTCCTTCCCGTAATGGCACTTACATCTATCTCATCAGCTATTTGGTAGCCTTCACCACGCAATCTATAATTATCTGTAGCCCATATAATATGATGCGGCATATGAAAATCGTATTCCTCAGAAAGAATTGTTCCTTTATAGATGACAGGTACAGAGAATCTCTCAATTCCTTTAGTTTGATCCCTGAGCAATAATTCAAGTATGGAATCATAGTCTTTTCCTTGCCCAATTTTTTTAAGATCATCTTCGAGAACATCTGCGGATACAGCCATACGACGCAATATATTTTCTTGCGTTTCTTTGTGTGGGCTCTTACTTTTTCGTTTCGTAGAAGAAAAGGCAAGATTCTCCAGATTAAACAGATTTTCTTGTTCTTTTGCCATTTATAGTTTCTTGTTATTTTCTTTCTATTTGCGATTTTGTGTCTCGGTCATCTCCCGCTCATCGCTCGGTCATCGGTCGGTGGGGACAGACGATGCTATTTTTCGATTATCTCCCAGTGACCTGCGCTGGTGTTGCCTTCGCGGATTAGAATGCCCTTCTTTTGCAGGTCTGCAAGGTCTCGTTCTATAGTTCTCTTAACTACCGACAAAACCACCGACATTTGCTGCGCAGAAATGAATGGATTCTTTCTTATCAATTCAAGCATATCCTGTTGTCTTTCAGTGAGTTTAACGGGTGACAAACTGGTGACAGAACTGGTGACATCACTACCGACAGAACTACCGACATGAGACAACTTCACAAATACGGTTCGCTCGATGGAAACGCGTACCCCGCCGCAGAAATTCTCGACCTTGGGCATAGGGATTCCGTCAGCCTCAAAACCGTCACGGATCTTCTGGAAACCTCGTCCCCATGTGTCAATAAAACCAGCTTTGAAGAAGACATTAGCAATCTTATGATTGCGCGGTTTGGATGAGTGGCGGGCAAAAAGAGTCTCTTGCGTATAACCCTCCGGCAGTTCTCCTTCATTCCAAATTTCAATACTGCTGTCATAAACATGCATCTGGATGTCCGGACCTGTATAATCCTTATGCGCGATGGCATTATAAAGAATCTCTCGTAAAGCCTCTTTGGGCAGTTCCAGTTTTTCGTATCGCTGCATTCCTTCGAAACGAACCGGAGAAATCAGATATTTGGCTTTGAGCACATCCATCACGCGCTCAGCCATTTGCAGGATATTACCCTCAATTACATCTTGAAACCTCAGATCCGCTTCGTCGATACCAAAACGACCAATCTTGAAGACAGCACTCGGATAATAGCGTTGAGGGTTTTTGCCGAAAAGAAGGATAGCCGCATTTGTCAGTCCTCCGTTGTCGTCAATCAAGCCCAAGCTCGTTAACACTTCTTCCGTTGAGGCCTTATGGAGATCATCGGGAACACGCTCGGCTTCTATTCCTTTGCGGATAAAATAATCAATCGCCTCACGGTCAATGTCTTTGAGTGTTGCACGGTCGTTAATAACCTCGTCCCACGAGCGTCCCATCTTCCTGAGAACAAAGTTCTGCAGAGCTGCACCATTCAGTTCCTGCAATGTGCTGCCGGAACGGAAATAGTACTTTCCCTTGTAGCTGATGGGTACATCGCTCGGAGCCACGTCAATTTCTATATAATCCTTTCCGTCTTTATCAAGGACATTCACTTCCGCTACAATGCCCAAGAAAGAAACTACTTTGTTAGGAATATCTTCAGACAACTTATGAGCATTCTCCACGCCGCACACCTCGCCTTTGTCGTTTATGCCGATATAGAGTTTGCCGCCTTGTGCATTAGCAAAGCCGCATAGCCACTTAACATACTCGTCACGCCAAGACTCTTTGTACTCAATGTTTTGGTTCTCGTTATTCATTGTAGTTGTAGTTCCTGATATGCCTACTCCCCCATTTTACAAAAGTGCGTGCAAAGTTACTATTTTTTTCTGACATATGCAAATTCTACAGAATAATTCGTGCAAAATTTCTTCTTGGTCAATTTCTTGCAACTTTGCCATACGGAAAGAAAGTGGTGTTTATTGATGAACTACCATGGATGGAGACACCGAAGAGCAAGTTGGTTTCTGCACTTGAACATTTCTGGAATGGATGGGCATCTGCGCGCGAAGATATAGTGCTGGTTGTATGCGGAAGTGCGACATCATGGATTATCAAAAAGATTGTTCGTGACCATGGTGGTCTTCACGATCGTCTGACACGTCAAATATCATTGTCACCGTTTACTCTAAAAGAATGTGAGCAGTATGCTAAGAAACGCAAACTCGGTTTGTCGCGTAAGAACATATTAGAAACATACATGGTACTTGGCGGCATTCCTCTCTATTGGAGTTTGCTCCAACCCAAGTTATCATCTGCTCAGAATATAGATGAACTTATCTTTGCTAAAAATGGTGAGTTGCGTAATGAGTTTGATGCTTTATATGCTTCTTTGTTCCGTTCTCCGCAGGTGTATATAGACATCGTCACAACGTTGGCTACGAAGAAGATAGGGATGACATACACAGAATTGCGAAAAGAAATAGAGATAGATACCAATATCGGAGGCAAACTAACCGACAAATTGGAGGAGTTGGAGCAGTGTGATTTTATCCGCTCGTACCCTGCCATCGGCAAAACAAAGAAAGATACTCTGTACCAACTGATAGATAACTTCACGTTGTTCTATTTTAAGTTCATAGCAGAAAATACAGCCAACAATGCCCATTATTGGACAAACTCGTTAGGGAAACCTACATATAACACGTGGGTCGGTTTAGCTTATGAGCGCGTATGTATGCAACATGAACAACAGATAAAAGGAGCATTAGGAATATCCGGAATAGAAACAAACGTATATTCGTGGACTTATCGCGCCAAAACAAAAAAAGAAAAAGGCGCACAGATAGATATGCTCATAGATCGCGGTGATGATGTCATCAATGTATGCGAAATGAAGTACTATAAAAACAAATATTCACTAACTGAGAAGGAATTAGAAAATATTCTTGAGAAGATTAATATATTTGAGGAAAAGACAAAGACTAATAAAGCTGTGCGTCCGGTTATGATAACATCCTATGGATTAGTGGATAATGAGTACGCGAACGAAATTCCAAACCAACTTACAATGACAGATTTATTCGAATAAAAAACAGCGTTATATTTTCCCAAATCACAATAAAAAAGAATAGATTTGGGAAAGTATAGTACGCATTAAAGGGCTTTCCATTTACTTTTCGGAATAATGTAGAGCCACAATGTTATGCAATTTTGCAATTGTGTAATGCGCCCATAAAAAAATAGGACCGAAGTCCCGTTTTTTTATGTCAGTCGGTGCCAATGGGCATCAGCGGTTTTGTCGATACGGCCGAGTTTGCGCCAACGGCAGAGGAGCGAGTTGACGCTGGTCGGCGTGACAGACTGGTTCTTACGCGCTCGCAGACGGATGAGGTCGGCGGTGGTGAAGTCCTTGGGCAGGAGTGCCAGAAGAGACGATGCTGCACCTCGTTCGGTCATAGCATCCAGTGCACCGGTCAGTTCTTGCTATTACGCCCTCTGTTCTGGCTGTTTCGGATACCCTCAACAACCAGAACAGAGGGTGTAATATAGTGCTAAAAATTGCGTTTCTAAATGGAAACTTTAATACGGAAAGGGGATTTTCTCTAAAAATCAGCGGATGATATCCGACACAATGGACATAGAAACGGGATGACATCCGACACAATGGACATAGAAACGGGATGACATCCCGCATAAAAAAAGAAGACTTATAAGCAAAAGGCAAGATATATTCCATTAATTTGCAGCCTTCAGGCTCGAAATAATAAACCCTCTCAGAGTCGTGCAGAAATGGTTGTTCGGCTTGGGATTTTCGGGCGTCGGGGCATGGTGGCGGAAATGCTTGCGGTAGTCCGCATAACGCTTTTCCCACTCGGCACGCAGGGCGGGGTCTTTCAGAATGGCGGAGGCTTGTTTGACAGCCATGCCGAAGGTGGAACGTGTCGCTCCCTGTTCCGCTGAGGCTGTGCCGCGGAAAGGGTTGTCCAGGGCGTAAGCATGTGTTTGGCCGTTCCGCGTACGCAGAACGATACGGCTTTTCCGGCTCAGCTTGCCGCTGAACGAATCGAATTCAATACTGGGTGTGACTTTAGACATAGGGCAGTTTGATTGTGTTGTTTAATTGGTTATATCGTCCGTATATCCTCCGTATATCGTCCGTAAATAGTACGTAAATATTACGACGGAGGAGGCTAATTTGGTGCAAAGGTACAACTTTTTTTTGATATATGCAAAATTATTTGCAAGAATAGGCCATTTTAGGCAGTGATAGGCCGGATTTTTGTGTCTCGGTTGTGAGCCGGTGGAGAGTTGGAGGAGTGGGGAAGGGGATGGTAACGAGTTAACGAATGAACGAATGAAAGGATGAATGAATGAAAGGATGAACGTTGAACGAATGAAAGGATGAACGAATGAAGGGATGAACGAATGAAGGGATGAACGAATGAAGGAATGAACGTTGAACTAGTGAACGAATAAGAGTACAAAAAAGACGGGCCGGAGACTTGCCCGAAAAGGGGAGAAGGATATTAGTCGATTAAGCCTTATTCAATTAAGCCTTATTCGATCAAGCCTAATTTCTTGAGGCGGGCACGGATGGCACCGTACGTGCGGTTGAAATCCCTGGCTAATTGGGCAATGGGTGTGCCTTCTTGGAACAGTTCGCGCAGCCGCAAGTCATCCTCCACCATCCAGCGTGCTCCCGCCTGAGAGGCGGATGACGATGAACTCGCGGACCTGTTTTGGGCGGTCTTGTCCTGCGCAGGCTTCTTCCGCATCATTTTGATGACATCCAGGAGATAAGACGAAGGCTTGCCTTCCTCTAACATGTCGTGAATCATGGCTTCTACTGCCATGTCGTCCAACGCACTGCCTTTGTATTCGTTCTTGGCGGGAGCTTTGGACTGCTTGGGAGTTTTGGGCTTTGTGCTTTGTCCCTTGGCCGCTTTCTTCGGCTTTTCCATGAGCGGCTTCAAATCGTCCATCGGAGCGACGAACGTGTTGCGGGCTTGGAGTAGCGATTCGGAGGAGGGATTGTCCGTTTGGAGCAGCGATTGCATCAGATGGATCTTCTCATGCAGGACTAAGAACAAGTCACTCAACAGCGGCTCGAAATCCGACACGTCGGCTTTGTTCTTGCTTCGGCAGGGATGGTCGGCTATCTTTTGTGCGACGGGCTCCATCAACGGCACGAAATACCCGCACGCGGCATGCAGACGCTCACACAAACGCG
>JAGKVE010000027.1 GCA_021152555.1 Bacteroidia bacterium | reverse complement strand
ATGGAGGATTGCTAATCGATCTGCAATCGTAAACTTTTTTAATCTTTTGTCCATAACGACACCTTTTTTAGTGTCAACATATTTCAGGACAAGACACACCAATTAGATTCACAGAAATCTCGCAAGTTTCAGAATCACATTAATTGGCATATGTTAGTGCACGTTTGGTGTACTACTTTTGCTGTATTTGTGATTCGGGCAATGCGAGAGCCTCTGTGAAGATACAGCAAGAGTAGTACTTTTTTTGTACGTGTCTGTATCAACCAGCAGCAAATCTGCTATCCCTTTGCAACCAACCTGCAATTAATCTGCTGTTAATCCGCAGAAAAACACGAAACATACACGATAGATATACGTTAGATACACGTTAGGTACACGATACATTAGTATAGTCTAAGTATAGGCAGAGGCTAACCTCGCGATAATCTCGAAATACTCTCGCCCCGATTCTCTCTCGTTAGTGTCTCGCCAGTCTGATTTGGACAAGATAGATGTATAGACAAACTAAAATAATGGAGAATGCCGCATAAATCGTTCGAACGTGTGTGAGATGAGAAAATCTATAAATGAGTAGGCGGAAATTTTAAAATTATAATATTATGATAATAGATCCAGATAGCCCATTAGGAAAAGAATTGGGATTAACAAAAGACTCATATAAACCATATATGTGTCCTCGTTGTGGTCGCACCTCAAATGAACACATATGTCCATATTGCGGCTCAGAATGCAATCATATATTGTATTGACTTATTTAGTGGATTCAAAGCATGAATTTGAAAGATAGTTATGGCAAATGAAATAGAAAAACTTCTAACCCAATTCAATATAGATCCGCAGAATCGCAAAATAAGGGATTATTATGAAGAGGATAACCTTTGGCGCACTTTAAAAATAGAGCGGGACGAGAATAGTCATAGTGCATTTATTGCTTGGTTATTGGGTACAGAAACAACGAGGGAGAATAGTCCAATACTCAATTTCTTAAATCTTATTGTGCGCTGCAAAAATGATAACGTTGTGGTTAATCAAGGTTATAATAATCTTAAAACTGCAATATTATTAGGCACTATTAAGTTCCTTTCCGTAGATATAACAGCCGAAAAGGTTGTTAGTAAAATATCTAAGATTCGATATAACGATCGCCTTGACATTTATATTAATTGTGCTATAAGTGGCGTTAAAGAATATACTAAATTGGAGATTATCATAGAAAATAAAATCGACTCATCGGAGGGCGGTAAGAAACTGAACGAACTAAAAAATCCTACCACGGAAGAGAAACAATACACGGAAATGTCTCAAACGGAAAGATATTATTTTGTTTGTAGTAAAGAAAACGAATTGAGACAAGACAAATTATCAGATACAATACAATTGTTTGTTTTCTTGACGCCTCAAGAAGAGACACCTAAAGATAAACATTTTATTAAAATCACATATCAAGACGTAGTTGATTATATCATCCAACCACTTCTTAATAGAGATGACCTTAATCCGCATACAACATTTGTATTAAAAGAATATTTACGAACATTAGGAAATCCTTATAATAACAAAATAACTATGGCAACAACACAAGAAGAAAAAGAACTGTTAAAAGAGTTCTACACAAGAAATGAAGATCTTTTTAGAAGAGCTTTAGAAGCAATGAAAGATGATACTAAAGATGATGATGACAAAAAAGATTTTGATAGCATGTTAAAATCTATGACGGACCGTAAATCACGTCGTGCTTTTAGTATTAACAGGGAAGGTTCATATAAAATGTATCAAGTCGTGGCAGAATTTACAAAGTATTTAAGAAAGCAAAGTAAGAGTTTTGAAGACATAGAAAAATTAATCAAAGATTTCACAAAGGAGCATAAAAGGGTACATGTCTCTGAAAATAAAGAAAAAGTGTATCGATATGGCAAACACTATCATGAAGATACATATAATGATAAAAAATTCTATGTCACTAAAGAGTGGGGATATGATAGTGTAAGTGACAAAAATTTTGCTGGTTTATTTAATAACGTAAACGAAAACTACCCTGATTTTCGTATTGATGAAATAACGCAATAAATTGGATATCTCATATAATCATATGAAGTGTCTCACTAAATCACGTTATGTAGCGTTTCGGCAGTGGCTAAAATTGCAGACGAAATAGTGCAAAGAAAATAAGTAATCAAATATATGTATAGCAAAGACTTAGAAGAACTCATTGATGCCGCATTGGCGGATGGAGTATTAACAGAGAAGGAGAAACAAATTCTCCTTAAGAAAGCAAAAGCTCAAGGCATCGACCTTGATGAGTTTGAAATGGTGTTAAATGCACGACTATTAAAAGTCCAACAGCCACAATCTGCTCGTCCTGCAAAGGAAAAGAAAGGAAACATTATTACATGCCCTAATTGCGGAGCACATGTTTCTGCTCTCGCAGGAGTATGTCCTGAGTGTGGTCATGAGTTCACCGGTGTAAAGGCAAACTCGTCAGCAAAACTCTTAGCAGAGAAACTTGAAAAAGTTACCCCTCATGTTGGAAAAGGAGCTGATGAGGATGATAAGCAGGCTAGTATCTGGAACCAAATGGCGACTATTGTCAGTTCTTTTCCGATACCCAATGCGAAAGCTGATTTATTTGAGTTTGCCGTATCGATGAAAACAAAGATGATAATAAAACTGGGAGGAATTGCCTCAACTTCCAAAGATGCCGGGGCAACTCTTATGGCGGCCTATCTCAACAAGTATCAAGAAAGCATGATAAAAATCATGTCACTTTACTCTGCAGATCCTTTATTTGGCAACTTGATTGGCAATTATGAAAAGGATGTTAAAATAGCAAAAAAAGCTATTTGGTGGCAAACAGATCACACTGAATTGTGGTTTTTTGGAGGATTGATTGCATTCATTGTTATAGATTGCATTGTGTTGCTTATTGGTAATTTGTTTTTTGGGTGGTAATCATCTAAAAATGTGAAAGAAAATTTTCTAGAATAAATATTGAAGATTTATTTTATGGGACTATTTGATTTTTTCAAGAAAAAAAACGGACATATGTATGCTGTCCGTTGTGATGAGAAAGATTATCTCATCTGGAAGTGGAGACCTGTAGGACAAGAGGTCAATACCACAAGTGATGAAAATGCTATTTGTACCGGTAGCAGTTTGAATGTTCGCCCCGGTCAAGCTGCTGTGTTCTTGTACCAGCAAAGCGAAGGAGAGTATGATATTATAAAAGGCCCGTACAATGGTACCATCACAAGCCAGAACATGCCGGTTTTGTCTTCTATTACAGACGTATCCAGTAATGGAACTCCTTTTCAAGCGGAGGTATATTATTTTAATTTAGCTAAAAACATGGAGATACCATTCACTATCCCGTATTTTCGCATCGTGCCAGCAGAACCGGAGTTTAAAGCTTATGATGTAGAAGTGGCCATAAAAGGCAGCCTTGTATTTGAAGTATCAACAGACAAGGAATATATTAAATACCTCTTTGAGGCATGGGGCGGAAACGATACCTCCTTGGCAGAACTTGAGCAGAAACTGAAAAGTCTGCTGACACAAGAGGTAAAACAAATTATAGCTAATGCCCCGAAAGAGAAAGGTATCTTTGTGTTGCACTTTAACTCTTTGATCGGCGAACTCGGGCAATATATACTTGCGCGTTTACAGGATAAAATTGCCAGCCGTTTTGGTGTCCTTGCAACAGATGTAACTATCTCAGATATTCGCTATGACGAAGAATCGGAGGGTTACCAAAACCTCAAGCGGGTTACGGAACAGCAAGCGCATACAATCAATCTTGAAAAAGAGAAACAAGCGTTGTTGGAAGTTCAAGTGCAGTTTGATGCCAAACAGCAGGAAGCAGAGATCCGCAAAAAGAACGCCGCACGAATGGCAGAATTGCAATATGAACATCAAAAAGATATGGCGGCGCGTATGCGAGGGAACTCACCAATGCCTCCGCATAAGTAACATCATTGTTGATAATTGACACTGTCCATGAAGTAACAATACATTATGACTACAGAAGAATTAAAAACTATACTTGCACAAGCCGAAAGAGGAGATGTGCCTTCAATGATTCGTCTGACACACATATATGGGGAAAATGAAGGCTACCTTGATTATTCTCAGGCGCTCAAGTGGTTTTTGACGCTCATTCAAGCAGAGTTCAATTTCCATAAGCAAGCGCAATATGACCAAAAACTGTTAAAAAAGGTAACTGATTGTGTGCTAAGTGCAAAAGATGAATCTGATGTGCCGGGAATGTTTCAGAAACTGAATATGCAGCCTGCGTCATCAAGAAGTCTTTTCCCAACGTCTATCTATTTCAGTTCTTCTGTGGCTAAGAATACTATTAGCGCTATCTACAGAATAGAGAAAGAACTTCAGGAGGAAGAACGTATTGCTAAAGTAAAGAAAGCTGAAGCTGAGGCTGCAGCAAAAAGGGCAGAGGATGCGCGTAAAAAAGCAGAGGCGGAAGCAAGAGAAGCAGAAGCCAAAGCTCGACAGGCAGAGGCAGAAGCAAAGAGAGCTGAAGAAGCACGTAAAAAAGCCGAAGCTGAGGCCGAAGCAAAAAAAGCGGAGGAGGCACGCAAGAAAGCGGAAGCTGAAGCAGAGTTAACTCGTCGAAAAGCAGAGGAAGAAGAGCGGCGTCGCAAAGAGGAAGAACGCAGAAGAGAAGAGGAACGCATTCGTAAAGAAGAAGAGGCTCGTCGAAAAGCAGAGGAAGAAGAGCGGCGTCGCAAGGAACTGGAGCGACAAGAAATGGAATGGCGAGCAATGATGAAACAAAACATCGAAGAAGACTATGAGTATGGCGCCTTTAATCCGAATTCTTTCCTGTCAGATCATTTGGATATCCCTGATTGTGTAACCAAGATAGGTGCGCATGCTTTCGAGTCATGTTGGCTTACATCTATTTATATTCCGGATAGTGTCCTGGCAATCGGAGAAAGTGCCTTTACTCATAGTGCAATCAGGTGTATCGGCATCTCCGGTAGTGTTCAATATATTGCTCCGAATGCGTTTGATTCGTGTCTTTTCTTGGAGCAAATTATGATTCCTAAAGGAACAAAACAGCATTTCCTCCAGATGGAAGGAATTAAAGGATTAGAGTCATTGATTGTTGAAGAATAGTACCATATGCAAACAACAAATCAAATTATCAGCACATTGCAGGCAATGTTGCAGGCAATGTTCAAGCAATCCAAAGAGCAGAATCAGGATTGCGTGTTAACGGAAGAAATGTTGACGGATTTTCATAATCTGGCTAACGAGAATCCTGTTCAGAACCCGTTCTTCCTGAGTGATCTGCCTTCCACCAAAGAGGTAGAGTCTTTGTTTGCGAATATAGAGCGGCATGCAAGTGCATCTTACACAATACCCTATATGCCGATTTCGTATTTCAAGGATAACATCCAAGGCAAGGATATCTATACACCGGCATTCCTTCCGTGGCAGTCTGCGGATAACAAAGTGAAGAACTTCATCATCAATTATGACAACTCAACTGCCGAGCGTGCAGCGGAGATATACAAGCACATGGTGATGAGTATTCTGCTTGGTTTGCCGCCCAAGAGTGTACATTTGAGTTTTGTGAACACACAACTTTCGCCGTTAGGTAATTTCTTTACTGCTCCGCTGGACGAATCGCTTTATGAGAAAGTGTCCTCTGCGTCTGCTTTCCATCAGTTATTAGAGCGTTTGCTCAAGCGTGTCTCGGATTTTCAAGACAAATACGGTGCCTCCATTGAGCAAGTGAACGAGACTTCCGGCAAAGTAGTAGAGCCATACGAGATAGTCATTCTGCTGGATGATCCGGATGCAGAGATCTCTGCTCAGGAGCAACTTATTCCGCTCTTTGAGAAAGGGCCGATGTACGGAATCTATTTCATTGGTTTGAACAGCACAGAGAAAGTGTCGAAACGCGATGACCAGGACAATATCTTGAAACACTCGGATTGTTATCATGTCATCAATGCCGGAGAAGTGAACTCGTGGAAAGAGGCGCAGAAGAATGCGTTCATCAGCACAGGCTCCATAGCCAACAATAATGTATGGGCAAAAGCAGCATTTGACTATATCAACAATGTGACAACACGCCAAATCGTTCACACCTTCGATTGGAAGACTGCTGTTGAATCTCCATACACTCCGACCGACAATGAGATAATTGCGCCTATCGGCTTTACGGAAGATGGCATTCCGTTTAATTTCCAGATGGATGTGAACAACCAGCACTATCATGCCTTCGTCATCGGTGCTACCGGTTCCGGTAAATCCCGTTTCTTGCACGATGTCATTCTGAGTATGACCGCTAAATATCAGCCGGAGGATGTGGAACTATACTTGTTGGATTTCAAAGGTGTGGAGTTCAACTGCTATCGTGGTTTCAAACATTCGCGTGCAATCTTGGTGGATCGTGCCGATGAACGTATAACGTATGAAGTTATCCGAGATATCAAACTCAAGATGGAAGAGCGGCAGCAGATCCTGGCTGCGGCCGGTGCAAGTGATGTAGCGGAATACAATAAAATGAATGCCGACAAACACCTGTCGCAAATCATTCTTGTAGCCGATGAGTGCCAAACGCTCTTTGCGGACAGAGCCAAGAACGGACGCCTACAAAATGAGATGGTGGATATCATCGCTCTTATTGCACAGCAAGGTCGTGCGTACGGCGTACACTTGCTGCTTTCTACGCAATCACTGGCTAATGCTCCGCAATTAGGACGAGAAATCCTTAACCAAATCGGCGAGCACTATATCTTGCCATGTCTGCCTGCAGATGCAGCGCGATTGGTATCCGACGAGAAACGAACTCAGACAGAGAAAGTGGTTGCTGCTATGGAGCGCGGGAAAGGACAATGTTACTACGAAGGAGCAGATGGCGCAATTTTGTTTACTTACAATTTTGTGCAGAAAGGCGAGATGCAGGAGAATTTGGTTTCACAAATCGAGCAAAAAGCATCTTCACACCCATCTAATGGTCAGACCTATTTCAGCGGTGCATTGCAGTTCCCGATTTCGCAAGAAGTAGCAGATTACATAGCTACCAAAGGACGGAAAAGCATCGTTGCTTCACCGGGACAGATTATTAATTTGGAGCAAACACCGCTTACTATCTCTTTGAAAGATGATTTGAGTGAGAACATAGCTCTGTTTGGTATCAACGACCGCCAGTTTGTGACGCGAACCACGATAGGATTGATGACATCCTTAATGATTTCCAACAAGCAAAAAGATTTAGGTTATCAGTTCATGGTCTTTGATTGTCTGGATGACGAAGAAGCCGAATATCTGGATGTGTTGGATGAGTTGGAAGCGGCTGAATTATGTGAAGTCGTTAAACCTCGTCAGCGCATTGAGAAACTCAAACAATTATGCGATGAGATCGCGTCCCATCGTGCAAACCCGACTATATTGGTAATTCTCGGTCAAGAGCGTTTCCGCGAACTAAAACTTAATCAGCAGATTGCAACAGAACAAGCACAAGAAACGGCTAAACCTGCTGCAGGGGATTTTGCTGCTGCATTAGCAGCTATGAATAGCATTGGAAATACACCTGCTTCTGGTGCAAGTCTACTTGGCTCTGCTGTGAAGAACATTCAAGAAGCCATGAATTATATCTTATCCGAAGGACCCGCGAATGGCATACATACCATCCTGCAAGTGGATAAACCGAATAACTTCCTTTTCCCGCAAGATGGTTCGCTACGCAAGAATGATTTCTACGCAAAGTGCAAACATGTCATTCTACTGCGTTCTGAAAGTACTGCTCTAACCAACTTGTGGCTGCAAGACGATATAAGTCGTGCTGTTTCGCAATTTGAAGATAATCCAAGTCGTTTGCGTGCATATTACTACAATGAGGAAGGCGACAAATATCAGTTGTTCACCCCGTTCGTTTTACCGGATAAAAATACGATTAACAACATCATCAAATAAATTCTACTATGGCAGATGTAGGTGTAAGAAGCATACCTGAGCTTCGTCAATTTGGTACTAACCTCAATCAGGCAAGTATGTCTTTGTCAAATTTGTTTCAAATCCTCAATGGACAGATGAATCAAGCATGTCAAGGATGGAATGATCAAAATGCGCAGGCATTCATGAGTGAGTTTGATCGCAGCAAAGCGCAGATAGACAAGATGGCGCAAGAGATGCAGAAATTCTCTTCGTACATTGAGCGTTATTGCGCTAAATTGGAAGAATCACAAAACATTAGAATGTAATGGCAGCAGATGTACAAGTTTCAGAGATTGACGTATTAAAAACATATAGCAGCAAGATGAACGGACTGCGCAATGATAGCATTGCGCTGGCCGTTCTGCTGGATCGGCAAATCCGCAAGATGAGAGAGGATTATGATAAACTCTTGGCGGATATGCGACGTGCTCAACATAACGTAGAAGATAACACCAGATTGATTGTAGAACGTTATGAACATGCAATGAATATCTGCGGAGAAGAAGCACGTCCAGTTATCGGAACTTCTGACCTGGTAGCGCAGCAAAAAAATGAGATAATGCAGGTAAGGTATGAGTCAATACTGCACAATATTCAAAATCTGCAAATGAAGTTGAAGAATGCCGGATTAAAAACGCAGAATTATGCTGCGCAGATGGACACGCTTGCGGATGCCTGTATTTCATATGTGAACCGCTATGCGGAGAAACTTCAAGAATATAAAGATCTCAAAAAGTAGGGTGCTATGTTTTTACGTCAAATAGATGAATTGGAGTCATTCTTCAAATGGTTGGATAGATTAAATCTTATAGCTTTCAATGTGTGGAATGACAAACAGGCAGATGCCTTCAAAAATGGTTCGATGCTGCAAATGCAGACACGCTATCGTACCTATATATCCGATATGCGCCAGATTTCTAATGAATTGGCCTTGCTTCAACGGCAAATCAATGAAGAGAAGGAAGAGATACGTCAATTAGAAAATGAAATTCTTGAGCTGCAACGACAACCGGAAATATATGGCTGTTATAGTGCATGTTTCGAAGATGAACATGGCAATCAAGGAGACATCTTTGCTGTGTCATGGGACGAACTTGATAAAATGAATAAAATAAAAGGATTCCGTATTATCGATCGTTTGTGATTGTAGCACATATAGATAGTCTTTAACTAATATGCCAGAGACTCACCCAAAAGAAGAACAGATGCTGCGTGTGCAGATAGGGAAAAATACGGGCGATCGTTCTTACTTAGAAAAATACTGCGAGCGCGTTAAAGGCAAAGTGGCTATTCCTAGTGGCGTTACAAGAATTGGGAATTCCGCTTTTAGATACTGCCCTCTGTCTTCTGTTTCTATGCCCAATAGCGTTACCTGTATCGGAAGAAATGCGTTTTCGGATACTCGCTTACGCTCCATAGAAATTCCGGATAGTGTCGTCACTATAGAGGAGCAAGCTTTTCAGTTTTGTGATAGTTTAACCTCAATAACGATTCCACGTAGCGTCCAAAGCATCGGTCATGCCGCTTTTAACGGATGTACTAAACTGACCTCTGTTACGTTATTTAACAGCGATATAAAGATTGACAGTTTAGCCTTTGTTAATTGCAATAATTTATTTAAAATAAAAATTCCGAAGGGCACAAAACAACGATTTTTGAAAATAGCCGGCATAAAAGATTTAGATGGCGGCGAATATATGTTAGTGGAAGATGAATCTTTGTCAAATGAAGACACTCATTCTTTCCAACAATCAGAGACAGCCGGAATAGGCGATATCTTCCATAACCTGATACATGTGTTCTCAAGTGCTTTTCGCGCTTTTAAAAAGTGAAATACACTCTGACTAAATCCCATGACAGAACTTGAACGGAAAATAAAAGAATTCATAGACGATTTGTTTCAGTGCAAGTTGCTATGGTACGTGGTGGAAGGTTTTGACGCGGATATGATTATAACCAATGAAAATGAACTCGAGGCCATAGAAATGATTAATGATTTCCTGCAAGTACTACCATACACCTCTATTGACGAAGCAACCCGCTTGCAGTTAGTCCGGCAAATGAAGGAAATTCAGGATTATTTCGGAACAGATTTAGCCATGTCCAAGAAGTCTATAAGCCCGTACTATTCCTACAGAGAGAGATTCCTTTCTTTCTCAAATGGAGAAGAAAAAGAAGATTCGGGAATAATCACTTCGGAATTGCTAAAACGATTGGCTTCTATTCGTTTTCCGAATGACAATGTAGATTTGTTATGGATTCTCGCGAACGGCTTGGATTGCTATTGCGATGCCAGAACTCCTAAGGAAGAACTTCAATCCGCATATGACGTTACACTCGCGATACGGGAGATGCTGCAAAAATCCGATGACGAAGCACTCAATGGAAAGTTGTGGTATTTTGACGACACAATCAGCAAGTATGAGAAACGATTGAAATAGTATCCTCCTAATGCCTTTATGGGCTAATTAGGGCGAATTGCAAAAAGATAAAATGTGATCTTTGAAATATTGGGTTCCCTCCGAAGAAACGGTCGCACATTTGTGTATTTCAAACTTTTGTTGTATCTTTGTGCTGATTTTTAACTTTTGAAAGTAAAATATATGCTTGTATATTAACTTTTGAAAACAAAATCCCACTATGGATGTTCGGTCTGCTCTACTAATCCCTTCGGCAAATACTTATCAAAAGCGGTAATCCAATATAATGCGGTTTGCCGCTTTTGCTTATATGGCTAATTAGGGCTAATTGCAAAAAAGATTAACTTCTACTTTTTAATTTGAAAAGAAAGTATTATCTTTGCCGCGCAATAATATTGTGCGTAATAAATATGAACAAATAAATAATATACCTATGAAAGTCAATAATCTCCTCTCAACATCAACTGATGGTGGCCTCAATTGGGATATCCTGTTGGAGCAGTATCAACGTGAATTTAATACACAAAGTAAGCCATTTCTCTTGTGCGATATCTTTGACATGAAAGAGAACATGCACACGAATCTGTTAGAGCAACTGCTGACATTTAACAATTACATGCTCCTACCATCATTTGTGGAAAAAGTGCTGGGCATAGATTCTCTGCCAACGAAAGAGTTCATAGAGTCCGGAGATGTTTATGTCACAACGCAATTAAAAGCGTTGGGAAACAAAAAAGACACGTGGGGACTTGTAGATTTGGTAATCGGTATCGGAGATACGGATATTATCATCGAGAATAAGATTAACGGAGCGGTTGATGTAAAAAACCAATTAGCGCGTTACGTAGCTTCCATGCTCTTCGTGCGCGCTACTTCCCCGTATAATGCAGCCGGACAATTTGACCCCGATTGGTATGATGCGCTGGAGGACAACAAGAAAAGAATAATAGATAGAAAACTGCAGAATCTCTATGTCTATTATCTTACAAAACGCGAGAGTGATGAGAACCCGAGCCATTCCAGTTTCTCAGGAAGTATTAAAACACAATTGGAAACTCTCGGTCACTTCCGTAAAATATCTTACGAAAACGACCTCTATCAATGGCTCAAGAGCATTGTTCTGCCCCTGATTCCACAAAACGATTTGTTGTATAGCGCTATGCAGCAGTATATCGCTTATCTGGAATATCTATTGTCACCGGCGGCCAATTGGCAACAACGATGGATCATTAATACCTTAAATTTAACAGCCTCGGATATTCCTAACTATAAACTCATATCGGATGGTATAGCGTATTATCAAAAGCAGTCAAAAAATCAAGTTACCGATAGCCTTATCAAGGCGTTGGAGTTTGCGCGAGAAGATATCTTTGCGCACGATCTGGAGCACGTTCTAAACGATTGGGGTATTCATTATACACCCTCTTTCTGCCTCTTGTACAAACGTGATTGGACCAGTATGGACAATAATAAATACGCTTGCCCTACTATTCAAATCGTTATTCACACACCTTTCCACTGGTTGAGTAAGAAGACTAAGAAGCTCAAAGTCTCGTTGTTGATTACACACCTGTCACCGGCATTCTTCCAATCCAAACAAAAAGCCGATATACGCAATACGGCTGATCGGTTGGTTGCTCAATTAGCATCCAAGGAGGATTATGCCAATTCGAATGTATGGGATGCGCACAATCACATATTCAGAGTAGTTTATCAAAAAAACTATGATATACAAGGCAAAGATTTTAACGATAAAGAAGCCCGCGTAGCACTATACAAGGATATCATCCAGAAGTTGGCATCTTCTATAGATAAGATTGACAATGCCTTACAAAATATTGAGCACGAGAAATAAAGTAATATCTTAGCATCACAAAATCGGAAAGTGCCCCAGTGCCTAACAAAGGCCGGGCAAAAACATATAAAATCATATCACCATGTTTAATAAATTATCATTCTTACCGTCAGAAAGCCTTTATCCTGTTTGCTTACCATTGGATGATTTTGAAGATGATAGCACGCAAGTTGTGCATATAAAACCCACACTAACCGATCATCCGGACTACACTCATAAATACATCCGCTATATGGAAATATTGTCAAAACGAGTTTGCGAAGGGACATTGTCGGCAAAAGAGGAAAAGGAACTAATCAATAGCGGTAAAATACTATTGTCCCATGAAGGTATATTACACGAAAATGCGTTGGATAAACTTATTGCACGTTTTGTGAGAAACATAAAAGGGGCGAAGAATCAGGCGGGCTTAAAGTCTATCAAGTTGCGAGTAGTTCCCGAAGATAATATGATTAATCCATTTAATAAGGCTGATTTTTCGATGGAATATTTCGGCTACTATGATTCTTATAACTCAGAAATCGTACTATGTCAGGAAAGAATCAGTAAAGCTCCGGCGAAGTTGAAGAAACATCATTGTAACATAACTTCACGAGAATTGTATGTGGTTGTATTGGTTCATGCGTTAGCTCATACCCTTATGGATCCAACAAAATCAGAAGAAAAAAGTTATGCATACCAGCCAGTCATTACTACTCAGAATGGGTTCTCAGAAAGGGAAGTACTAATGGAGGAATCATTAGCCAATATGATGACTCTTCAATTCTTTGCAAAATTAGGAAAACCGGAGGTGGTAAAATTTGGAGAAGTGAGAGAATTCATCGAGATTCAACCCCTTCCTTATCGATATGGCTTGGATCAATTCGACATCTTGAAACCGGATTGGCGGTTATGGCGCGAAGCAAAACGAACTACAAAATTTATCAAAGACAAATAGTGGTCAAAAATCTTTGCCACAAAATTAAATATGTAAACAATATGGAAGACAAATCAATTAATAGACCTTATGGCGGATATAAGTAATATTATTTTCATAAAAGGATCCAAGCAATCTATTGTGGACTTTATCAATCGCGGCCTTGAGGGCAGCAGAGTGAAAAAACGTGTTTCCGATTCAATGAGCGGTGCTGAGATACTGAACCGCCTCAATGATCATGGCTATCCCATCTCTATGACCTCATACATCCCCATGCCCCGAACATACCTTACTTACGACACGACGAATGCGGTGAAATCTTTCTATTCGTGGTACGTAGAAGGAATGGGGTCGTACGATATGATTGATAGCCGGATCTCTCATGCGCGGCAGAAAGAAGTGGACGACTTTATTGATGCCCGCAAAGATGTATTTGGCGGTAAAGCTCCCAGTTTAAAAGATTATAACCGCGCTATGAAGATGCTGCATCCGGATCTGCAAGAAGCGTACCGGCAATACCGGCAAAACTATTATCAGGCCAAATCATACCAAAAACGCAAATATGGCATTATCGGCTGGCTCGATTGGTGTCGCACAAACTACGGATGTACTTGGCCTGCTCCTTTTGATGTTTGGAGACTGTATAAGGAAACGAGGGACAGTCTATGTCTTGCTAGTGAAATGAACGTCAGCGCACTTATTCCGGATGTCTTCTTGAGGTATATGAATCGCATGGAAGGTATCACGGTTGATGCGTATGGTTTCGATAATGAGAAGTATGAGGTATGGTATCAATTTAATGGGCAGACTGATGAACTTATAAAGAAAAATCCATGGAAGGACCGCAATTATAAAAAGTATCTGAAGGAATTCGAAAAAGCAGAAGAAGATGAGGGCTATCAAGAATATTCCGCAGTAGGCAAGGTCATGACCGGTTATGTCAAAGATTTTCTTAAGGAATTGGATGAATCGTTCTTGGAGAACAAACACAAATAGATGAGAACAATGGAGACGGAAACACAAGAACACAAAGAGATGACTACTTTCGAAGGTACGCTGAAGCGAGCTAGGGAAGGGAATGCCTTGAGCCAAAACTTATTGGGGATTTGGATTTTGAACTCTCAATTACCGGATGGTGTGGAAGTTAATGAAGACCCGTTTGAATTGATTCGCTTATCGGCAGAACAGGGATTCCCGACCGCTCAATACAATATGGGAGTCATCCATGAGACAGGCTGTCTCGGAGGGAAAGTCGCAGATGCCAAAGATGAGAAACTGGCCTTTGCATGGTATCGCAAAGCGGCTAACCGAGGATGCGCAGAAGCGATGACAGCAGTAGGAATGTGTTTGTACAAAGGAGTCGGAACAGAACCTAATCTGTCTGACGCTTTGTCGTGGCTGAAAGAGGCAGCTACACAAGGAGAGCAGCGTGGTCAGCTATTCTTGGCGGAGATTCTTGCCAAAGATGAACGCTGCTGTGATAAGAACGAGGCGTTATATTGGTTTTGTCAACTCGCGCGACATGAGTCTCTCCGCAACCCCGAACTAACAGGCTATGCGTTTTAATTGCTTATGTTATTTGATGAAATGAATAAATCTTTCTATTATGGCACTCCGGTACAAAAGCCGTACGCATTGTATATTCATGGCTTGGGATCCAGCGCGGCGTCAGGGACGAAATCCTCTCTGGCGCGCAGTTTGGATGCTTATGAATGGCTGTCGCCGGAAATAACGCATAACCCGTTTGAATCATTAGATATACTGAATGAGTGGGTGGCTGCATTCCAGCCGGCTCTGATTGCCGGCACATCGATGGGCGGATTGTTGGCGATGTATGTAAATAGTCCGAATGCCGTCAAAGTGGTTGTCAATCCGTGTATTGAGATTGAACGGGTACTTCGTAAGATCGGCTATGGCAAGCATCCCTATCTGCAACCGAGGGAGAATGGCGAGACCGAATATACTATTGACGAACCGATGATACGCCAGTTTATTACATTCCGCGAGAACTATACGCCTATTCTCGGAATACGGAACATCGCGTTATTCTCCACGGACGACGAACTGATAGGGCGTGAGTTCTCGAAGAAAAACGCAGCTTTCTTAGAGTCCTTGGGCTATGAGATCTATTGGAATGCCAAATTCGGGCATCGCTGCAACGAACAGGCCGCCAAACAAATCAAGGTTATTCTATCAGAAGCGTAATTTATAAAAATATGACGAATATTATTTTTATCAAAGGAGCAAAGCAATCCGTAGTGGATTTTATCAATCGCGGTCTCAAGGGTTGCAAGTCTAAAGTACGCATTCCCCCGGATATGACCGGAGAACAGATTGCCGACCGCCTCAACGGTCACGGTTGTCCTATTACCATGCATGCGTACCTGCCTATGCCTGTTACCTTTCTTCACTATGACACAGTAAATGGTCCAGCGTGTTTTAGCGAATGGTACCTGTGGGGGAAAAAAGGCAAAAACGATGACGATGATCCGGAACAGATACATACCAGATGGCAAGAAATGTACGACATTCTTCAGACTCATCCGGAGCGTTTTACAGCGGATGAAGATGGAAATTACGAGTATACTGATTTTGATCAGGTGCTAAAAGAAATTCATCCGGAACTGATAGAAGCCTACCGTATTTACAGACATCGATGCAGTAATGCGGCATCGTACCAAAAACGTAAATACGGTGTTATAGGGTGGGAAGAATGGGGCTTGAAGTACTATGGATGTCCGGAGAGTGTTCCCTTGGATCTATGGAAACTCAAATGCGAAACGAAAGAAGAACTCTGTTTGTCATTTCAATTGATAGATCCCCTTGATTATCCTATATCATTCTTGAAATACTTGAACAGTATAAATGGTGTTACTGTTTATGCCTATGGTTTTGACTATGAGACATATCCTTCTTGGTACCAGTACAACGGCCTTAAAGACGAATTGGTAATAAACGATGTTTCCGAGGACCCGAGATTTGAGATATATAAAGCCGCATACGGAAAGCAACCGGACTACAATCCAAAGATTGCCGATTCCGAAGCATCGTATAAAGTTCTGGAGGGTTACGTACAAAATTTTCTAAAAGAACTTAACTCTTTTTTCAACTGCTTATAAAAATTTTGCATGACAATCTTGGCAATCTTGACACACTTTCCTACAACTGAGCCAACTGTGTCAACTGTGCCACCTACACGTTGCAAGGGCAAGAGGTCAAATAAAGTGACAAAGTGACAAAGTACCAAGCGTCAAAGTACTAAGAATGCATACGGGCGACTCAGAGAGTTGCCCGTAGTGTATAAAAACGCTACTCACATCCTACTATGACGTACACGATGCGAACGAGATGCGTATGAGAGAGATTGCTAAATACCACGGGCGGCTCAAAGAATGAGTCGCCCGTGTGTTAGTTAAACAACTGCTCTATGTGATTGTATTTCAGAAGCCATATATCGCCGGCGGTATTCTCGAAATCTCCGCCATAAACAACGGCACGGCGTTTGATAGGAGTACTCGTCCATTCCGGCAGACGTTTCAATGACTTGGCAAAATCCGGGTGATAAGTCATGGAAGATTTCACTTCAATCGCTGTCAGTTGGCCTTCCTCTTTGACCAATATATCCACCTCTTGACCATTACTATCCCGATAGAAATAGACATTGCCTTCCTTGCCTTGGTTGAAACGATGTTTGAGGCACTCCATAACTATCAAGTTCTCAAAAACAGCGCCCCGCATTTTATCCAATTCCAATTGCTTCGGCGTTTCTATATCCAGCAGATAACAAGCCAGCCCCGGATCATTGAAGTATAGTTTCGGGCTCTTCACAACCCGTTTAGAGATGTTTTCATAATACGGCGGAAGAAGAGTCACCAGATACGAAGCCTGTAAAACAGAGAGCCAATGACTGATGGTCTTGCTGTCTACGCCTACTTCCATTCCTACTTCCGACGCATTAAAAACAGAGCCGATTCGAGCCGCGCATAGTTTCATGAACTTCAAAAATTGCATCTGGTCTTTGATACGTAGCAAGTCGCGCACATCTTTCTCCAGATATGTTTTCACGTATGACGGATAAAAGAGCTTGGCAATGTTCTTTTGGGCACAAATAGCAGGATAAAAGCCATCATACAGCACTTGATTTATCTCCTTCTCATGGATTTGCTCTTTCGTCTCGTCCATTGACATCGGCAGCAACTCATACACTCCGGCGCGACCGGGCAGGGACTCCGTAAGACCTTGCAACAATTCCAAGTTACTACTTCCTGTCAGCACAAACCGCATCTCCGGCTCGCCATCTACGATACCTTGAATGTAATCCAGTAGAACCGGCACTTTTTGCACCTCGTCAATGAACATGCCTTCTTTATGTTGATGCAGAAAGGCGACAGGATCTTGTTCGGCAAAGGCGCGTACATGCAAATCCTTCATACTATACTGTGCTAAACCGGGAAACAAATGTTTCAACATTGTCGATTTACCGGACTGACGAGGTCCGGTAACAGAGATAACCGAGAAGTACTGTGCAGCCTCTTGAATGACGTGCTCCAAACAGCGTGGAATGTAGATTTGTTGTGCCATAATAGTATTTGCTTTTATGCAATTTCGGAATCGCGGTGCAAAATTACATAAAAAATATGACATGTGCAAGTATTAGAAAACATATTTTGTATTTTTTGCTTGTTTTATGCCAAGTCTTCATCCTCCGCGGCGACAAGACCTACACGCTGCAAGGGCAAGAAGTGAAATAAAGGGTGAACGATTAGCGAATTAGTGAGTTAGTGGATTAGAGAATCACGGGCGGCTCATGAGCCGCCCGTGTGCATTGATTAGAAGTATTCTCTTATTGCAAATTCGTACTGGTCAATGAAGATTTGCTTAAAGGCGTGTAAGTTATTTTGCTCATAGAAAATAAGCATTGCCTTCTTATAATCAATCGAATCCACCGTTCGGAATGACAACGGACAATACCCGTTTGCTATCAACAGTGCATTGCTAGTAATACGTGCCGTGCGTTTGTTGCCGTCCATAAACGGCTGAATGTAACTGAGCAACAAGAGTGCTAACAATGCCTTTTCAAACACATTCGTGCGACTATTAATCAAGCGACAAGTATCGTTCATCGCTTCGCGGATCTGAAACTCATTGTCAAGCGGCTGATACTGCGTGCCGGTAATACCCACACGGCGATGGCGCAGACCCTTATTAACGGACAGTTCTTTGGTCAGCAGCTGATGAATATCCTCAATATGACCGATAGTCAGCGTCTGCAGATAGTCGGGATTGTCCAATACGAAACGCAAGGCATCCTTGTGATTGAGAAGCATAACCGCCTCTTCCTTGCTCTTGCCTTCTGCCGTTTTGCTCTCTCGCAGTAACCGCTCCGTCTCCAAAAGCGAATAGGTGTTGCCTTCTATCTGCGAGGATTTCCAACTGAGGTCTATACCCAGACGCTCCATCTCTTTGCGATACTCGTTCTCACTCATATCTGCCAGATGTGCGCGGAACTCTCCTTGTAGTGCATCCAAATGCGCCAATTCTTCATCCGTAAAGAGTGCCACTTGCGGCAGTTGCTCATTGATAAGTGCAAAGTTGAAACCCGTCTGCACTTGCCGCTCATCGGTCTCCTGCGAAAAATACGTGTCCAAGTCCAAGGGCATTAACAAATGCGCACGGTTAGACAAGGAATAACGCGTCGCGCGCGCTTTCCCTTCTACGTCTATATCCCCGTCCTCCACTCCGGCTGCAATAAGCCGTTTGAGCGTAGCATCGCTTTCCTGAAAACCGATACCTGCGCGGATTTCTTCGCGCGAAGAAGAAGGGTGATAGTGCAAAAATTGCAGTATTTCTCGTGCTGTTTCCATAGACTTTTTTGTAGAATCGGTGCAAAATTACAAAAAATATTTGAATAATCGGCTCATGTTGAACCAAAAAATGCAAAAAATCTTACTTTTTTGAGCCGATTCGCTTAAAATCTCACATTTTAATGGGACACAATAGTCACCCGTATGTATAAAAACGCTACTCACATCCTACTATGACGTACACGATGCGAACGAGATGCGTATGAGAGAGATTGCTAAATACCACGGGCGGCTCATGAGAGTCGCCCGTGGTATTTAGTGTATGAGGATTGTGCGTGAGGGTCAGGCCATTTCCTGCAGCAAATTTTCTGCACGGCGGAGGGCAACGTGGATGTTCGGACATATATTGTCCGGATTCATCATTTGCTCAATACCGCCTTTGAGCAGCTGTTTGTGTACATGCTGGTTGACGCCGGAGAGGATGATGGTCATGCCCTCGCGGTGGGAACGCTCGATAAGCATGGAGAGGTTGTGCATCGCCGTGGAATCGACAAAAGGCACCTTACGCATGCGGATGATACGGATGGGGTATTTCTCTGTGGAGACACGCCCCATGATGTCGTCAAACCTGTTGGCGATACCGAAGAAATACGGTCCGTCTATCTCATAGACCTCCACACGCTCCGGGATAGTGAGGTGGGAGAGGTTGGACTGGATGTCGGTGTCTTCATTCGGGTCGATCTCATTGTGGAAAGTACGTATGTGCGTCTCTTCGCTCGTACGCATGAGGAAAAGCACCAACGCCAGCAGAATACCAATCTCAATTGCCACGGTGAGGTCGAAGATAACCGTCAGGAAGAAAGTGATTGCCAGCACGGCGAGGTCACGGCTCGGGTGCTTGCATAGGCCGACAATAGTCCGCCAGCCGGACATGCCGTAACTGACCATAATCAGTACCGCCGCGAGACAGGCCATAGGAATCATACCTACCAGCGAACCGAGAAACAGCAGTACGAGCAGCAGTACAACGGCATGGATGATGCCTGCTACAGGAGTGCGGCCGCCGTTGTTGATATTCGTCATCGTACGCGCGATGGCACCCGTAGCCGGTATGCCGCCGAAAAACGGCACAACGATATTTGCTACGCCCTGGGCAATGAGCTCGGTATTGGAATTATGCTTGTCGCCGATGACACCGTCCGCCACCATTGCAGAGAGCAGGGACTCGATGGCACCGAGCATGGCAATGGTGAAAGCGGAAGGGAAGAGTTGCTGGATAAGCGTGAAGAACGTCTCGCCTTCCTTCAGCTCCAACGAGGGAAGGTGCGGCGCAGGAATACCGTGCGGCAGTTCGTACAGGTCGCTGATGGTTTGCAGCGAAGCAACTCCCCATGACTCCGGTGCAAACGACTTGAGCAGCCAGACAGCGAGTGTGGCCACGATGATTGCAGCCAGCGAACCGGGGACACGCTTCGTGAAATACGGCATGCCGATACATACCGCCAGCGAGAAAACACCTATCCCCAATGCCCACCAGTTGGGGTGGAAATGATGGGCGTAATAAATCCATTTGTCAATGAAGTTGGCCGGCACATCAGTGAGACCGAGACCGAAGAAATCATTCATCTGGGTAGAGAAGATAGTGACCGCTATACCCGCAGTAAAACCGATGATAACAGGGTAGGGAACGAACTTGATGACCGAACCGAGGTGCGCCAGACCCATCAGAACGAGAATGATACCCGCCATGATGGTGGCAATCGTCAGCCCGGCAAGTCCGTATTGCTGTATGATGCCGTAAATGATGACGATGAACGCGCCCGTCGGACCGCCTATCTGTACTTTGCTGCCGCCGAAGAGCGAGATGATAAATCCGGCGATGATAGCCGTTATCAGTCCTTCGGTGGGACCGACACCGGACGAGATACCGAAAGCGATGGCGAGCGGAATGGCAACAATGCCTACGATGATACCGGCAAGTGAGTCCTGGGCAAATTGCGCGCGTGTGTATGTGCGCAGCGTGCTGAATAATTTAGGTGCGAAGACTTCGCGGAGTGAAAATTGCATAAACAGAATAGTGATTATTTGTACCTTTCAAAAAAACGGGTGCAAAGGTAGTGAATTTTAAGGAAATGAACAAAAAAAACATAACGAATTCTTTAAAATGCAAAGTTGAGTTGCAAAAAAGAAAAAAAACGGCCTGATAGGTCGGCTTTTTTTGCGGAGCACAGGGGACTCGGAAATTGCCAACTGCAATACATACGAAAGGCTTTATTTTGTAAACTCAACTTTGCAAAATGAAGTTTTGTTGTTTTTTTGACAAAAATTGCGTTAAAATGTTGTGTATTTAAAATTTTTGTTGTACTTTTGTCGCAAAATTCCGTTTTTTGGAATCATAATGTATAACAAACAATTTAAGGTATGAAGAAATTTCTACTCGTTTTGTCCGTATTGTGTATCGCAATCGGACAGGTTTGGTCTCAGAGCCAAACGGTTTCAGGTACCGTTCTGAATGATGCTGACGGCGAGCCGGTAATCGGTGCGTCTGTGCAGGTGAAAGGTACTTCAAAAGGAACCATCACCGATGTAGATGGTAAATTCTCCATTGAGGTAGACCCGGACGCAGTGCTGGTTGTCTCGTTTATCGGTATGGCGACTCAAGAAGTAAATGCCACGAACGGTGTAGTAGTTAACTTGGCGGAAGACTCGAAGCAGTTGGACGAAGTTATGGTCGTGGCATTCGGTACTTCTACTAAAAAATCCTTTACCGGAGCAGCTTCTGTTGTGAAAGCGGACGAGATTAACAAGCGTCAGGCGAGCAACGTGACGGACGCTCTTGCTGGTCAGGTTGCCGGTGTTCAGGGCTTAAGTACAAGCGGTCAGCCAGGAACGACAAGTAACATTCGTATCCGTGGTATCGGTTCCATGGCTTCGAGTAACGCTCCGCTGTATGTTATCGATGGTATTCCTGCTGATGATGATGCCGTGAGTACGTTGAATAACAGCGATATCGAGTCGGTAACGGTCTTGAAGGATGCGGCATCGAATGCTTTGTATGGTGCGCGTGGTGCCAATGGTGTAATCCTTATTACCACGAAGCGCGGATCCACGCGCGATGCGCAGATTAAGATTGACGCCAAATGGGGTACTAACCAGCGCGGAGTGCCAAACTACAGTGTGATGACTGACCCGGGAATGTATTATGAGACATTCTACCAGGCATTGTACAACCAATATGGTTCGCACGATTTGGCGAATAAAAACCTGTTGGACGCCACCAACGGCGGTTTGGGTTATCAGGTGTATAGCATTCCTGCCGGTGAGCGTTTGATTGGAACGAACGGCAAACTGAACCCGAATGCTACTCCGGGTTTTATAACCACAAACTCCAAGACAGGTAAGCAGTACACCTTATTGGCAGACGACTGGTATGATGAGTTGTTTAAATCGAATAACCTGCGTCAAGAATATAACTTGAGTGTAAGCGGTTCGACAGATAAGTTGACCTATTTCGCTTCCGGTAGTTATTTGGATGACTCGGGTATTATTGAGAATTCAGGTTTCCGCCGTGCAACGGGGCGTGTGAATGTGGATTATCAGGCAAAGAAATGGCTGAAAATTGGAACGAACATGAGTTACAGCCATGCCGATATGCAGTATCCGGAAGAGGATGAGTACGGTTCCTATTCGAGCGGTAACTTGTTCTATGTAAGTAACAACGTAGCTCCTATTTATCCGTTATATATACGTGATGCGGAAGGGAAGATTATGAAGGATGCGAATGGGTATACCATGTATGACTACGGTGATGCAACTATCAACGGCGTAACCCGTGCCTTCATGAACCAATCCAACCCGGCGAGTGCGATTGCGCTGAACAAATCAATGTATAAAAAAGACATCTTCACCGGCAAATGGTTCATCCAAGTCGAACCCTATAAGGGCTTGAAGTTCCATGCTAATTTAGGTGTTCACTATGGTGGTGTCCGTTATCAAACTACAGCAAACCCGTTCTACGGTCAGTTCGCTTCGTCCGGCGGTTACGCGTATGTTAGTTCAAACCGTACTGTGGGCGTCGACCAGCAGTACTTGATTACGTTTGCGCGTAAGTTCGGTGAGCATAATGTGGATGCTTTGGTAGGTTATGAGAACTACCGCCGTATTATGTCTTCGCAATCAGGTTCAAAGCAGAAACTGTTCAACCCGAATATTGCGGAGATTAGCAATGCTATCCTTTCTCCGGATGCATCGTCCTCAACGGATACCTATTTCACTCAAGGTATTCTGGTTCAGGCTAAGTATGATTACGCAAGCCGTTATTTTATCAGCGCAAGTTATCGTCGTGATGCGTCTTCGCGTTTTGCGCAAGGTCACCAATGGGGTAACTTCTGGTCTGTAGGTGCTGCATGGGATATCAAGTCTGAGCCGTTTATGGACGGTATCGACCAGATTGACCTGTTGAAGATAAAAGCCAGTTACGGTTCACAAGGTAATGATGCATTGCTGACGCAAGACGGTTATGCTAACTACCATGTTTGGGCGGACCAATATACAATTAGTGAAAACAACGGTGAGTTCGCAACAACTCTGACCTATAAAGGAAATAAAGACCTGAGCTGGGAGACGAGTTACAACTTCAACGCCGGTATCGACTTCGCGTTCTTCGGAGAGCGCCTCGGAGGTACTATCGAAGGTTGGCGGCGCCGTACGGAAGACATGTTGTACTATCGTCCCGTGGCCGCGTCGCTGGGTTATAGTTATCTGCCGGTGAATATCGGTTCGGTAAGTAACGCAGGTATGGACGCAGAACTTCACGGAGATATTATAAAGACCCGTAATGTAACATGGTCTGTTTATGCAAACCTGACATTCTTCAAAAACAAAATTTTGAAATTGTCGCCGGAATTGGAGGGCCAATGGATAGAAAGTCCGTATATCTATAAAGAAGGTTCGGCTATGTATAACCTCTATCTGCGTAGCTTTGCAGGAGTTAACCCTGAAAACGGTAACTCATTATGGTATGTCGATACCAAGGATAAAGACGGTAACGTAGTTGAAAAAGGCGGAACAACGGAGAACTATAGTGAAGCTGCATTCTATGAGACAGGTGATATTCTGCCGAAGGTTTACGGTGGTTTCGGAACTGAACTGAAAGCATATGGTGTAGATCTCTCAGTAGCATTCAATTATCAGGCAGGTGGTCGTATCCGTGATTTGGCATATATGAACTTGATGCACGGTGGTTATTCCAGCAATGCGGGCCAGAACTGGCACACGGACATCTTGAATGCTTGGACTCCCGAAAACACCAATACGAATGTTCCCCGTCTGAATGCCGGTGACCGTTATGTGAACGGAGCTTCTGACCGTTGGCTTATATCGAGCAACTATGTGGCTCTTCAAAATATCACGCTCGGATATACCTTCCCCGCCAAATTGACAAAGAAAGCCCATATAGAGAAGATACGCGTCTATGCTGTCGCTGACAATGTGGCTTTATGGTCTGCACGAAAGGGACTTGATCCGCGTCAAGGCTTTACTGGCGCCAACTCGACGTACTATTCGCCGATGCGTGCTATCTCCGGCGGTTTAAGTATTACGTTCTAATCAAAGAAAGGAGAAAATTATGAAAACGATAAATAAATATGTATCTATTCTCCTCGTTGCGGCACTAAGTTTATCTGCTTGCAGCGATTGGATGAACGCAGAACCGGAAGGCGCGACGAAGACCGCCGACCAAAAGGCAGATGCCTCCGCCCAAAACCCGGCAGCTGCAGCTGCGGATATATCGGCTATTTATGCTCAGTTTATACAACTATACGCCGGTTTGGGCGACCTCGGTTTTGAGCGTCACAGCGATTTCGGTTATGCAGCCATTTGTTTGTTTACCGAGTCGCAAGGTCAGGATTTTGTTGGCCCGAATATCGGTTATAACTGGTTCGGTTTCTCGGACTGGCAAGCTATCCGGGATAATACGTTGACCACGACTGACGGTTTGATTAGCCATCTGGTGTGGAACGAGTACTATAAGATTATCCGTGCATGCAATACGGTCATAGAAGGTGCAGACCGAAAGGACCCGGGTGCCCAACGTCATAATCTGTCGCAGGCACTGGCTGTACGTGCTTTCTGTTACTTGCAGTTATCGCAACTCTACCAGAAACCGTATAGCGATGCAACGAAATCGCTGCCATGTGTGCCAATCGTAAAAGAAAATATGACTCCCGAACAACAGGAAAGCAATCCCCGCGCTTCATTAGAGGACGTATTCAAACTTATTTTTGAGGATTTGGATTACGCGTGTGATTCATTGGAAGGATTTGTTCGTGTGGATAAGGGTTATGTTGACCAGGCTGTAGCATTCGGCCTCCGTGCCCGGGCTAACCTGATTAAAGGCGAGTGGGCTGCTGCTGCGGCTGACGCAGATAAGGCATTGCAACTCTCCGGAGCAACACCTCTATCTTTAGACGAGGCTGCCAAACCGGGCTTTGCTTCCGCCAAGGCGCATAATGTACTCTGGGCTAATATCATTGTGGAGACAAATGACATTGTGCAGACAGGTATTGTCAACTGGCCGTCTCACCTGTCTTCTTTCTACGGTGACGGTTATACCGGTGTTGGCGCAACACGCTGGATAGCAAGTGCGCTGTTTGACGAAATTGCTGATAGTGATGTCCGTAAAGGATGGTGGCTCAACGAAGATTTGGAGTCTCCTCTGTTGGATGTAGAAGGATATAACGCATTGAAAGAAGCTATCCTGGCCTTAGAAACCCCGTATCAGAATGTTAAGTTCGGAACAGGTGACGGAACAGTTACCGGTTTGGGAGCTGCGGCCGCAGACTGGATTTTGATGCGCGCTGAAGAGTTAATCCTTATCAAAGCAGAAGGCTTGGCTAAGTCCGGTGGTGACGGAGCAGGAACGCTCACCCAATTCGTACAGGCTAACCGTGACCCGTCTTATTCCGTTGCACAACATGGCCTGAGTCTGGAGGATGAGATATGGTGGCAACGCCGTGTTGAACTCTGGGGCGAAGGATTTGCATGGGGAGATATTGTTCGTCTGAATAAAGATATCACCCGTACAACTTCCAGCAACTGGCCGGACGCATGGGCTAAACAGGATGTGAAGGCTTCGAGCGGTATTTACTTGTGGCGTATCCCGCAATCTGAGATTGAGACGAACAAGGGTATCAGCGAAGCAGATAATAACCCGTTTGTATCATTCTAATCCTAAAACGTAAACGATTATGACAATAGTTCGTTAAAAATTTGACTTAAATTAGTTAAAATATGATCGCTAAACGGCTGATTTTAGTCCGAATAGCATGAGTTCTTTGAAATAGTGTTCT